>NC_020504.1:5822316-6129478 GCF_000349325.1 Streptomyces davaonensis JCM 4913
GCGGAGGATGTGGCGCGGGAGCTCCAGACCACGCGAGCGGCTTCCCACGCCACGATCGAGGCGCTGGACGGGTGACGGTCGAGGGCGGGGCGGCCGACTGCCCCGCCCGTCCGGCGGACCCCCGAACGCCCCGTCCACCAGGAAGGCCCCGGGCACGCGTGCGACGGTGACCGTACAGCGATCGCCTCGCACGTACGGAGCCCGCCATGGCAGATCTCCAGGACGACCTGCACACCCCGGCCGAGGTCGACGCGCTCGACGGCCTGCCGCTGGCCGACCCCTTCCCGGTCGAGCCGCCCGCGCTGCCCATCGACGATCCCGACCCCGTCGATCCCGACGCCGAGCGCCTGGAGCGCGCCCGCGCCCTGCTCGCCGCGCACCCCGTCGCCGACGGCTACAGCGGACTGCCCTGGGCGCTGCGTCATCTGCCCTGGTACGACCTTGAGCTGGGCGAGAGCGCCGTCGACACCGACGTACCGCGGCTGCGGCAGGGCCATGTCGGCGCGCTGTTCTGCTCCCTGCACCTGCCCGAGGGGCTGGCCGCCGACCGGGCCGTCGCCGCCACCCTGGAACAGCTCGACCTGGTGCGCACGGTGATCGCCGCCCACCCCGAGGGGCTACGGCTCGCGCGCACCGCGGGCCAGGTCATCGACGCCCGCAACTGCGGCCGGGCGGCGGTGCTGCTGGGCCCGGCGACGGCCGCGGCACTGGACGACTCGCTCGCCATCCTGCGCGTGCTGCACAGCCTGGGCCTCAGGGTGCTCACCCTGGCCGGGACCTCCTGGGCCAGCGAGGCGGGACTGACCCGGTTCGGGGAGGAGGTGGTCCGGGAGATGAACCGGCTCGGCGTGCTCGCCGACCTCTCCGGCGCCTCCGAGCAGACCGTCCGCCGCGCGCTGGCCGCCTCCAAGACGCCCGTCCTGTGCACCCGCTCCGCCGCCCGCGCGCTGCGTCCGCACCCGGCCAACCTCCCCGACGACCTGCTCGCCGAGCTGGGCGCGGCGAAGGGCCTGTGCATGGTGCCCCTGACCGCCGAGCAGACCGGCCCCTCGGTGCGGGACGTCGCCGACCACCTCGACCATGTCCGTGCGGTAGCGGGCACGCAGTGCGTGGGCCTGTCCGGCACCTACGACGTCGGCACCGCCCATCCGCAGGACCTCCCCGACGCCTCCTGCTACCCGCACCTCGTCGCCGAACTGCTCCGCAGAGGCTGGACGGAGACCGACCTGTCCCTGCTGACCTGGGGCAACGTCCAACGCGTCCTACGCACCGCCGACTTCACCGCAAAGGCGGCCCAGCAACGCCGGGAGCCGTCGACGGCGCGGATCGCGGACCTGGACGGCTGAGAGCCCCTACGGGTGGTCGATCCGGCACAGGCAGAAGGGATGCCCCGCCGGATCCGCGAACACCCGGGCGTCCTCCGCCACCGGATCCCGCTCCCGCCGCAGCAGCCGTGCCCCCAGCGCCAGCACCCGCCGCTCCGCCGCGTCGACCTCCGCCCAGGTGGACCCGGCGTCGAGGTCGAGGTGGAACTGCTGGGCGTTGTCGTCCTCGCGGGGCCAGGCCGGGGGGCGGAATCCCGGCTCACGGTTGAAGGCGAGGCGCGGCACGCCCGGTGCCTCGAGGACCACCCAGTCCTCCTCCTGCACCTGCGGCGTGCCGCCCAGCACAGCCGCGTAGAACTCGGCGAGCGCGAGTGGCTCGGGGCAGTCGATCACGACCGAGCGGAAGCGGGCCAGCGTCACGGGGATCCCTCCGGGGTCAGCCGGCGCAGAGGCAGAACGGGTGGCCGGCCGGGTCCGCGTACACCCGGAAGGTCCGTGTGCGGTCCTCCGTGTCCAGCGGCCTCGCGCCCAGTTCCAGCACGCCCTTCTCGGCCTTGTCCAGGTCGGTCACGTTCAGGTCGAGGTGGAACTGCTGGGAGTGGTCGGGCGAGGGCCACTTCGGCGGTACGAAGCCGGGGGCGGCCTGGAAGGCGAGCCTGGCCCCGCCGGGCAGGTTCAGGTCCACCCACTCTCCCTGGTCCTCGATGGTGCCGCCGAGGACGGCGGCGTAGAACCCGGCCAGGGCGGTGGGGTCGGGACAGTCCAGGACGACGACGTCCAGGGTGGCGAGAGCCATGACTTCCTCCGCGTACTCGTGGTTACTGGCAAAGGCGCCCATGCGGTAACACCGTTACTGCATGCTCCCGCATTGGAGGTAACGTCGCAACCATGAATGCGCGCTCACCCGCCCCCGGTGCCCTGGAGCTGGTCCAGTCCCTGGTCAACACGCTGGACCTGGAGTCGGGCGCCGACGCCCTGGACACCGCCGAGGGCCGGGCGCGCCTGGGGCTGGCCGAGGAGGAGGTCCCGGCCGCCCGGGAGCTGCGCGAGTCCCTGCGGGCGACGCTCCTGGCCCACGCCGGCCACCCGCCGCACCGCGAGGTGACCCCGCTGACGGACCTGCTGACCCGGGCCCCGCTCCACCTCTCGGTCGACCCCGGCGACGGCTCGGCGACCCTCGCCGCCGCCGACCCCCGCGCGCTGACCTCCCGTATCGCCGGCGCCGTGGCCGAGTCGCTGGTCGCGGGCACCTGGCCCCGCCTGAAGGCCTGCGAGGCGGCCGACTGCCACTGGGCCTACTACGACCGCAGCCCCGCGGGACGCGGCCGCTGGTGCTCGATGCAGGTGTGCGGGGCACGGGCGAAGATGCGGCGCTACCGGGCCAAGTAGCCGTACGGGAGCGCCGGTTGAGGACGCGGGACGCAAGGGTCTGTCGAGGACTCCGGGGCACTGCGCCCCGGTGTGCGGCAGAATGCGGGAAGACGCCGTTTCGGCCGACTGAGCCTCGGCCGAAGCGGCGTCGCCTTTCATACCCCGGCGTGCCGCAGGGGCGGCGCGATGGCCTGGGCGTCCGCTCCCTCGCCCACCCACAGGCCGATCAGGAAGGCCGCCGTCGCCTCCAGCAGCGCCGCCCGGTCCAGGCCACCGCCGTTCACGGGCTCACAGCCGAGGTCGCGCACCAGTCGCCGTACGGACTCCAGGGCCGCCGGATCGTCGCCGCAGAGCGGGACGGCGAGGGGGCGGTCGTCGAAGACCGGCGGGGTCAGCCGCCACACGCTCTCGTGGCAGAGGTTGAACGCCTTGACGACCCGCACGCCCGGCGCGGCGGCCGCGATCCGCTCGGCGGCGGACGGGCCGCCCCCGGTCTCCAGCCGGAAGCCGGGGCCCACCGGGTTGGTGCAGTCGATCAGCGTCCGGCCCGCCAGCGCGTCGGCCAGCGCCGACACCACCGGTACGGCCGCCGCGTACGGCACCGCAAGCAGGACGACGTCCCGCAGCGCGGCCTGCCCCGGATCTCCCGCGCGGGCGCCGATCCGCGCCGCCAGTTCCGCCGTACGCCTCTCGTCCCGGCCGCCCACCAGGACGTCGTGCCCGGCGCGTGCCCACTGCCCGCCGAGGCCCTCGGCCATGGCGCCCGTACCGATGATCCCGATTCGCATTCCGTGTCCTCCCAAGTAGTCGCTCGGGAAAGGACATTAGGGAGACGTTCGGGCACCATTCGGTAAGTGACCGCCGACCAGAGCTTTCTCGCCGACTGCCGGGCCCGCCTCGCCTTCGACCTGCTCGCGAACACCTGGAACGCGGTGGTGATCTGGGCGCTGCGGCACGGTCCGGAGCGGCCCGGGGCGCTGCGGGAGCGGATCGGCGGGATCAGCCCGAAGGTGCTGACGGAGACCCTGCGGCGGCTGGAGTTCAACGGCCTCGTCGACCGCCGCGCCCACCCCGGCTCACCGCCCCGCGTCGACTACGCCCTCACCGACCTCGGCCACAGCCTGCTCCCCGCGATCGAGGCGTTCGGCACCTGGGCCTTCGAGCACGGGGACGAGGTGATGGCGGCGCAGGAACGGGCGAGCGGCGATTAGGCGGTGGGACGCCCCATCGCCCGGTACGTCCACCCCGCCGCCCGCCACAGCGACGGGTCCAGGGCGTTGCGGCCGTCGAGGACGAGTCGGGTCGCCGCCACCTCGCCCAGCGCCGCCGGGTCCAGCTCGCGGAACTCGCGCCACTCGGTGAGGTGCAGCACGACGTCGGCGCCGCGCACCGCCTCCACGGCGGAGTCGGCGTAGCCGAGGGTCGGGAAGAGCCGGCGGGCGTTGGTCATGCCCTTGGGGTCGTAGACCGTGACCTGGCCGCCCTGGAGGTGGATCTGGCCCGCCACATTGAGCGCGGGCGAGTCCCGTACGTCGTCCGAGTCCGGCTTGAAGGTCGCGCCGAGCACCGCGACCCGCTTGCCGAGGAAGGGCCCGCCGCCCAGCGCCTGACGGGTCAGCTCCACCATCTGGCCGCGCTGGCGCATGTTGATGGAGTCGATCTCGCGCAGGAAGGTCAGCGCCTGGTCGGCGCCCAGCTCACCGGCGCGCGCCATGAACGCCCGGATGTCCTTCGGCAGACAGCCGCCGCCGAAGCCGATCCCGGCCCGCAGGAACTTCTTGCCGATCCGGTCGTCGTACCCGATGGCCTCCGCGAGCTTGGCGACGTCGCCGCCCGCGGCCTCGCACACCTCAGCCATGGCGTTGATGAAGGAGATCTTCGTGGCGAGGAAGGAGTTCGCCGAGGTCTTCACCAGCTCGGCGGTCGGGAAGTCGGTGACCACGAAGGGCGAGCCCTCCGCGATCGGCGCCGCGTACACCTCGCGCAGCAGCTTCTCGGCCCGCTCGCTGCGCACGCCGACCACGAGCCGGTCGGGGTGCAGGGTGTCGTTGACGGCGAAGCCCTCGCGCAGGAACTCGGGGTTCCAGGCCAGCTCGGCGCCCTCCCCGGCCGGCGCGTGCTCGGCGAGGTAGGCGGCGAGCCGGTCCGCGGAGCCCACCGGCACCGTCGACTTGCCGACGACCAGCGCGGCGTTGTGCAGATGCGGGGCGAGCGAGGCGAAGGCGGAGTCGACGTAGCTCATGTCACAGGCGTACTCGCCGTGCCGCTGCGGAGTGTTCACACACACGAAGTGCACATCGCCGAACGCGCCGATCTCGGCCCAGTCCATGGTGAACCGCAGCCGCTCGGTGGAGCCCTCGATCCCGGCCACGTGCTTGCGCAGCAGCTCCTCAAGACCCGGCTCGAACATCGGGACCTCACCGCGCCGGAGCATCTCGATCTTCTCGGGCACGACATCCAGCGCCAGGACCTCGAAGCCGAGCTCGGCCATGGCCGCGGCGTGGGTGGCGCCGAGATAGCCGGTGCCGATCACGGTGATCTTGAGGGCCATGGGGACTCCCTTGAGTGGTGCGGCGGCGGTGCGGGCCCGAGCATAGTCGGGGCATCGCAGTGCGCCCCACCGGGCACTTTTCCCGCTGTCGCCAAGCTCACGTATCACCAGCGTGGGCGGAGCTCTAAAATTTGAGTTACTTAACGGTAATTAGCGCCAGCATCACAGCGTCTTTGGAGCGTGAGAGACCTTGGCCGGATCGGCTGACTTCGACCTGTACCGCCCGTCCGAGGAGCACGACATGCTCCGCGACGCCGTCCGCTCCCTGGCCGAGGCGAAGATCTTGCCGTACGCCACCGCGGTGGACGAGGAAGCCCGCTTCCCGCAGGAGGCCCACGACGCGCTGGTCGCGAACGACCTGCACGCCGTGCACGTGCCCGAGGAGTTCGGCGGCGCCGGCGCCGACGCGCTCGCCACGGTCATCGTGATCGAGGAGGTGGCCCGCGTCTGCGCGTCCTCCTCCCTGATCCCCGCGGTGAACAAGCTCGGCTCGCTGCCCGTGATCATCTCCGGCTCCGAGGAGCTGAAGAAGAAGTACATGTCCCCGCTCGCCAAGGGCGAGGGCATGTTCTCGTACTGCCTCTCCGAGCCGGACGCGGGCTCGGACGCGGCCGGCATGAAGACCAAGGCGGTCCGCGACGGCGACCACTACGTGCTCAACGGCGTGAAGCGTTGGATCACCAACGCGGGCGTCAGCGAGTTCTACACGGTGATGGCCGTGACCGACCCCTCCAAGCGCTCGAAGGGCATCTCCGCCTTCGTCGTGGAGAAGGACGACGAGGGCGTCTCCTTCGGCGCCCCGGAGAAGAAGCTCGGCATCAAGGGCTCCCCGACCCGCGAGGTCTACCTCGACAACGTCCGCATCCCCGCCGACCGCATGATCGGCGAGGAGGGCACGGGCTTCGCGACCGCGATGAAGACCCTGGACCACACCCGCATCACCATTGCCGCGCAGGCCCTCGGCATCGCCCAGGGCGCCCTCGACTACGCCAAGGGCTACGTCCAGGAGCGCAAGCAGTTCGGCAAGCCGATCGCCGACTTCCAGGGCATCCAGTTCATGCTCGCCGACATGGCCATGAAGATCTCGGCCGCCCGCGCCCTGACCTACCAGGCCGCCGCCGCCTCCGAGCGCGGCGACGCGGACCTGACCTACCTGGGCGCCGCCGCCAAGTGCTTCGCCTCCGACGTGGCCATGGAGGTCACCACGGACGCGGTCCAGCTCCTGGGCGGCTACGGCTACACGCGGGACTACCCGGTGGAGCGGATGATGCGCGACGCGAAGATCACGCAGATCTACGAGGGCACCAACCAGGTCCAGCGCATCGTCATGGCGCGCAACCTGCCGTAGTCGCGGTCACCACGGATTCGACGGCCCCCGGCGCGCGCAGTGCCGCCGGGGGCCGCGCTGTTTCCTGGACCTCGGTCAATTTCCCGCCAGACCCGCCGAGTTGTGCCTACGTTGGGTGCGCATCCCGAACGTAAGTGTCCGAAGGAGACCGCACCCATGGCCGACCTCACCACGCCATCGCCCGACGACGAGGGCGTGGCCCGCACCGCGCGGCTGCGCACCGACGTCTCCCACTCGGCGCGGATCTGGAACTACTGGCTGGGCGGCAAGGACCACTACCCGGTGGACGAGGAGGTCGGCGACCAGATCCTTGGCTTCGTACCGGCCCTGCCCCGCTCCGCCGTGGCCGACCGTCAGTTCCTCGCGCGCGCCGTCCGTCATCTCGCCGGGGAGCGCGGCATACGCCAGTTCCTGGACATCGGCACCGGCCTGCCCACCGCCGACAACACTCACGAGGTCGCCCAGCGCGTCGCCCCGGACGCGCGGATCGTCTACGTCGACAACGACCCGCTCGTCCTCACCCACGCGCACGCCCTGCTCACCAGCGCGAAGGAGGGCGCCACCGACTACATCGAGGCCGACGTCCACGACCCGGAGGCGATCCTCGCGGGCGCGGCCCGCACCCTGGACCTCACCCGGCCGGTCGCCATCACCATGCTGGGCATCCTGAACTTCGTCCTGGACACCGACGAGGCCGCCGCCATCGTCCGCCGCCTCCTCGACGCCGTCCCCGCGGGCTCCTATCTGGTCGTCTCCCACCCCACCACCGAGGTGGACGGCGAGGCGATGAAGGCGGCGGTGGAGTACTGGAACAGCCAGGGCTCGGCCGCCATGACCCTGCGCAGCCGCGCCGACCTGGTCCGGCTCTTCGAGGGCGTGGAGCTGCTGGAGCCCGGCATCGTCTCCTGTTCCCGCTGGCGCCCGGACACCCCGGACGCGGAGATCGTCGAGGTCACGCACTTCGCGGGCGTGGGCCGCAAGCGCTGACGCGCTACGTCGCCCCGGCCCCGCGCCGTCG
This sequence comes from Streptomyces davaonensis JCM 4913, assembly GCF_000349325.1. GTDB lineage: Bacteria > Actinomycetota > Actinomycetes > Streptomycetales > Streptomycetaceae > Streptomyces > Streptomyces davaonensis. The sequence goes on from NC_020504.1 coordinate 5,829,930, forward strand.
GCCGCTCGGCGTATCTCGTGCGCCTTTCCGGTCGCTCGCCTAGGCGGCCCGTGCGGGCAGGAGGAGGGTGGCCCCGCACGGTCGCCGGCTGCCGCCGTGGCGGCGGGAGCCCGGGGCGACACCTCACGAGCGCCAACGGGGGCACCTCATGAGCACACCTGATCAACCGGCGGATCTCTCCTACGTCGACAAGGCCAGCGGCAGTCTCCGGACCTTCCGCCCGTCCGGGACCGAGGCCATGGTCCGGCTGCCGTCCGACGCCACGGGCGCGACGGTGGACCACCTGGTCGAAGCCCGCCCGCTGCTCTCCGTCAGCCAGGGCTACAACCTCGACCGCGGTTTCGCCGCGGTCTACCTGAACCCGGCCGCCGACACCGACGCGGCCGCCCTCACCGCCGAGCCGGACGTCCTCGGCTCACTGCCGGTGATGATCGACGAGCACGGCGCGTCCCGGTACTTCGTGCCCGGCGAGTTCACCGTACGGTTCCGCGCGGACGTCGACCGGGAGCGTGCCGAGCGGATCGTCGCCGAGCACGGCAGCAGCGTCGCCCTCGCCCAGCGGACCCCGGGGTACTACACCCTGCGGATCCCCGAGGGGGCCGAACTCTTCGCGACCATCAGGGAGTTCTCCGCCCTGGACGAGGTGCGGTTCGCCGAGCCGTCCGAGGCCGGGTTCAACGACGCGCAGCCCTATCTGCCCGACGAGCCCGACTTCGAGCGGCTGTGGGGCCTGCGCAACACCGGGCAGGCCGTCGACGGCGTCCCCGGCACCGCGGGCGTCGACATCGGCGTCACCGAGGCCTGGGACCACACTCGCGGCCACCGGGACGTCATCGTCGCCGTCATAGACACCGGCTGCGACCTCGACCATCCCGACCTCGCGGCGAACATCCTGCCGAGGGGAGCCGAGGACTGGGACTTCTCCGACGCGGGCGACCCGGTGCCGGAGGACGACAACGGCCACGGCACCCACTGCGCCGGGACCATAGCCGCGGCCGACAACGACCTGGGCGTGATCGGCGTGGCCCCGGACTGCCGGCTGATGCCGCTCAGGGTGAACCTCACCGCGGGCATGAACCAGAACCGCGCCGACGCCATCGACTACGTCCGCCGCCAGTCCCTCGACCACCGCGACCGGCGCTATGTCGTCAATTGCAGCTGGCGTGCCAACGGCGACCACGCCGGCATCCGCACCGCCATCCAGGACGCGGCCGCCGCCGGTGTGGTGATCTGCTTCGCCGCGGGCAACGCCAACACCAACACCGACGTGACCCCGCAGTTCCCCGGCGTGTACCCCGAGGTCATCGCGGTCGCCGCGCTGGACTCGGCGGACCGCAGGGCACCCTTCTCCAACTTCGGCACGAACGTCGACGTGTCCGCGCCGGGCGTCACCGTCTGGTCGACGCATCTGAACGGCAACCACCGCTTCCTGGACGGCACTTCGATGGCGAGCCCGCATGTCGCGGGCGTCGCGGCCCTGGTCTGGTCCCGCAACCTGGAGCTGACCGGCGACCAGGTCCGCCGTATCGTCGAGAGCAGTTGCGACGACGTGGAGGCGGACAACCCGGGCTTCGCCGGGATGCTGGGCCGGGGCAGGGTCAACGCCCACCGCGCCGTCACCAGCCCGCTGATCCACCCCGCGCCCGCGCCGGCCGGCACGGACCTCACCGGCGACGGCCGCGCGGACCTCGTCGGCTTCGGCGACGCCGGGGTGTGGGTGGCGCTCAACAAGGGCGACGGCACCTTCGCCGGACCCAAGCTGATGGTCCAGAACTTCGCCTACTCGGCGGGCGGTTGGCGTACGCAGAAGCACCCGCGCATGCTCGCCGACCTGACCGGCGACAACCGCGCCGACCTCGTCGGCTTCGGCGACGCGGGCGTCTGGATCTCCCTGAACAACGGCAGCGGCTCCTTCCGCGACCCGCGGCTGGTCGTGGAGAACTTCGCCTACGTGGCGGGCGGTTGGCGCGTGGAGAAGCACCCGCGTTTCCTCGCCGACCTCACGGGCGACCGCCGCGCCGACATCATCGGCTTCGGCGAGGCGGGCGCCTGGGTCTCCCTGAACCGCGGCAACGCCACCTTCGCCGCCCCACAGCTCATGGTGCCGAACTTCGGCTACACGGCGGGCGGTTGGCGCGTCGAGAAACACCCCCGCTTCCTCGCCGACCTGACCGGTGACCGCCGCGCGGACATCGTCGGTTTCGGCGACAAGGGCGTCTGGGTGTCGTTGAACAACGGCGACGGCACGTTCCAGGGCCCGCAGCTCGTCGTGGAGAACTTCGGCTACGACGCGGGTGGTTGGCGGGTGGAGAAGCATCCGCGCTTCCTGGCCGACCTGACCGGCGACGGCCGCGCGGACATCGTCGGGTTCGGTTACGCCGGGGTGTGGGTGTCGTTGAACAACGGCGACGGCACGTTCCAGGGCCCGCAGCTCGTCGTGGAGAACTTCGGCTACGACGCGGGCGGCTGGCGGGTGGAGAAGCATCCGCGCTTCCTGGCCGACCTCACGGGCGACGGCCGCGCCGACATCGTCGGGTTCGGGTACGCGGGCGTCTGGGCCGCGCTGAACAATGGCGACGGCACGTTCCAGGGCCCGCAGCTCGTCGTGGAGAACTTCGGCCATGACGCGGGCGGCTGGCGGATCGAGAAGCACCCGCGCTTCCTGGCCGACCTGACCGGCGACCGCAGCGCCGACATCGTCGGGTTCGGGTACGCGGGCGTCTGGGAGGCCCTCAACGGCGGCAAGGGCGCCTTCGGGGACCCGCTGCTGGTGGTGCGGAACCTCGGCCACGACGCGGGCGGCTGGCGGGTGGAGAGGCACCCGAGGTTCGTCGTGGGCCGGGTCTGACAGAGCGGTCCGCCGGGCTCACCGGCCCGGCGGACCGGGCACCGCTCAGTTCCCGGAGACGGTGACCTTCTCGTCGTTGTTCAACTGCTGCACCAGCGTCTTCACCTTCGCCTTGTCCCAGACGAGGTTGCCGCCGGAGGACCCGGAGATCGGCATGTTCATGGACGTGCCCTCACCGCCGGTGACGCCCTTCATCGCCCAGAACATCGACGCCAGGTCGAACAGGCCCATCTCCTTGTCCACGATGAGGGTGTCCAGACCGGCGCTCATCGTCGGGTACAGCTTGAAGGGGTTCAGCACGGTGCTCGGCGTCGCGGCCTGGTTGGCCAGCGCCGCGAGGAACTTCTGCTGGTTCTTCGTACGGTCCAGGTCGGAGCCGGCCAGCGCGTAGCGGGTACGGACGAAGGCGAGCGCCTCCTCGCCGTTCAGGGTCTGCTTGCCCTCCTTGAGGTCGGCGCCGGACTTGGAGTCCTTGATGCCGCCCTTCGGGATCTCCATCTCCACACCACCGACCGCGTCCACGATGTTCGCGAAGCCCGCGAAGCCGATCTCGACGTAGTGGTCGATGTGCAGACCGGTGTTGAACTCGACCGTCCGCACCAGCAGTTCGGGACCGTCCTCGGCGTAGGCGGCGTTCAGCTTGGTGTGCCGGCCCGTGCCCGGGTAGGTCTTGCCGGACTCCGAGCCCACGAAGGTGGGGATCTCCACGTCCGAGTCGCGGGGCAGCGAGATCAGCGTCGGGCCGTTGTCACCGGTGTGCAGGATCATCATCGAGTCCGTGCGCTTGCCCTCGGCGGACCCGGTGTGCAGCTTCTTCTTCTCCTCGCTCGACATGCCCTCACGGCTGTCGGAACCGACGATCAGGTAGTTCGTGCCGTCGCCCGCCTCCGGCCGCTCGATGACCTTGGACAGGTCGACCTCGCGGTTGAGCTTGGAGTCGGCCCAGAAATAGGTGGCGACGGTGGTGACGACGAGCACCGTGACGACGGTGATCGAGGTCCACTTGATCCGCTTCCGCCAGTTCGGCGCGGGCCGCGGCTCGTACATGTCGCCGCCGCGCCCCTGGCCGCCGCCACCGCCGTAGACCTGGCCGGTGTTGTAGCCGCTGTCATAGCCGTCATGGCCTTGGCCATCGTCGTACGGCTGCTGCGACGGCACACCGTACGGCGGAGCCGACTGGCCCCCGCCGGGCGCCGCCGGGCCGCGGCGGACCTGCCGCATGACGCGTGCGCCATCCGGCTGTGCGCTTGCGCTGCCGTGTCCGTAGCCGCCACCGCGGTTTCCGTCGGACCATCCCTCGGGCCAGTTGTTCATGGGCCCCAGTGTGCAGGGAACGGCTGTGCGTCTTACAAGGGTCGGCGGAAAATAGGGGCACGGCTGTTGCGAACCCAACACAAATTCCCCGGTTCGTCCCGCAGCATAAGGTGGAGGCCATGACACACCAGGTCCCCACAGCGGAATCGGGCACTCCGGATATCCCGGGCAAGCCGACGTCCGCGTCCCGCACCACGCTGAGCCACATCATGACCCACAACGACACCAACCTGCTGGGCACGGTGCACGGCGGTGTGATCATGAAGCTGGTCGACGACGCCGCCGGCGCGGTGGCCGGACGGCACAGCGGGGGCCCCGCGGTGACGGCGTCCATGGACGAGATGGTGTTCCTGGAGCCGGTCCGGGTCGGCGACCTGGTCCATGTGAAGGCCCAGGTCAACTGGACCGGCCGCACCTCCATGGAGGTAGGCGTACGAGTCCTGGCGGAGCGCTGGAACGAATCCACCCCGCCCACCCAGGTCGGCTCGGCCTACCTGGTCTTCGCCGCGGTCGACGCCGACGGCAAGCCCCGCGCGGTCCCCCAGGTCATCCCGGAAACGGAACGCGACAACCGCCGCTACCAGGAAGCCCAGATCCGCCGCACCCACCGCCTGGCCCGCCGCCGCGCCATCAAGGAACTGCGGGAGAAGCGAGCGGCAGAGGGCATCGAGGACTGAGCCGGTCCCCACAGCCGCGGGCACCCCGGCCCGCGGCTACCCGCACCCCACCTCGTCCCCCCGCACCACCCCGGACTCCGCCCGCGGAGGTTCCGCCGCCCGGACCTTGCGCACCTGCTTGAAGTCCGACCCCGCGATCACCTTCAGCGTCGCCCCCAGCCCCTTCACCGCCCGCAGCTCGCTGCCCGGCAGCGCCGCGGCCAGGGACTTCGCCGAGCGGTCCCAGCGGGGGTCGTACGCCACCACCGTCCGCCGCACCGTGCGCTCCGCCGCGTTCACCGGCACCCGGCTGGTGCGGAACCCGGTCGAAGCCAGGGCCGAGTCGACACGCTTGCCCAGACCCGCCGTAGCCGTCCCGTTCTCCACCTGCACCCGGATCTGGGACGGCGCGACGGGCACCTTCACCGCGTCGCTGCCAGGCGCCGGCCGATGCGCGGCCAGCGGCTTGTCGTCCCGCAGGGCCTTGAACAGCCGCTGCGACTTCGTCGCGTCCCACCGCAGAGTCGAGCCCACGCCCTTCACGGCGTATCCCATCTGCCCGATCGGCACCGTGGTGAACTCCGACGAGGAGGGCGAGAAGTTCCGCATCGCCCGGCCCAGGTCCAGCAGCTCGTCCGTGCCGAAGCCCTTGTCCGCCCGCACCGACCCCAGCACCGCCCGGGTCACGTCCCGGAACTTCATCGGGTTCAGCAGGATCCCGGACGAGGTCGCCCGCTCCACCAGCGCCGCCAGGAACCGCTGCTGCCGCTGCATCCGCGAGAGGTCGGAGGCCCCGTCGACGTGCCGGGCGCGGACGTACTGGAGGGCCTCCCCGCCGTTGAGGTCATGGGTGCCCGCGGGGAGGTCGAGGCCGGTGTACGAGTCCTTCAGCGGCCCCGCCGTGCAGACCTTCACCCCGCCGAGCACATCCACCGTCTTCATGAAGCTCGTGAAGTCGACCTCCAGATAGTGGTCGATCTTCACCCGCGTCATCGACTCCACCGTCCGCACCGTCAGCTGCGGCCCGCCCTCCGCGTACGCCGCGTTCAGCTTCAGCGGATGCCCGTGATGTCGCTCACCGCTCACGTCGTCGACATGCGCCGGAGTCATCGCGTACGAGTCCCTCGGCAGGCTCACCACACTCGCCCGCTCCCGGTCCTCCGAGATGTGCACGATCATGATCGTGTCGGTGCAGTGGCAGGGCGCCCCGCCCAGCCGGTACTGCCGCCGCTGCGCCTGCGAGATCCGGTCCCGTCCGTCCGTGCCGACCAGCAGCACATTCATCCCGTGCCCGGCCCGCGGCCGGTTCTTCATGTCCTTGAACGGATCGACCCGCGCGATGTCCGCATCAAGACCGGTCAGCACCGCGTGCCCGATCCCGGCGGAGGCCAGCACCACCACCGACAGCGTGGTCAGCACCCGCATGGCCCAGCGCGGTCTCTTCCGCCGGACGGGCGGCCGCGGGCGTTGTCGCGGAGGTCTGGCGGGGGAGCGGGGCGGCGTGGGCATGGGGGACACCTCCGCGAGGGCCGTACGTGGGATCTTGAGCACCGTAGGCCCATACGATCTGTGGCCCGGGGCACCGCCCCGGGCGGGGCGCACCGGTGTCCCCCGTTCGCGGTAACGTGAGCCCCCTATGAACGCCAATCCCGACGTGCAGCTCCCCGCCGTGTCCGTCATCATGCCCGTCCTCAACGAGGAGCGGCATCTGCGCGGAGCAGTCCAAGCGATCCTCGCGCAGGAGTACGCCGGCGAGATGGAGGTCGTGATCGCCCTCGGTCCGTCCACGGACCGTACGGACGAGATCGCGGCCCAGCTCGTCGCCGAGGACTCCCGCGTTCACACGGTCCCGAACCCCACCGGCCGTACGCCCGCCGCCCTCAACGCCGCGATCAAGGCGTCCCGCCACCCGATCGTGGTCCGGGTCGACGGCCACGGCATGCTCTCGCCGAACTACATCACCACCGCCGTCCGGCTCCTGGAGGAGACCGGCGCGCAGAACGTCGGCGGCATCATGCACGCCGAGGGCGAGAACGACTGGGAGCACGCGGTCGCCGCCGCGATGACGTCGAAGATCGGCGTCGGCAACGCCGTCTTCCACACCGGCGGCCGGGCGGGCGAGGCCGAGACCGTCTACCTCGGGGTCTTCCGGCGCGAGGCGCTGGAGCGGCAGGGCGGCTACAACGTCGAGTTCATCCGCGCCCAGGACTGGGAGCTGAACTTCCGGATCCGCGAGGCGGGCGGGCTGATCTGGTTCTCGCCCGAGCTGAAGGTGTCGTACCGGCCGCGGCCCTCCATGCGCGCCCTCGCCAAGCAGTACAAGGACTACGGCCGCTGGCGGCACGTCGTCGCCCGCTACCACGAGGGCTCCATCAACCTGCGCTACCTGGCCCCGCCGACCGCGGTGTGCGCGATCGTGGTGGGCCTGGTCGTGGGCGCGGTGCTGAACCCGCTGGCCCTGGTGATCCCCGGTGGCTATCTCGCGGCGATCGTCCTCGGCTCGGTCCCGGCGGGCAAGGGCCTGCCGCTGAAGGCGCGGCTCCAGATCCCGGTGGCCCTCGCCACCATGCACATGTCCTGGGGCTGGGGCTTCCTGACCAGCCCCCGCGCCCTGGCCCGCAAGGTCATCGCCTCCCGCCGCCCCGCGGTGGTCAGCACCGCAGCCTGACCACCGCCCTCGAACCCGGCCCGACCCCTAGAAGGTGAAGGCCGGGTTCACGTGCATACAGGCGTCCTCGTCGGCGCCGTTGAGGGCCTTGTCGGCGTCGGGCAGCTTGTCGTCCTGCTTCGGCGCCTTGTACGCCGTACCCTCGCGCCAGTCCGCGCCGACGACCAGCGTCACCCCCGTGACCTCCGTCGAGCGCTTCACCGAACTCAGCGGAATCCCCAGGGACTTGGCGACCCGCTGGGCGTCGCCCTCCAGCTCCGCGCTCGGGTAGCGGACCACCGTACGGTCCTCGCTCAGCACCACCGAGCCGTCCGCGGCGGCCAGCGTGAAGCCCTTGTCGACCAGCAGGCCCGCGACCGTGCCCGCCCGGCCGCCCGCCGGGCCCAGGGTGTCGGTGCTGGTGCCGTTCTGGACCTGGACGCCGATCTCCGTGTCGGGCGCCGCCGGATCGTCGGAGAGCTTCTCCTCGGCCTTCGCCTTCTTCTTGTCCTTGCCGTCAAGCGCGATGTCGTCGCGCACCAGGCGGAACAGCTTCTCGGCGTCCTCGGTGGGCTCCACCTGCACGCCCACGTACCGGTTCGGCATCGTGGTCATGGTGATGCGCTTCGGGTTCACCTTCCGCAACTCGTTGCTGAGGTCGAAGAGCTTCTTGACGTCGTCCAGGCCCGGGTCGACCGTGAGCGCGTCGGTGGCCTCCTCGGCGAGCCGGCGCAGCTTGAGCGGGCTGCTGAGGGTGGCGTTCTCGCGCATCTCACGGACCATCGAGGTCATGTACATGTGCTGGGCCTTGGCCCGGGCCAGGTCGCTGCCGTCCTCGAAGCCGTAGCGGGTGCGCAGCCACTGGAGGGCCTGCTCGCCCTTCACCGGGTGCGTGCCCTCCTCCAGCTTCAGACCGGAGCCGTGGCCCTGGCTGTCGCGCGACTCGATGTTGGCGTCCACGCACACCGGGACGCCGCCGATGGCGTCCGCCATCGACACCACGCCCGCGAAGTCGACCATGATGAAGTGGTCGATGTGGATGCCGGTGAGCTCCTGCCAGGTGGCCACCGTGCAGCCCGGACCGCCGTTGCGCAGGCTCTGGTTGGTCGCCACCCGCCCGTTGCTCGCCGGGTACGCCTCGTCGTCGTCCGGGTCGGTGCACTTGGGGATCTGCACGAGGGTGTCGCGCGGCATGCTGACGACCGACATGTTGGAGCGGTCGGCCGACAGGTGCAGCAGCATCTGCACGTCCGCCCGCGGCGGCGTACCGAACGTCTCCTTGGCCCCGCCGAGCTTCTGGTTCTCCTCGGTGTCCCGCGCGTCGGAGCCGATGAGCAGGATGTTCAGCGGCGTCTGCCCGGCGGCGTTCGGCGTCGGCTTGGCGACCTTGCTGTCCCCCAGGTTCAGGTCGTCGTGCTTGATGTTGCCGTTCAGATGCCGGTAGTAGAGGTACCCGGCACCGGCCGTCCCCACTATGAGTACCGCGAGCACGGTCGCGGACCACTTCATGAACCGCCGCCCGCGCCCCGGCCGCTCTCTGCGGCGCCCGCCCCGGCCCTCCCCGCCGTCGACCGTCCCCGCGCCGCCCCCCTCGGCGACCGGAGCGGCCTCCTGCACGCTGCTCTGCATCACTTGCCGTCCCTCCCCACCCTTGCCGGTCGAACCGCCCCACCCGCGCCCCATGGAACGGGCCTGTCGTACGTCATGTCAGACGTTCAACAGGCCCGTCAGGTCGCCTCAGTTGCTCAGAGCCTGTGTCACATCCCCGGCCGGGCGCCCGCCGCCTGGCACGCACGCTCGCCGCGTTGCCGAACCACCCACGTGGCTCCGCCACGAGGGCGCTCCGGCGCCTTGCGATCGCACGCACCAGACGCCGTGCGCTGATCCGGCCGGGGATGTGACACAGGCTCTCAACCGGCGCACTGAACCTTGTCAGCCGTCGACTTCTCCACGTTCGGCGTCTTTGCCGAGGAGGAGTCGAGCTTCACGCCCGCGCCCTTGAAGTCCTTGCCCAGGATCAGCGTCATCGTCGGCAGACCCTGGGAGTTGAGCTCGCTCTCGCCGGGCTTCATCGCGGAACCGGACAGACCCATGATCTCCGCCAGCCGACGTGCCTGATCTGCCTGGTCGGGAGCGTACTCCAGGGTCGTCCTGGCCTGTTCGGCCTCCGCGTTGCCCGCGTTCTCGGACTTGGTCACGCCCTCCTGCGTCTGGAGATACGTGAGCTGGTCCTGAGCACTGCCGGACTCCGCGCCGCCGTTGAGGATGCGCACGCGCACCTCGGAGGCGTCCGCCTTGGTGCCCTTGAGGCGGGCGGCGACTGCGGCCTTCTCCTTCTTCTTCTGCTCCTTGACCTCCGTGAACGACACATCGTTCTTGATCATGTCGAAGACCTGGGGCGCGGTCGCCTCGTTGACGACGACCGTCGCCTTGATGACCTCGGCCGGGTTGTCCTTGACCGGGACCGTGGTGAAGGTGATGTTCTTCGGCGGCACCTTCTTCAGCTCCAGGGCGACGTCCTTGAGCGTGGTGGCCTTCCCTATGGCCTTGTCCACGGTCAGCGCCTCGGTGGCGGCCTCGGCCAGCTTGATCAGCTTCCGGGGGTTGGTCAGGGTGTCGCTGGAGGACATCTTGCGGATCAGCGAGCCCAGGAACTGCTGCTGCACCTTGATGCGGTCCAGGTCGCTGCTGTTGGCGAACGCCTTGCGGGTACGGACGAAGGCGAGCGCCTGCTCGCCCTCGATCTCCGACTCGCCCTTGGGCAGGTCGAGTTTGGACTTCTCGTCCTTGATGGGGCGGTTCAGGCACACCGTGACGCCGTCCACGGCGGTCGTCAGGGTCTTCACGGCGTTGAAGTCGACCATCATGAAGTGGTCGGGCTGGATGCCGCTGAACGCCTTGACCGTCTCCATGGTGCAGCCGGGATCGCGCTCGCTCTCACCGAGGCTGCGGTTGAACCGCACGTCCTGAAGTCCGGGGATGGCCTTCTCGGTGCCGTCCTCCAGCTTCGTTCGGCACTCCGGGATGTCGACGACCATGTCGCGCGGAATGCTCATCGCGGTGGCGTTGGACCGGTCCTTGGCGACGTGCAGCAGGATCGTGGTGTCCGCGTGCCCGACGCTGTTCTTGTCACCGTAGCCCTCGTTCCCCTCACCGGTGCGCCTGTCGGTGCCGATGATCAGGATGTTGAAGGCCTCGTCCTTCTTGAAGCTGCTCGCGCCCGCGTCACCGACGTCGATCGTGTCGACGTTGCCTTCCAGGTGCTTGAGGTAGAGGTAGCCGCCGGTGGCGGCGACGACCAGCACCAGCGCCATGGAACCGCCCGTCCACAGCAGCACCTTCTTGGCCTTCGACTTCGGCTTCCCCGGCCGGTGCCCGCGCCGCCCCGGCGCCGGCTCCTCGGGCACGCCCCGGCGCCGGCGCGGCGGCGGGACGTCGCGGCCGGGGGCGGTGGGCGGAGCCGTGGTGGCGTCAGGGCGTCTGCGCGGGCCGGGCACGGGTGACTGCCGCGGTCTCGGTGATTGCGGTGCGGAAGGGCTCAGTCGCAATTCGTATTCGCCGGTGTTCGGATTGAGCACCCATTGGTCTGCGGGGTCGATGTTCTCCGACCGCCCACGGCCTGCGTCCACGGTTGTCCGAATCCTCCGTCGGGAAGGCGCCGCGCGGGAAAACGCCGCACGGCCCGATGCACCGGATCGCTCACACTATCCGCACACTTCGGCGTCGAGCGACGGCGGTGAGAAATTCCACGTGCGTACAACCGATTCCGGTGTCCCTACAAGCGGTCAATTCGTTCCATTTCCCTGAACGAACCGGTCGCGTTCCCTGAACTGACCGGTCGGGTCAGGTCACTTGGCGCACTCGACCTGATCCGCGGTGGACTTGTCCACGCCCTCGGGAGCCTTCCCCGACGACGACCCGGTGAGCGGGACCCCGGCGCCCTTGAAGTCCTCGCCCAGGGTGAGCGTCATCGTGGGCAGGCCCTGGGAGTTGAGTTCGCTCTCACCGGGCTTCATCGCGGACCCGGAAAGACCCAGGATGTCCGCCAACCGCCGTGCCTGGTCGGCCTGTTCGGGCGCGTACTCAAGCGTCGTCCTGGCGAGGGCCTCCGGCGCGTTGCCCGCGTTCTCGGACTTGGTGACGCCCTCCTCGGTCTGGAGCCAGGTCAGCGTCTCCTGGGCGCTGCCGGACTCCGCGCCGCCGTTGAGGATGCGCACGCGTACCTCGGAGGCGTCCGCCTTGGTGCCCTTGAGGCGGGCGGCGATGGCGGCCTTCTCCTTCTTCTTCTGCGCCTTGACCGCCGTGAACGACACATCGTTCTTGATCATGTCGAACACTTCGGGGGCGGTCGTCTCGTTGACGACGACGGTCGCCTTCACCGTCTCGGCCGGGTTGTCGATCACCGGAACGGTGGTGAACGTCAGGTTCTTGGTGTTGAGCTTGCCCAGCTCGAGACCGAGGTCCTTCAGCTTGCCGATGCTGTCGAGCTGGGAGTCGACGGTGAGCGCCTCGGTGCCCGCCTCCGCCAGCTTCACCATCTTGGTCGGGCTGGTGAGCGTGTCGTTGGACTTCAGCTTGCGCATCAGCGAGCCGAGGAACTGCTGTTGGATCCCGATCCGGCTCAGGTCGCCGCCGAAGCCCACGGAGTGCCGGGTGCGCACGAAGGCCAGCGCCTGCTCGCCCTCGATGGTGTGGGTGCCCTTGGACAGCTTCAGATGCGAGTCGGGGTCGTCGATGTCCTTCGCCAGACACACCTCGACCCCGCCGACCGCACTGGTCAGCGTCTTGACCGCGTTGAAGTCGGCGACCAGGAAGTTGTCCGGCTTGATCCCGGTCAGCTCGGTCACGGTCCGCATGGTGCAGCTGGGCGTACGGCCGCTCTGGCCGAGGCTGGTGTTGAAGCGGACGCCGGTGGACCCGGCGATGACCTCCTTGGACCCGTCCTCCTGCGTCGTAGGGCAGTCCGGGATGTCGACGATCAGGTCCCGGGGGATGCTGAGCGCGGTGGCGTTCGACCGGTCCTTGGAGACGTGCAGCAGGATCGTGGTGTCGGCGTGGCCGGCGCTGTTCTTGTCGCCGTAGCCCTCGTTGCCGGAGCCGGTGCGCTTGTCGGTGCCGATCAGCAGGATGTTGATGGCCTGGTCCTTCTTGAAGCCACCGGTGCTCGCGCCGTCGTCCGGGACGGAGTCGATGTTGTCGTTGAGGTGCTCCAGGTAGAGGTACCCGGCCCCGGCGGTGGCGAGGAGCAGAAACGCCATGCTGCCGCCGGTCCACATCAGGAACTTCTTGACCTTGGACTTCTTCTCCGGCCGCCGCCCGCGCCGGGTCGGCAGGGGCTCCTCGGGCACCCCGCGCCGCCGCCGCGGCGGCGGGACATCGCGCCCGGGCCGCGGATCGCGTACGGGCGTCGCGGTGCGGGAGGCGGTTCTGCGGGGGCCGCGGGGGCCCGGCACTGCCGACTGCGCTGCGGAAGGACTCAGTCGCAGTTCGTATTCACCGGTGTTCGGGTTCAGTACCCACTGGTCTGCGGGATCGATGTTCTCCGCCCGCCCACGGCCTTGCGCGTCCACGATTGTCCGAATCCTCCGTCGGGGCCACGCGGCGCCTTCCCCCTTCAGGCGCTCGGTCTCGGTCAAACAGTGCGCGACCAGGAGGCCGGGTGCACCGGGTCGCTCACACTAGCCGCCCGATTCGGCGACGGGCGACGGCCGTGACACATTCCACGCTCCTACAACCGGGCATTACGGAGCATTTCCCTGAATGGAGGTTCGTCGCCCCGGTGAGCCTTGGTGAGCGCTTTACTCGCAGGTGTGCTGAGCGGCCGTGTTCCCGCGAAACGTGGGGGCGGGGGAGTCGGGGTCGCGAGCCGGACCCTTTTGACTGACTTCGACGGGCGTGTCGGTCCGCAGCCGCTCGAACAGCCTTTCCGCCTCGGGTTCGATGAGCTGGTCGCGATTGGAGTTGTAGACATACGACTCCCGGGGAACGGTCAGAAATTGCACACGTTCGGTGGGGATGTCGCGCACACCACGGACGAGCTGGTACAAGCCACGCAAGCTGGCAAGATCCGGATCGGTCGTCAGGGAGGACGTGGCGGCGTCGAGCAGGGGATAGAGCCGCACCGGATTCAGCAGTACGTCATTGCTCTGCACCTTGTTGACCAGCGCACCGAGGAATCGTTGCTGCCGGTCCATCCGGTCGGTGTCGCTACCGTTCCCGAGCGACTTCCGGGCCCGCACAAAACCGAGGGCCTGTTCCCCGTCGAGCGTCACCCGCCCGGCGGGCAGCCGGAGCTTGGCGGCCTTGTCGTTGATGGGCGACTTCAGGCACACCTCGACCCCGCCCACGGCATCGACCATGTCCTTGAACCCACGGAAGTCGACGACCATGTGATGGTCGATCCGCACGCCGGTGAGCTTCTCGACGGTGCGGATGCTGCACGCCGAACCGCCCATCTCGAAGGCGTAGTTGAACATGGCGAACATCGGCTCGGAACGGCTTCCGTCGGGCCGTAGACAGGCGGGCACGTCCACCATCAGATCCCGGGGGAGGGAGACGGCGGTGGCGCTGCGCCGCCCGGCCGCCAGATGCAACAGGATCGTGGTGTCGGACCGCTCGGTCCCGGAGTCCCGCCCGTAGCGCCGGTTCTCGTCGCCGGACCGGGAGTCGGACCCGATGACCAGAATGTTCTGCGCGTTCTTGACCAGCGAGGTCGGCCGCTCCCCCTCGTACCGGGCCAGCTCCTCGGCGGCCGCGCTGTCCGGGGTGATGTTCCCGTCGAGCTTCACGTACACGGCCCACCCGGCGACCACCGCCCCCAGTACCACCACCCCGACGCCCGCCCCGACCCCCCGGACCCACCGCCTCCTGCGCCGTCGTATCAGCCCCGCCCCACTGGCCCGGGCTCCACCAACAGTCTTCGTCACGTCTACGTCCACCCCTCATGGCGCGCGGGCGTGTGTCTGCCTGGTCTCGCTTACGACGATGACGTGAATGAGGGGAGGGGGGTGAGCGGTGATGGGCCGAACGGGGGACGGGAAGGGTTCGGACGGGGCCGGAGGTGAGGAACACCGCGCTGGTCAGCGCGCCACTGCCGTGACCCGCTCACTCTCGATCCGCTTGGCCAGCGCCTCCTCGTCCAGCGCCCCGAGGTTCCGGCACAGCACCACCGAGCCGCCCGTGGCCAGCGCCCCGTACAGCCCGGCGTTGAGCCCCTCCCAGGTGTCGTACCCGAGCCCGGACAGGATCCGGGAGCCCGGCCCGGTCAGTCCGAGACCCGTCGCCTCGTCCCGTGCCCGCTCCACGACCTCCGCCCCGGTGAACTCCCGCCCGGCGACGATCAGCGCCGGCTCCTCGGGGTCCACCGGCGCGAACGGTGCGAACCGGTCCCCCTGCGAGGGGACCTCCACCGCGTAGTCCGCGAACCCGGCCGGCGGCTGCGGGAAACGCCCGCCCAGCGGCCGCAGCGCGAGAGCCACCCGCTCCCCGCCGCACGCACGGGCCGCGTCCAGGGTGTCAGGACCGCTCACCACGACATCGGCCGCCGCCGCGTCCCCGTCCACATCCGCCAGCGCGCCCACCGACGAACAGGCCAGCAGCCACACGGCCGTCTGCCAGTGCGCGGGCAGCAGCAGGGTCACCCGGTCGCCGGGTCCGGCACCCAGATCCCCTTGGAGCAGATTCGCGGTCTTGGCCACCCAATTGGCGAAGGTGGCCACGGACAATTCGACGCGCTCCCCGGTGGCATCGTCGTAGAAGGTCACCAGGGGACGCCCGGGATCCGCGGCGAGCGCGGAACGCAGCAGGTCGGCAGGGGTGCGATCGGTGGAATTCACCCGAGTCAGCGTACGCGCGCCCGGCTCCCCGCACCCCTCGCGCCCACCACCGGTTCGGCCGAACGCCGCCCGACGCCCCGTCAACTCCCCAATGGACAGATTTGTATGACTATGTCCAACATCAGGGGCATGCGTGGATTCCTTGCTTCTTCGATCGGTGTCACCTGTGCGGCCGCTCTCATGCTTCCGCTGACCCCATCCGCCGTCGCGGCGAACACAAGACCCGCGCCGACTGCGGAAGCGGCCACGACAGCCGGTGACAGACCGGCCCCGGGCCACACCGAGTCCCTCCCTCTGGAACCGCTGAACCGGACCAGGGCCACCCCCGCGGCCCCCGAACAGGGCCTGCCCCCCAAGGACGTACGCCGCTTCTCGCTCATCGGCGTCGTCTGGGACAACCCCGACACCGAACTCCACGGCCGGGTCCAGGTCCGTACGCGGGCGACCGCGACCGGCGCCTGGTCCGACTGGCAGGACGTGGAGACCCACAACGCCGACCACGCCGCCGACCCGTACACGGCGGAACGCGCCTCGGGCCGGGTCCGCGGCGCCACGGCCCCGCTGTGGGTCGGAGACTCGGACGGAGTGGAGGTACGCGTCAAGGCCGAGCCGTCGGAGACGGCGGCGCTCCCCACTCTCCCCACGGGCCTGCGCCTGGAACTGGTCGACCCCGGTGAAGAGGCGCCGCAGCCCCGGCCGGTGACCAGCCGTGCCGACGCCCCCGCCAACAACCTCACCGCCGATACGGCGGCCGCCTCCGCGGTCAACGCCGAACTGGCGCCCCTGGGCGCCCTGGAGATCCCGGCCCTGACGGCCGAGCAGACCCGAAGTGAACTGCTGACCGTGGGCGGCGCGGACCTCACCGCGGAACAACAGGCGAGGCCGTACATCGGCCCCCGCCCCCGCATCGTCACCCGCCGCGGCTGGGGGGCCAACGAGTCATGGCGGGAACGGAAGTTCGTCTACACGAAGAAGGTGAAGGCGGCCTTCGTCCACCACACGGCGTCCGGCAACGGATACACGTGCTCGCAGGCGCCCTCCGTCATCCGCGGTATCTACCGCTACCACGTGATGAGCATGGGCTGGCGGGACATCGGCTACAACTTCGTCGTCGACAAGTGCGGAAACCTCTACGAGGGCCGTGCCGGTGGCGTGGCGAAGCCGGTCCTGGGCGCCCACACCCTCGGTTTCAACACGCACAGCATGGGGATCGCCCTCCTCGGCAGCCATGCCACCAGCAAGCCGTCGGCCGCCGCGGTGAAGGCGGTGGCCCGCCTCACGGCCTGGAAACTCGGTCTCTTCGGCGCCAATCCGCGAGGAAAGACGTACCTGAAGTCCGGGGGTAGCAATCTCTACGCAAAGGGTAGGAACGTACGACTGAATGTGATCTCCGGCCACCGTGACGGTTACGCCACGGAGTGCCCGGGCTGGCAGATGTACCGCAAGCTCGGCAGCACTCGCTCGAAGGCGGCGGAACTCCAAGGCCGCTGACAGCGTCGCTGACGCCGTAGGCACACATTCACCGCCATCGGGGGGGTAGGCGGATCAATGACGAACTCCGCACTGCCGTCGAGGGCACCTCAAACGGTCTGCACACCACGGTGCATACACTGACCGGCCGAAAGACAGTTCGGCCGGTCCCGGCAGGAAGCGGAGACAACAGGTGACAGAAGCGATCCTCCTGGTCGGCGGCAAGGGCACACGGCTGCGTCCGCTCACCGTGCACACGCCCAAGCCCATGGTCCCGGCGGCCGGGGTCCCCTTCCTCACGCACCAGCTCGCGAGAGCGAGAGCGGCGGGCGTGGACCACATCGTGCTCGCCACCTCCTACCTGGCGGAGGTCTTCGAGCCGTACTTCGGGGACGGCGCCGCACTGGGCCTGCACATCGAGTACGTCACCGAGGAGGAGCCGCTCGGCACGGGCGGCGCCATCCGCAACGTGGCCTCCCGCCTCCACTCCGCGCCCGACGACCCGGTACTGATCTTCAACGGCGACATCCTGACGGGCCTGAACATCAGGGCGCTGGTACAAACACACCAGAGCACGTCGGCAGACGTCAGCCTCCACCTCACGAAGGTGACGGACCCGAGGGCATACGGCCTGGTCCCCACGGACGAGACGGGCAGGGTGACGGCGTTCCTGGAGAAGCCCCAAACCCCCGAAGAAATCGTCACGGACCAGATCAATGCAGGCGCATACGTCTTCCGACGCTCGGTGATCGACACGATCCCCACAGGCCGCCCGGTCTCGGTGGAACGAGAAACGTTCCCAGACCTCTTGTCGGCCGGAGCCCACCTACAGGGCATGGTGGACTCGACGTACTGGCTGGACTTGGGCACGCCCGCGGCCTTCGTACGAGGTTCCGCAGACCTGGTGCTGGGCCGAGCCCCGTCCCCCGCGGTGCCGGGCCGCTGCGGCGACCGCCTGATCCTCCCCACGGCAAGGGTCGCCCCCGACGCGAAACTGGCGGGCGGAACGGTGGTGGGCGAGGGAGCGTTCGTGGCGGAGGGCGCCAGGGTCTACGGCAGCACGATCCTCCCCGGAGCGGTGATCGAACCAGGCGCGGTCATCACAGACTCCATGATCGGCACGAGGGCCCGAGTGGGCGAACGCTCGATCCTCACCGGCACGGTAATAGGCGACGACGCCACAGTAGGCGCCGAAAACGAACTCACCAACGGCGCCCGAGTCTGGTGCAACGCCCAAATCCCCGCCAGATCCCTCCGCTTCTCCCCAGACCAGTAACCCCAACGCGCCGTCCCCACGAGAAAGGGGACGGCGCCCCCACTCACTTGAGCCGATCAGAAGCGCGAGCCCGAGGCATCAGCCGTCCCGGCCCCGCGCCGACCTGCTGCTGGTCACGCGCCCCAGCCACTTCCGCCCGGTCGAGTGTGCGAGACCAAGGCGATGGCCGTCCCGAGCCCAGACCCACCGCTGGCGGGGATGCACCCTAGCCATTTCCATCCAGTCGGAGGTACGAGACCAAGGCGACGGCCATCCCAATCCCCCACCCACCCGCTGGTGGTTACGCAGCCCAGCCCTCTCCAGCCGTTCCGGCGTTCGAGGACGAGGCCGCAGCCGTCCCGATCTTCCACCCACCCGCTGGTGGTTACGCAGCCCAGTCCCCTCCGGCCGGTCCGGTGTTCGAGGACGAGGCCGCAGCCGTCCCGATCTTCCACCCACCCGCTGGTGGTTACGCAGCCCAGTCCCCTCCGGCCGGTCCGGTGTTCGAGGACGAGGCCGCAGCCGTCCCGATCTTCCACCCACCCGCTGGTGGCGGTGCCTCCAGTCATATCCCGCAGGCCGGAGTGAGACCGAGGCCATTGCCATCCCGCCCCCCACCCACCCGGTGGGGGCTACGCAGCTCAGCCCCCTCCGGCCGGTCCGGCGTTCGAAGACGAGGCCACAGCCATCCCGACCCCCCACCCACCCGCTGGGGGCTACGCACCTCAGCCCTCTCCAGCCCGTCCGGCGTTTGAGGACGAGGCCCGTTCAGGGCCGGCAGCGGGGGTCTGGGGGCGCAGCCCCCAGGGATGGGACGGGTAGGGGCGGCGGGGGCGAAAGAAAGTCGTGCGCACCCCCGCCGACAGTCACAGCCGCCCGATATCCCCCCGAGGCATCCGCGGAGCCCTCCGCGCCGGCACCCGCCCACTCAACAAAATCAACCGAGCCGCCCGATGCCGCTGCCCCGCATACGGCTCCAGCAGCGACAACATCACCGCATCATCCGCATCCCGATCCCCAGCCAGCGCAAACCCCACAATCCCCGGCAGATGCAGATCCCCCACAGTCACCGCATCCGCCGCCCCATGACTACGCTGCACCACTTCCGCAGAGGTCCACGGCCCCACCCCCACCACGGCCTCCAACCGAGCCTGCGCATCCCCCGCCGCCATGAACACGGCCTCCTCCAGCCGCGCAGCAACCCGCACACACCGCACAATCGTCGACGCCCGCTTGTCGTCAACCCCCGCCCGATGCCACTCCCACGACGGAATCAACGCCCACGTCCGAGCATCCGGCATCACACACATCCGCCCGGGCACAGGCCCAGGCGCCGGCTCCCCGTACTGCCGCACCAACAACCGCCAAGCCCGATAAGCCTCATCGGTCGTGACCTTCTGCTCCAGAATCGACGGAATCAACGACTCCATCACCAGCCCGGTCCGCGTCAGCCGCAACCCCGGCCGCCGATGCCGGGCAAGAGCCACCACGCGATGCCGAGGCACGAACGCCGACGGATCATCCGCGGCCCCCAACAGCGCCGGCACCCGCTCCAACAGCCACTCCGCCCCCGGCCCCCAAGCCTCCGCCCGTACAGCAGAACCCTGCACAACAACCCGCAAGGTCCCCGGCCCACCAGGCGTCCGACTCGCCCGCCACACCGACCCGTCCGGCATGGCCCGAAACGTCGGATCCCCAGGCCCCCGCCGCAACGGCCCGAGCACCAGCCCAAGATCGAGCGGCCCCTCAGGAACCCACGTCCGAACCCGCCCACCCGAACCCGAACCCGAACCAGCGGCAGCCCCAGGCACTCCCGAGGGCACACCGACATGCCCACCACGCACAGTCGTACGCGTGGGCCGAGGCGCGAAACGTCCAGCCACGAATCAGGTCCCAAACAAAAGCCGAGAACAGCCCTACGAGGTTAGGCCGAAGCCGTCATACGTCATCGCACCTCGATGAAAGCCGAGGCATCCCGCTCATCCCGCGCCCGAGGCTCCTCCGCCGGATGCCCGACCGCAACAGCCCCCATCGGATCCCACGAAGACGGCAGCCCCAGCACCCCCCGCACCACGTCCCGGCAGAACATCGTCGAGGACACCCAGGCCGACCCCAGCCGCTCCCCGGCCAACGCCACCAGGAAGTTCTGCACCCCGGCACCCGCGGCCACCACGAACATCTCCCGCTCCGCACCGTCCCGCCGCGGATCCCCGTACGTATGCGACCCGTCCATGACGAGACAAGGCACCACCAGATACGGCGCGTGACGCAGCACATCCCCCCGCCGCACCCGCTTGGCGATGGACTCCTCCGACTTCCCGTCCCGCCGCAGATCCGCGACCCACGCGTCCCGCATCGCGTCGAGCAGCCGCACCCGTGACTCCTCCGACTCCAGCAGCACGAACCGCCACGGCGTCGTGTGATGCGGCGCCGGCGCCGTCACGGCCGCGGCGACGGCCCGCCGAACCGCCCCGGGATCGACGGCCGCGTCGGTGAAGGCCCGGACCGTACGCCGCTGGGTCACCGCCAGCCGCACCGCCTCGGACGTCCCCAGCCGGAACATGTCGTCGTGCCCGCCACGCACCATGGCCCGCGCCCCTTCCTCGTCGTCACCGCCGTCCGAGTCCGCGTCCGCGACCACCACATGCGCCAGCCCCCGCACCACGGCGACCGGCAGCCCGGCGGCCTTCCCCTTGACGAGATCCCCCGCCGCGGCCAGCTCGTCCGCGGTCGCCACGACGGTCGCGCTCAGCGGATTGCCGTACGCGTCCTGCCCCCCGCGCAGATCGTCGAGCACCCGCACCCCGGCGGCGCCGATCGCGACGTCCGTGAGCCCCGAGCGCCAGGGTCGCCCGAAGGTGTCAGTGACGATCACCCCGACGTTGACGCCGAGGGCGTCCCGCAGCCCGTCCCGGATCGCCCGCGCGGAGGTGTCCGGGTCCTCGGGCAGCAACAGCACGGTCCCGGCCGGGGTGTTGGAGGCGTCGACCCCGGCCGCGGCCATGACCAGGCCCTGCCGGTTCTCGACGATCCGCAGGGTGCCGCGCCGCGCCACGACCCGTACGGTCTCGGCGTCGATCGCGGCCTCCCGGTCGGCGGCCTCGACGATCCGCCCCTCCGCCTTGGACACGATCTTGGAGGTGACGAGCAGGACGTCACCGTCGGCCAGCCCGGGCTCGGCGGCCGCGATCAGCTTGGCGGGATCGTCACCCGCCGCGACCTCGGGCAACCCCGGCACGGCCCAGACCCGGTACCCCCCGAAGGACTCCTCGCTCACGCCCCCCGCACCTCCTCGGCCAGCGTCAGCGCCTCCTGGGCCATCCGCGCGGTGGCGTCGAGATCGCTCATCATCAGCGGTACGGCACGGCAGCGGACGCCCGCCGCCTCGATCCGCTCCACGGAACCGGCGTCCACGGTGTCGACGAGCCAGCCGTCCAGCAGCCCCGAGCCGTAGTGCTCGGCGACCGCCGCGGCCGTGGACTCCACGCCGACCGCCGCGAGCACCTTGTCGGCCATCCCGCGCACGGGCGCGTCCCCGACGATGGGGGAGAGGCCCACCACCGGCACCCCCGCCTCCGCGATGGCCTCGCGGATACCGGGCACGGCGAGGATCGTGCCGATGGAGACGACCGGGTTGGACGGCGGGAACAGCA
Source organism: Streptomyces davaonensis JCM 4913 (assembly GCF_000349325.1). Classification (GTDB taxonomy): domain Bacteria; phylum Actinomycetota; class Actinomycetes; order Streptomycetales; family Streptomycetaceae; genus Streptomyces; species Streptomyces davaonensis. The sequence goes on from NC_020504.1 coordinate 5,851,608, forward strand.
CGACGTCCGCCTCGGCGATCGCCTCCAGGACGCCCGGCGCGGGCTTGGCCTGCTCGGCGCCCACGGGCACGACGGCCTCGGCGGGGACGGAGGCGCGCAGCCGTACCCAGTACTCCTGGAAGTGGATCGCCTTGCGCTCGCCCTCCAACTCGACGGCGACATGCGTCTCCACGCGGTCGTCGGTCATCGGGATGAGCCGCACGCCCGGCTTCCAGCGGTCGCTCAGCGCCTCGGTGACCGCGCTGAGCGGGAACCCGGCGCCGATCATCTGGGTCCGCACGATGTGCGTGGCGAAGTCCCGGTCGCCGAGCCCGAACCACTCGGGCCCGACCCCGTACGCCGCGAGCTCCTCCTTGAGATGGAAGGTCTCCTCGGCCCGTCCCCAGCCCTGCTCCTCGTTGATGCCGCCGCCGAGGGTGTACATCACCGTGTCGAGGTCCGGGCAGACCTTCAGCCCGAAGAGGTGGATGTCGTCGCCGGTGTTGCCGATGACGGTGATGTCCGCGTCCGGCGCGGCCCGCTTCAGACCACGCAGGAACCGGGCACCGCCGATGCCGCCTGCCAGAACCACAATGCGCATGGAAGCAAGCATGGCAGGAGCGTCCGACAACGCGTCAGGCGGTCACGCGACCCGGACGGCCTCCGCCGCGCACCGGGTGTGCATCGGCATCTCGGTCAGGCCCGGGTAGTACACGTGCAGGCTGACGGCCGGCTGCAGCGCGTCATTGACCACCTCGTGCACGTACCCCGGCGCGAACACCCGCTGCGCGCCCGGCGCCAACGCGCGCGTGCCGCGCTCCGTGCGCTCGGTGAGCGTGCCCTCCAGGACGGTCAGCACGCCGGAGGAGGGGCCGTGGTCGTGCAGTCCGCTGCCCTGTCCGGGCACCCAGGACAGCAGCCACACCTCGTAGCCGGGGCCGGTGCGCAGCCGGTGGTACCAGCGGGAGGTGGCGTCGTACTGGACGAGGTGCTCCCACTGGGAGCGGTCGGCGGCGATGGCGCGGGCCAGGCCGACGAACTCGGCGACGGTGGCCGGGTGCTCGCGCGGGGGCTGGAGGAGGTGCGGGACTTCGAGGATGTCGCCGGCGATCTGGAGGTCGCTGTCGCTGTTCATGGGGTGGGGTGGTTCCTCAGTGAGATCAGTCAAAGAAGGTCAGAGGGGAACGAGAAACCGAGTCGCAGGGGACGGGACCCGGCCTCAGCTGGAGCGGGGATGGCTCAACAGCTGGGACAGCAACAACAGCTACAGCGAGCACGGGCAGCACCGAGGGACCCGGCGGTGCGGGTCGAGGTGAGTGCCGAGTTCGCGAGCATGCCCCCAAGGACAGCGGCTCACACCTCCACTGTCAACTCGACGCCCGGAATGTGGGACATGGTTCACCTCATCCGGTTCATCTGGCTGCCGAAAGGTTTGTTCACGGGTAACCCCGGACACATGGCGCACAACCGGGCGCACAAGGAACGAGATCGAACTCCTGGGCGTCCTCTTCCGTACTAGGTCTGTACGGCCCCGGAGGCCCTCCTGGGTCTCGCCTGCATGTCAAGGTTTATGCCGATTTGAACACTTTCCGCTAGGCCTTGGTTCCGCAGAGTGAATAAGGGGCCCAATAGCAGATCTCGGCTTGACTCGCCCGGAGCAGCACACTTGTAATTTCACTCGTGTCGTTCAGCCGAAATCGGTAACGGCTACATCACGGGGACGCGAAAGACAGACGAGGGGCGCACATGACCGAGCTGGTGCAGCAACTGCTGGTCGACGACGCGGACGAGGAACTCGGCTGGCAGGAGCGCGCGCTGTGCGCCCAGACCGATCCCGAGTCCTTCTTCCCCGAGAAGGGCGGCTCCACCCGCGAGGCCAAGAAGGTCTGCCTCGCCTGTGAGGTCCGCTCCGAGTGCCTCGAGTACGCCCTCGCCAACGACGAACGCTTCGGCATCTGGGGCGGCCTGTCCGAACGGGAACGCCGACGCCTGAAGAAGGCCGCCGTCTGACCAAACGGCATATACACACGTATCCAGCGGCCCGTCGCAGGTGGGTTATCCACAGGCGGCGGGCCTCCCTCATGCCCAGCCGATAGTGTGGTCGCTCGTCCGAGACGTCCCGCCGCTCTCACACGGCACAGACGTCCACCGCAGTCCACCGAACCGGGGCCCGTACCTCGATGTCCGTGCACAGCCACACGGCGGCGCAGCAAGAAGCGTCCGCCACACCAGAGTTCCCGCGTCATGTGGTGACCGCGGTCCTCGTCTCCCACGACGGCGCCCGCTGGCTCCCCGACGCGCTCGCCGGGCTGCTCGGCCAGGAGCGCCCGGTGCAGTCCGTCATGGCTGCCGACACCGGCAGCGCCGACGACTCCGCCCGGCTCGTCACCGAGGCCCTCGGCCCGGACCGCGTCCTGCATCTCGCCCGGCGCACCGGTTTCGGCCAGGCCGTCGAGGAGGCCGCCCGCACCGCGCCCGTCCTCACCCCGGACGAGCTGCCGTACCTGAAGCGGCCGAGCGGCTGGGACCCCGTCACGCGCAGCTGGCGCGACGACGCCTATGACCTGCCCGAGCTGCCGCACGGCGAGCCGGTCCAGTGGCTGTGGCTGCTGCACGACGACAGCGCCCCCGAAGCCGACGCCCTGGCCCAGCTGCTGCGCGTCGTGGAGAACGAACGCGAGCTGGGCCGCGACGACGTCGCCGTCGTCGGACCCAAACTGCGCGGCTGGTACGACAAGCGCCAGCTGCTGGAGGTCGGCGTCACCATCGCCCACTCCGGCCGCCGCTGGACCGGCCTCGACCGCCGCGAACAGGACCAGGGCCAGCACGACCACGTCCGCTCCGTGCTGTCGGTGTCCACCGCCGGCATGCTCGTCCGGCGCGACGTCTTCGAGGAGCTCGGCGGCTTCGACCGGCGACTGCCCCTGATGCGGGACGACGTCGACCTGTGCTGGCGCGCCCAGTCGGCCGGCCACCGCGTCCTCATCGCCCCCGACGCGGTCGTACGACACGCAGAGGCGGCCTCCCGCGAGCGCCGCGCGGTCGACTGCGCGGGCCGCACCACGGCCTCCCCGCACAAGGTCGACAAGGCCGGCGCCGTCTACACCCTGCTCGTCAACACCCGCTCCGCCGTGCTGCCCTGGGTGCTGCTGCGCCTGGTGCTGGGCACCCTGGTGCGGACCCTCGCCTACCTCGTCGGCAAGGTGCCCGGACAGGCCCTGGACGAGATCCGCGGTCTGCTGGGCGTGCTGCTGCGACCCGAGCGGATCATCGCCGGCCGGCGCAGGCGGGGTCGCCCGGCCGTCGACAAGGACGAGCTGCGGCCGCTGTTCCCGCCGCCCGGCGCGACCGTGCGGGCCACCGTGGAACAGGCCGCGAGCAGCCTCTTCGGCAGCTCCGACCCCGAGGCCACCTCCGGCGCCGGACGGCACGGCGGCGGCATCGAGTCCGGACCCGGTGGCGACGACGCGGACTTCCTGGAGATCGAGCAGTTCGCCCGCCTCAAGCGCATCGCCCGCAAGCCGGGACCGGTGCTCTTCCTGGTGCTGCTGCTCGTCTCCCTCGCCGCCTGCCGCGCACTGCTCGGCGCCGGCGCCCTCGCGGGCGGCGCCCTGCTGCCCGCCCCGGCCGACGCCGCCGAGCTGTGGTCGCACTACCTGGACTCCTGGCACCCGGTCGGCGCCGGCGGCACCGCGTCCGCGCCCCCGTACCTGGCGATCGTGGCGATGCTGGCCTCCGCGCTGTTCGGCTCGACCGGACTCGCGGTGACCGTCCTGCTCGTCTGCTCGGTCCCGCTGGCCGGGGTCACCGCCTACTTCGCCTCCCGCCCGCTCCTGGAGTCGCGCCTGCTGCGCGCGTGGGCGGCCGTCGTCTACGCCTTCCTGCCCGCCGCCACCGGCGCCCTCGCCGGCGGCCGGATCGGCACCGCCGTCCTCGCCGTCCTGCTGCCGCTCATCGCCCGCGCGGGCGTCGCCGCCAGCGGCCTGGCGAACACCTCCGGAGCGCGCGGCAGTTGGCGGGCGACCTGGGCGTACGCCCTGCTGCTGACGGTCACCACGGCGTTCACGCCGATCGTGTGGCCGATCGCGGTGCTGCTCGGCGTGGCCCTCCTGGCCGTCCGCCGCACCGACATCACCGCCTACGGCCTGCGCTTCGTGGCCCAGCTCGGCACCCCGCTGCTGATCCTCGCGCCCTGGTCGCTGACCCTGCTCCCGTTCGGCTTCTTCGACGAGGCGGGCCTGGAGTACGGCTCCTCGACCGCCTCCGCGCTCGACCTGCTCGGCGCCAGCCCCGGCGGCCCCGGCACGGTCAACGGGCTGATGCTGATCGGCGTCGTCCTGGCCGCGCTGGCCGCCCTGCTGCGCTCGGAGCGTCAGCTCGCCGTCTGGACGGCCTGGGCGGTCGCCCTGGTGGGCCTCGTCTTCGCGGTCCTGTCCAACGACTCCACCTGGGCGGGCCCCGCCACCCTCGTCTACGGCCTGGCCCTGCTGGCCGCCGCGCTGCTCGGCGCCGACGGCGCGCGCTCACGCGTGGCCGAGCAGAGCTTCGGCTGGCGCCAGCCGGTCGCCGTGCTGATCGCCCTCGCGGCCGCCGTGGGCCCGCTGCTGGTCGCCACCGGCTGGGTGCTCGACGGCGCCGACGGCCCGGTGGAGCGCCGCGACCCGGTGCAGGTGCCCGCGTTCGTCGCCGAGGAGAGCGGCAACCGCGACCAGGCCCGCACCCTGGTCCTCGACAGCGACTCCTCCGCGCACGTGGGCTACACCCTGGTCCGCGGCTCCGGCGCCCGCCTCGGTGACGCCGAACTCGCCGCGGTCGCCGGGGAGAACAGCGGGCTCGACAAGGTCGTCGCCAACCTCGTCGCGGGATCCGGCGCCGACCAGGCCGACCAGCTCGGCAAGTTCGCCGTGGCCTATGTCCTCGTGCACCAGGGCGCGCCCCGCGAGGTCACCCGCGTGCTGGACGCCACCCCCGGCCTGAAGCGGCTCAGCGAGCAGGGCGGCAGCGCGCTGTGGCGGGTCGACCAGGACGTCGCGCGCGCCACGATCGTCGCCGGATCCGGTGCCCCGCTGACCGTCGCCGCCGGACCGGTGGAGATCCACACCGAGGTCCCGGAGGGCGCCGACGGCCGGATCCTGCGCCTGGCCGACACCGCCGACGAGGGCTGGACGGCCACCCTGGACGGCAGGCCGCTCACCCGCACCACGGTCGACGGCTGGGCCCAGGGCTTCGAACTTCCCGCCTCCGGCGGGAAGCTGGACGTCACCTTCGAGGACCCCTTCAGTCACACCGCCTGGCTGTGGACCCAGGGCTTCCTCGCCCTCGTCCTCGTCGTCCTCGCCCTGCCCGGCCGCCGCCGCGACATCGACGACGACCTCCCCGAGGAGCAGCCGATCCCGGCACAGGCCGCGTCCGGCGAGGGCCGCCGCGCCCGCCGCCTGCGCGCCCAGGCGGAGGCCGAGGAGCAGAGCGGCCCCGAGGAGTTCCCCGCCCCTCCCGCACAGGCGCCGCCCGTCCCGGTCCCGCAGCAGCAGCCCTACGGCGACTACGACACACCGAGCTACGCGGGCGCGGCCGAGTACGGCGGCTACGGCGAGCAGTACCAGAACGGCCAGGGATACCCGGCGGGCGGCTACGACCAGGGCTACCAGGCGGATCCGTACCAGGCCGGCCAGTACGACCCGTACGCGTACGACGGGCAGACCCAGCAGGGCTCGTACGACCAGAGCGCGTACGAGCAGCCGTACCAGCAGGGTTACGACACCGGCTATGACCCGGCGCAGCAGCACCCGCACGAGGTCGAGCGTCCCGACGGGAGCCAGCAGTGAACCGCACCACCCTCTCCCTGATCGCCGCCGCGACCGCGCTCGCCGCCGTCACCGGGTACGCCACCCTGAGCGCGCCGGAGGCCTCCGGCAAGGACAGCGCCAAGGCGGCCGCCGTGCTGCCCGTGGAGCGCACGAGCCTGCTCTGCCCGACGCCCAGCACCTCCGACCTCGCCGAGACGACGTACACCTCCTTCACCCCCGTCACCAAGGGCACGAGCGGCGACGGCAAGGCCGAACTGCGCGCCGCGGACGCCGAGTCGGCGCAGGCGGACGAGAAGACCGGGGAGGACGAGAAGGGCGAGAAGAAGGACGGCGGGAAGAAGGACGGCGAGAAGCCCGTCCTGGAGCACAAGGAGCCGGGCAAGCCCGTCACCGGGGACGCCTCCGGTGCCGACGCGCCCGCGCTCGTCGGCACCGCCGAGGGCAAGTTCGCGCCCGGCTGGACCGTCCAGCAGACCACGGAGGTCACCGCGGGCACCGGACGCGGTCTCCAGGGCGTCAACTGCACCGCGCCCGACACCGATTTCTGGTTCCCCGGCGCCAGCACGGCGAGCGACCGCACGGACTATGTGCACCTGACCAACCCGGACGACTCGGCCGCCGTCGTGGACATCGAGCTGTACGGCAAGGACGGCGCCCTGGAGACGAACATCCCGGACGGCATCACCGTCCCGCCGCACGCCACCGAGCCGGTCCTGCTCTCCACGCTCATCGACGAGAAGCAGACGAACCTCACGGCGCACGTCAGTGCCCGCAGCGGGCGGGTCGGCGCGTCGGTGCAGGCCCTGGACGACAAGCTCGGCGGCGACTGGCTGGCCGCGTCCACGGACCCCACCGGCACCCTGGTCCTGCCCGGCATCCCCAAGGACGCCACGGCGGTACGCCTGATCGCCTTCACACCCGGCAACTCCGACGCCGACCTGAAGGTCCAGCTCGCCTCCCCGTCCGGCACGATCACACCCGCCGGCAACGAGACGCTGCACGTGAAGTCCCGTATGACCTCGGCCGTCGACCTGGGCGACGTCACGCGCGGCGAGCCGGGCTCGGTCCTGCTGACCCCCACCGACCGCTCGGTCCCGGTGGTGGCCGCGCTCCGGGTGACCCGCGGCAAGGGCGCCGACCAGGAGACGGCCTTCATCCCGGCCACGCGCCCGGTCGGCACCCGCGCGACCTCGGCGGAGAACACGGCCAAGGGCACGATCCTCTCCCTGACCGCACCGACCGGCACCGCACAGGTCAAGGTCACGGCCTCGGCCGGCACCGAAGCGGGAACGGCGTCGACCAAGACGTACACGATCAAGAAGGGGACGACTCAGTCCATCGAGGTCCCGGCCCCGAAGTCCCTCAAGGGCAGCTACGCGCTGACGGTGGAAACGGTCTCCGGCGGTCCGGTCTACGGCTCCCGGACCCTCACCGTGTCCCAGGGGGACACCCCGTTCTTCACCGTCCAGACCCTCCCGGACGACCGGGGGATGGTGGCGGTACCGGAGGCGGAACAGGACCTGTCGGTGCTCCAGAGGTAAGCGGCCCGCGCTGACGGAGGGCTCAGTCCTCGCCGTACCGGGGATCGACGGTCTCCGGGGTGAGCCCCAGCAACTCGGCCACCTGCTCGACCACGACCTCGTGCACCAGCGCGGCCCGCTCGTCGCGCCCTTTGGTGCGGATCTCCACGGGCCGCCGGTAGATGACCACCCGCGCGGGACGGCCCTCGCGCGCGGTGATCGTGCCGCCCAGCGGTACCGCCTCGTCGTTCCAGACCTGCCCCGCGCCGTTCAGCGGCGGCACCTCCAGGACCAGGAAGTCGATCTCCGCCAGCTGCGGCCACCGGCGTTCCAGGCGCTCCACGGAGTCCTGGACCAGGTCCGCGAACGCCTCGGCACGGCTGGCCGCGAGCGGCACCTGCGGCGGCGCGATCGGCCCCCGCATGCCCCGGCCGTGGCGATCACGACGGCGGGGTCCGGGGCCGGTGGCGGGGGGCGGTACAGGCGTGTCCATCACTGGTGAAGCGTAGTCCTCGCCGGGACCGCGCGCCGCGCCCCACACGGCATCGAGGCCGGTGCGGACCCGCCCGCGCCCCATGTCGCCGGATGACCATTCCAGCCAAGGTTCGGCTCGATTCCGTATCGCTCCCAGACCGGCGATCTCAAGGCAATTGACATGGTTTGTACCGAGCGATGACCGGAACCCCACCTGTCCGACCGGCTGAAAATCGACGTTACCGCAGGTCAAGGGCGTGCGCTGGAAGGGGTGTGTGGGGCGCTTCGCGACACGACACGGTGGAGTGACCTGGGGGAGATTCGTCGCGGCCCGCTCAAGAGTGCGGTACCGTCCAACGTCGTGAGCCCTGTACGTCGCTGTTCGCGCACCGCTTGCGGCCGCCCCGCCGTCGCGACGCTGACGTACGTCTACGCCGACTCGACCGCGGTCCTCGGCCCGCTCGCCACCTACGCCGAACCCCACTGCTACGACCTGTGCGCCGAGCACTCCGAGCGCCTCACCGCCCCGCGCGGGTGGGAGGTCGTGCGGCTCCTCGACGGCTCTGCTCCGGCCCGCCCGAGCGGCGACGACCTGGAAGCGCTTGCCAACGCCGTGCGCGAGGCGGCCCGCCCGCAGGAGCGTGCCGCGGAGGCCGGCGGTGGCGGCGCCCGGACGGCCGACCCGCGTGAGGTCGCGCGCCGCGGTCACCTCAGGGTCCTGCGTTCCCCGGACAACTGACCCGGCGTCACCCGCTCGACTGACTGCACGTCACCCTTCCGGCAGTTCTTTGACTGCGCGTTCCATTGAATGACGCACGGCCATTGACGTGACCTTGTCACGGACGCGACCATTCCGTTTCAGCCGAAGTGAGAAATCGCTTTCCGCATGACGGAATCCGTGGCTCCCGGGAGGCGCCGTGTACGTCCAGGAACTGGAACCCGTCGCCGGCTCGCTCGGTCTGTCCGCACTCGTGGCCGCCCTGCCCCTGGTGATCGTCCTCGTACTGCTCGGCGGCGTCCGCATGAAGGCGCATCTGGCGGGCCTGACGGGCCTGCTGGCGGCCGCACTGGTCGCCTGGCTCGCCTACGGCATGCCGCTCGACCAGACGGCTTCCAGCGCCGCCCAGGGGGCCGTCTTCGGGCTCTTCCCCATCCTTTGGATCGTCGTCAACGCCCTGTGGGTGTACCGGATGACCGTCCGCACCCGGCACTTCGACATCCTGCGCCGCTCCTTCGGGCGCCTCTCCGACGACCCGCGCATCCAGGCCCTGGTCGTCGCGTTCTGCTTCGGCGCCCTGTTGGAGGCGCTTGCCGGGTTCGGTGCACCCGTCGCGATCTGCTCGGTCATGCTCGTGGCGCTGGGCTTCGACCCCGTGCGCGCCGCCGTCGTCGCCCTGGTCGCCAACACCGCGCCGGTCGCCTTCGGCGCGATGGGCACCCCCGTCGTGACGCTCGCTCAGGTCACCGGGCTGCCCCTGGACGACGTCGCCTCCGTGGTGGGCCGTCAGACGCCGCTGCTCGCCCTTGTGGTGCCGCTCCTGCTGGTCTGGCTGGTCGACGGACGGCGCGGCCTGCGCGAGACCTGGGTGCCCGCCCTGGTGTGCGGAGTCGCCTTCGCCGTGGCGCAGTTCGCCGCCTCGAACCATGTCTCCGCCCAACTCGCCGACATCGGCGCCGCCCTGGCGGGCGCGGGCGCCCTGGTCGCCGTACCGCAGGCGCGCAGGCCCGCCGAGGAGCCGGTGCGGGCGGCCGTGCTGACCGGGGTGCGCAGCGAGGAATTGGACGAGGACGATCCGCGCGGGGAGGTCGTACGGGCCTACTCCCCGTACGCGCTCATCGTGGCGATCTTCTCCGTCGCGCAGATCCCCGCGGTCAAGGACTGGCTGGCCGGGGCGACGCAGACGTACGACTGGCCCTTCCTGGACGTCGTCGACCCGCGCGGGGAGGCCGTCGGCGGGAATGTGTTCACCTGGCCGATCGTCTCGACCGGCGGCACGCTCGTGCTGCTCGCGGGCGTGTGTACGGCGCTCGTGCTCGGCGTGCACGCACGCGTGGCGGTCAAGGAGTGGGCGGCGACCGTGTACGAACTGCGGTTCGCGATCCTGACGGTGACAAGCGTGCTGGCGCTCGCCTACGTCATGAACCTCTCCGGACAGGCCGCCACCATCGGCCACTTCGTGGCGGCGGCCGGAGCGGGGCTGGCCTTCCTCTCGCCGGTCCTGGGCTGGTTCGGCGTCGCGGTGTCCGGCTCCGACACCTCGGCGAACGCGCTCTTCGGCGCCCTCCAGGTGACCGCGGCCCGCGAATCGGGCCTGTCGCCCGAACTCCTGGCGGCCGCGAACAGCTCCGGCGGGGTCCTCGGAAAGATGATCTCGCCGCAGAACCTCACCATCGCGTGCGCGGCCGTGGGCCTCGCGGGCAAGGAGGGCGATCTGCTGCGCAAGGTCCTGCCGTGGAGCGTCGCCCTGTTGATGGTGATGTGTCTGATCGTGGTCGGCCAGAGCTCCCCGGTCCTGTCATGGATGCTGCCCTGACCTGAGGTTACGGCTGAGGGTCCACTCAGGGATCACACAGCGCGGTGCCAGTCCGTACGGGTACTTTGTGATGACCGATGGGACTTTCAGGAAGGTTGGCCGTGGCTGCTGATCTGTCACAGCTCGTGAAGGCGTACGACGTGCGCGGAGTTGTCCCCGACCAGTGGGACGAGGCGCTCGCCGAGCTGTTCGGGGCGGCCTTCGTCCGGGTGACCGGCGCGACCGCGATCGTGACCGGGCACGACATGCGCCCCTCGTCCCCCGGCCTCGCGGCGGCCTTTGCGCGCGGTGCGGCCGCGCAGGGCGTCGACGTCACCGAGATCGGCCTGTGTTCCACGGACCAGCTGTACTACGCCTCCGGCGCGCTGGACCTGCCGGGCGCCATGTTCACGGCCTCGCACAACCCGGCCCAGTACAACGGCATCAAGCTGTGCCGCGCGGGAGCGGCACCGGTCGGCCAGGACACGGGCCTGAGCGAGATCCGTGAACTGGTCGAGCGGTGGAGCGACGAGGGCGCCCCCGCACCCGCGGCCACGACGGGAACGATCACCCACCGGGAGTCGTTGTCTGACTACGCGGCCCACCTCCGCTCGCTCGTCGACCTGACCTCCATCCGCCCCCTGAAGGTCGTGGTCGACGCGGGCAACGGCATGGGCGGCCACACCGTGCCCACCGTGTTCGCGGGCCTGCCGCTCGACCTGGTCCCGATGTACTTCGAGCTGGACGGCACCTTCCCCAACCACGAGGCCAACCCGCTCGACCCGGCGAACCTCGTCGACCTCCAGCACCGGGTCCGCGCGGAATCCGCCGACCTCGGCATCGCCTTCGACGGCGACGCCGACCGCTGCTTCGTCGTCGACGAGCAGGGCGACCCGGTCTCCCCGTCCGCCATCACCGCCCTGGTCGCCTCGCGCGAACTGGCGCGGCACGGCGGCAAGGGCACGATCATCCACAACCTGATCACTTCCTGGTCGGTCCCGGAGGTGGTGAAGGAGAACGGCGGCACACCGGTACGCACGCGCGTGGGCCACTCCTTCATCAAGGCCGAGATGGCGAAGTCCGGCGCGATCTTCGGCGGCGAGCACTCCGCGCACTACTACTTCGCCGACTTCTGGAACGCCGACACGGGCATGCTGGCCGCGCTCCACGTCCTCGCGGCGCTGGGCGGCCAGGAGGGCCCGCTGTCCTCCCTGGTGGCCCAGTACGACCGCTACGTCGGCTCGGGCGAGATCAACTCCACGGTCGCGGACCAGGCCGACCGCCTCGCAGCGATCCGCGAGACGTACGGAACCCGCGACGACGTAACCCTGGACAACCTCGACGGCCTCACCATCACCTCCACCGACTGGTGGTTCAACGTCCGCCCCTCCAACACGGAACCCCTGCTGAGGCTCAACGCGGAGGCACGGGACGAGGAGACGATGACGAAGGTGCGGGACGAGGTGCTGGGGATCATCCGAGCCTGACAGCGGGTCCTCAGCCCGTCCGGGGTTTGAGGACGAGGCCCGTTCAGGGCCGACAGCGGGGGTCTGGGGGCGGCAGCCCCCAGGGATGGGACGGGTAGGGGCGGCGGGGGCGAACCCAACACAACGGCAACCCTCCTCCACCCCCCCAAGCCCCCCACCCCGGCGGTACCCTGACCAGGCACATCCACGCAACCCACCCGCCCCCGAAGGGACCCCCATGCCGCTCGAAGCCGGTCTCCTGGAGATCCTCGCCTGCCCGGCCTGCCACGCCCCCCTCAAGGAGCAGGAAGCCGAGCTGATCTGCACCGGTCAGGACTGCGGCCTGGCCTACCCCGTCCGCGACGGCATCCCGGTCCTCCTCGTGGACGAGGCCCGCCGCCCCGCGTAACCCACCCACCCCACCCCGGCGATCGGAGGCTCCCGCCCGTGCTCGACGAATCGCTGCTCGACACCCCCGAGGCCCTCTCGGAGGCCGACCGCCGCGGCCTGCTCCGCGGCGCCGCCGAGGCAGGCGCCCGCGTCCGCACCGCCGCCCGCCACGCCACCGAGGCGGGTGTCCCGGACCTCAAACCCGACGGCCGCCCCCGCGCCGTCCTCATCGCGGGCCCCGGCGCCGCCGCCATCTGCGTCGCCGACTTCCTCGGCACCCTCGCCGGCCCCGGCAGCCCCGTCACCCGGCTGGCCCCGGCCGGCGTCGCCCCCGCCGCGGGCGCCCTGCGCTGGGAGCTGCCCGGCTGGGCCGGTTCCGTGGACCTGCTCCTGATCGCCACCCCGGACGGCACCGAACCCGGCCTGTCCCTGCTCGCCGAGCAGGCCTACCGCCGCGGCTGCACCGTCGCCGCCGTAGCCCCCGCCCGCACCCCGCTCGTCGAGGCCCTCGAGGCCGCCCACGGCCTGTTCGTACCGATGGCGACCGCCCCGTACGAGGAGGACACCCCCCTCGCCGCCTCCGCGCCCGGCGTCCTGTGGGCCCTGCTCACCCCGCTGCTCGCGCTCCTGGACCGCATCGGTCTGCTGGCTGCCCCGGCCGACGCGTTGGAGAAGGTCGCCGACCGCCTCGACCACATCGCCGAACGCTGCGGTCCCGCCATCGCGACGTACAGCAACCCCGCCAAGACCCTCGCCGCGGAGTTGGCCGACGCGCTCCCGGTGGTCTGGACCGAGGGCGCCTCGGCCGGCCCCGCGGGCCGCCGTTTCGCCGCCGCCCTCGCCGAACTCGCGGGCCGTCCGGCCGTCGTGGCCGAACTCCCCGAGGCGCTCGCCTCGCACAACGCCCTGCTCGCCGGCCCGCTGGCCGCCAGCGCCGACCCGGACGACTTCTTCCGCGACCGCGTGGAGGAGGCGCCCGCAATGCACGCGCGCGTGGTGCTGCTCCGGGACCGCCCCAGCGGCGGCCTCAGCGCCGCCCCCGCCGCCCGTGAACTGGCCCTGAGCCACGACACGCCGATCAGCGAACTGGAGCCGGAGCCCGGGGACGAACTGGAGAACCTCGCGGAGCTGATCGCCATCACGGATTTCGCCGCCGTTTACCTGGCGCTCGCCTCGGGCGCCTGATCTGGCTCAGGACGCCCTGACCGTCGTACGCGGGAGAGAAGCCGCGTCGTACGCAGAGAGAACCGCATGGACCGCCTCGACAACACCATCCGCCCCTACGCGTGGGGTTCCACCACCGCGATCCCGCAGCTCCTCGGGGTCGAACCGACCGGCGAACCGCAGGCGGAGATGTGGATGGGCGCCCACCCGGGCGCTCCGTCGCGCACCGGCAGGGGCACGCTCGTCGACATCATCGACGCCGACCCGGAGCGGGAACTCGGACACGCGTGCGTGGCCAAGTTCGGCCCCCGGCTGCCGTTCCTGCTGAAGATCCTCGCGGCGGGCGCACCGCTCTCCCTCCAGGTCCACCCCAACCTGGCGCAGGCGAAGGAGGGGTACGCCGACGAAGAGCGCCGGGGCATTCCCCTCGACGCCGGTCACCGCAACTACAAGGACGCCAACCACAAGCCCGAACTGATCTGCGCCCTCACCGAGTTCGACGGCCTGTGCGGCTTCCGTGACCCGGTCCAGGCCGCCGATCTGCTCGACGGCCTCGGCGTCGACTCGCTCAAGCCGTACGTCGACCTGCTGCACGCCCACCCCGAGGAGGCCGCCCTCCGCGAGGTGCTGACCGCGATCCTCACCGCCGACCCGGATGAGATGACCCGCACGGTCACCGAGACCGCGGCCGCCTGCACCCACCTCGGCGGCGACTACGCGCCCTACGCCGACATCGCCCACCACTACCCGGGCGACCCGGGCGTCATCGCCGCGATGCTGCTCAACCGCGTCCGCCTCCAGCCCGGCGAGGCCCTCTACCTCGGCGCGGGCATCCCGCACGCCTACCTCAGCGGCCTCGGCGTCGAGATCATGGCCAACTCCGACAACGTCCTGCGCTGCGGACTGACCCCCAAGCACGTCGACGTCCCCGAACTCCTGCGCATCGTCCGCTTCGAGGCCGCCGACGCCGGTGTCCTGCGCCCGGAGGCCGCCCCGGACGACGAGGAGGTCTACGAGACCCCGATCGACGAGTTCCGCCTCTCCCGGTACGTCCTCCCCGAGGGCACCGCCCCGCACGACCTCACCCGCCCCACGCCGCAGATCCTGCTGTGCACGGCGGGCTCCGTACGGGCGGGGGAGCACGAGCTGAAGCCCGGTCAGTCGGTCTTCGTACCCGCAGGTGAGAAGGCCGAGGTCGGCGGCGTGGGCACCGTCTTCCGTGCCACTGTGATCGTATGACCGGCCTTGTGGACACCTGACGCACCACACCCGGGCAAGGCTGCAACAATGGCCCACCGGCAAAGGACGGGCAAAGCCACAAGGGGCCGCGCCCGGGACGGCGTACGAAGGGACAACGCGGGCACATGAGCGCGTCAGGCGGTACCAAGGCGATCGTGGCGGCACTCGCCGCCAACCTCGCAATCGCGGCATCGAAGTTCGTGGCGTTCCTGTTCAGCGGCTCGTCCTCGATGCTCGCCGAGTCGGTGCACTCGCTCGCCGACTCCGGCAACCAGGCTCTGCTGCTCGTCGGCGGCAAGAAGGCCCAGCGCGAGGCGACCCCGCAGCATCCCTTCGGCTACGGCCGCGAGCGCTACATCTACGCCTTCCTCGTCTCGATCGTGCTGTTCTCCGTCGGTGGCATGTTCGCCATCTACGAGGGCTACGAGAAGATCAAGCACCCGCACGAGATCGAGCACTGGTACTGGCCGGTGGGCGTCCTCGTCTTCGCGATCATCGCCGAGACCTTCTCCTTCCGGACCGCCATCAAGGAGTCCAACGGACTGCGCGGCCAGAAGTCCTGGAAGGAGTTCGTCCGCCACGCCAAGGCGCCCGAGCTGCCCGTCGTCCTGCTGGAGGACCTCGGCGCGCTGGTCGGTCTGATCCTGGCCCTCGGCGGCGTCGGTCTCGCCCTCGCCACCGGCGACGGCGTCTGGGACGGCATCGGCACCCTGTGCATCGGTGTGCTGCTCATCCTGATCGCGCTCGTGCTGGCCGCCGAGACCAAGTCGCTGCTGCTCGGCGAGGCCGCGGGCGTCGAGGAGGTCGAGAAGATCGAGGCCGCGATCGTCGACGGCGACACCGTCACCCGCATCATCCACATGCGCACGCTGCACCTCGGCCCCGAGGAGCTGCTCGTCGCGGCCAAGATCGCCGTCCAGCACGACGACACGGCCACCGAGATCGCCACCGCCATCGACGCGGCCGAGGCCCGTATCCGTACGGCCGTCCCGATCGCCCGCGTCATCTACCTGGAGCCGGACGTCTACAGCGAGACCGAGGCGGCCCGCGGCGCCGACCGCGAGGCCACGCCCGGCGGCCCCGCCCCGGAGAGCGCCGGCCACTGACGGCACGCATGACGAAGGGTCCGCCGAGCGCTTCGGCGGACCCTTCGTCGTACTACTCGCTCGTACTGCTTGGTCGTACTACGACGACCCGTGCCTCACAGATGATCCGGCCACAACGCCGTCTGCTCCGCCGGCCGCCGCCGCAGGACCCGCGTCCCGATCCCGAGGATCAGCCCCAACAGCGCGAGCAGCAGCCCGAGCAGCGTGGCCACCCCGAGCAGCACGGGCCCCACGAAACTGTCGATCACCCGCCCCCGCACGGCTTCCACCGGAACCGTCCCGGCGTGGTCCTCGGGGAAGGCCCGAGAGTCCCGCGCGTTCGCCCGATGATCACCGAGCAGGAAGATCCGCCCCTCGGGCACGGTCACGTCGTACGGCCGGTGCAGCCCGTCCGCGATGCCGTCCTTCACATACGACTCGCGCAGCCGCTCGCCGTTGACGGTGATCGCCTCCCGGGACGTGTCCGGCGCCTCGCAGCACACCACGCGGTCGCCGCCCACACCGATCACGCGCTGCATCACGTCCACCCCGGACCCGTACCGCTCCGGCGCCGAGTACAGCACCACATCGCCGGGCCGCACCTCGTCCCCGTCGACGCGCTCGGCGACGATCCGGTCGCCGACGACGTACGTGGGCGACATGCTGTCGCCGTTCACCCGGGACAGGACATACCCGGTCCGCAACCACACCAGCGATCCGGCCACCAGCGCCAGCCCGAGCAGCCCCACCGCCCACGCCGTCACCATGACCTTGCGCGCCGTGCCCGCCTGCATCGCCACTCCCTCCCCACGCGGAACTCCCGCGGCGGGAGAGAGTAGCGATCTTCCGCGAACCCCCTGCGCGGGCCCCCGCCCCACTCGACGCCCTCGGCGGACCGCGCGCACCCCCGCGCACTCCGTCCACCGGCCCCCACAGCCGCCCGCGATGGCTCGATCTGTCCGGAGGCGGACTGGGGCGGCAGGGTCGACCGGTGTAGCTTGGGACGGAGCCAGACGTCGCTGCTGATGGCGGTCGGGCGGTCCCGGCAAGGACCGGCCGAGGGAGAGAGGGCCTCCGACGGACTGCGCTGCGCGCACGCGGGCATGCCTGTGTCCTCCTCGGGCACTCCTGTGTCCGCCGCCGCGCAGAACAGCCCTACCCACCTCGACCCAACCCCGAGGAGCAGCTCGCAATGACGACTGTCGACAACCGACAGGACTTCAAGGTCGCCGACCTCTCCCTGGCCGCGTTCGGCCGCAAGGAGATCACCCTCGCCGAGCACGAGATGCCCGGCCTGATGGCGATCCGCAAGGAGTACGCCGAGACCCAGCCGCTGGCCGGCGCCCGCGTCACCGGCTCCCTGCACATGACCGTGCAGACCGCCGTCCTCATCGAGACCCTGGTCGCCCTCGGCGCCGAGGTCCGCTGGGCCTCCTGCAACATCTTCTCCACCCAGGACCACGCGGCCGCCGCCATCGCCGTCGGCCCGAACGGCACGCCCGAGAACCCGCAGGGCGTCCCGGTCTTCGCCTGGAAGGGCGAGACCCTGGAGGAGTACTGGTGGTGCACGGAGCAGGCCCTGACCTGGCCGAACACCCCCACCGGCGGCCCGAACATGATCCTGGACGACGGCGGTGACGCCACCCTCCTCGTCCACAAGGGCGTCGAGTACGAGAAGGACGGCAAGGTCCCCTCCGTCGACACCGCCGAGAGCGACGAGCACCGCGTCATCCTCGAACTCCTGCACCGCACCATCACGGACGGCTCGCAGAAGTGGACCCAGCTCGCCTCGGAGATCCGCGGCGTCACCGAGGAGACCACGACCGGCGTCCACCGCCTGTACGAGATGCAGCGCGACGGCGTCCTCCTGTTCCCGGCGATCAACGTGAACGACGCCGTCACCAAGTCGAAGTTCGACAACAAGTACGGCTGCCGCCACTCCCTGATCGACGGCATCAACCGCGCCACCGACGTCCTCATCGGCGGCAAGACCGCGGTCGTCTGCGGCTACGGCGACGTGGGCAAGGGCTGCGCGGAGTCCCTGCGCGGTCAGGGCGCCCGCGTGATCGTCACCGAGATCGACCCGATCTGCGCGCTCCAGGCGGCGATGGACGGCTACCAGGTCACGACCCTCGACGAGGTCATCGACAAGGCCGACATCTTCATCACCACGACCGGCAACAAGGACATCATCATGGCCTCGGACATGGCCAAGATGAAGCACCAGGCCATCGTCGGCAACATCGGCCACTTCGACAACGAGATCGACATGGCCGGCCTCGCCAAGGTCCCGGGCATCGTCAAGGACGAGGTCAAGCCGCAGGTCCACACCTGGACCTTCCCCGACGGCAAGGTGCTGATCGTCCTCTCCGAGGGCCGCCTGCTGAACCTGGGCAACGCGACCGGCCACCCGTCGTTCGTGATGTCCAACTCCTTCGCGGACCAGACGCTGGCCCAGATCGAGCTGTTCACCAAGCAGACCGAGTACCCGATCGGCGTCTACACGCTGCCCAAGCACCTCGACGAGAAGGTCGCCCGCCTCCACCTGGACTCGCTCGGCGTGAAGCTGACGACGCTCCGCCCCGAGCAGGCCGCCTACATCGGCGTCGAGGTCGAGGGTCCCTTCAAGCCGGACCACTACCGCTACTGATCCGGATTCCGGCTCCGGGGTGAGCACGCCCGTGCCGCGCGTGCATCGATGCGCTCACCCCGCAGCAGGTCCTCAGGGCAGGCCCCCGCACCCCCGTGTCGGGGGCCTGCCCGTCTGGCCCTCGCGGCCCCTACCGGCCGGACCAGCCCGTCACGACCCAGGACCCCCATGCCCCGCGGCCGCTATTCGCTCCATGATCCGCACGATCACACCCCCCTCGCAGAAGAGCACTTCCACTGCGCGCCCGGCCCTTCCGGCTGGCGCTACGTCTCCCAGTTGACCGCCCCCTCGGGCGACCCGACCGGCTCCGTCGACCTCGCCCTCGACGAACTCGGCCGCCCCATCCGCCTCGAACTGCACGCCGGTGGCTGGCAGGTGCGCGGTGCCGCCCTCGACGGCGTCACCTGGGTCCGTACGGACCCCACCGGGACCGACGCCACGGAAGGCAATGTGCGCGCCCACGCCTTCACCGGCACGTCCCCCGCGTTCCTGGTCGCCACCACTCGTCTCCTGCGCCTCACCCCTTCCGGTTCCGCCACCCGGGTACGCCTCGTCTGCTTCACGGACCCAGTGCTCGCCCCGCGCACCGTCGACCAGTCCTGGGCCCTGCTGAGAAGAGAAGCACACGCCACTGACAATGGCCCTCTGACGGTGGACGAGTACCAGGTCACAGCGCTGGACACGGGGGAGCAGCACGCCGTGCACATCGCCGGGGACGTGGTTCTGGCGGCGCCCGGGATCGAACTGGAGGACCTGGAATCACCGCCGTCCACGTTCGCCTGAGCAGCCGAGGGACCGGACGAGATCGCCCGTCGGGCGGGGGTCACGCAGGCGGCACGAATCCGGTGCCGGGACGTTGGGCGGAGGGCTCTTCGATCGGCGCCGGGGCAGCGGGCTGCTCCACGGAGCGCTGTTCCGAGTTCGGCTGAGCTGAGTTGGGCTGAGCGGTCGGCGGTCCGTACGGACCGGATGCCTGAGCGGGCTGAGGCCAGCCACCGGCCCCGGCGGGCGGCGCCACAGCCCCATTCCGTACCGGTCCGTGCGCTGCCGGTCCGTTCCCGAAGGCCCGCCGGGCCTCGCGGGCCTGCCGCTCCTGGAGCACGGCCGCCAGATACGCCGCCGGCGGCACACCCTGCGGCGCCGGCGCACCCGTACGCGCCGCGAGATCAGCCGCGAGCCGCTCCGCCATCCTCCAGCTGACCTGCGGATCCAACTGCTGCATCCGAGTCAGGTACTGGCGGACAGCGAGCCACAGACCATCGGGAACCGCCGAGAGATCCAGCCCCGAGAACCGCCCGGCCAGCCAAGGCGGAGGCGGCGGCACAAAGCCGCCCCGGGCCGTCGGCACCCGCTCCCGTACGACGAGCGTCCCCGCGAACACATCCCCGAGCCGCCGCCCCCGTGCCGAGACCAGCGACGCGACACAGGCGACGACGCCGAAGGTCAGCAGAATCTCGATGACACCGATCGCACCCCGCACCAGCGCATGCCGGAACCGGATCGGCCCACCGTCGTCCCGCACCACACGCAGCCCGCAGGCCATCTTCCCGAGCGAACGGCCCTGACTGAGCGTCTCGACCGCGATCGGCGCGCCCACCAGCACCAGAATGAACGAGGCGATCGACACCGCGATCTGCGCCGCCTCGTCCAGCGAAGCCGTGGCCGCGACCAGCCCGATCGTCACGGCGATATAGACAGCGACGGCCACGACCAGATCGAGCAGCACGGCAAGAGCCCTGCTGGGCAGCCTCGCAGGGCGCAACTCAAGCGCCACCGCCTCGCCCGTCACCAGCTCACTCACGCCCGCCGTCCTTCCCCTGACCTGCCCCTGGAACCGCCAGTCTGCCAAGCTGAGGGCACATCGCGCCCCAGTACGACAAGCTGACAGCCCCGACGAGCCGCCGACGAACAGCCGAGGAGCAGGCACACCGATGGACCTCGACGTCTTCGTCACCAGGCACCGGGCCGAATGGGACCGCCTCGACGCCCTGCTCCAGCGCCGGCGCCGCCTGACCGGTGCGGAGGCGGACGAACTCGTCGCCCTCTACCAACGCACCGCCACCCACCTCTCCCTGATCCAGTCAAGCGCCCCGGACCCGCAACTGACCGGCCGGCTCAGCCAACTGGTGGCACGCGCGCGTAGTGCCGTGACAGGCACCCGACGCGCCTCCTGGCGAGACGCGACCCGCTTCTTCACCCACGGCTTCCCGGCCGCGGTCTACAAGTCACGCCATTGGTGGGTACCCACGGCACTGCTGTCGACCGTCGTCGCCGCGCTCCTCGGCTGGTGGATCGGCACCACCCCGGAAGTGCAGTCCTCCATCGCGGCCCCGAGCGAGCTGCGCGAGCTCACCCGCCCCGGCGGCCAGTACGAGACGTACTACTCCAGCCATCCCGCGGCCTCGTTCGCCGCCCAGGTATGGACGAACAACGCCCAGGCCGCCGCACTCTGCCTGGTCCTGGGTGTCTTCCTCGGACTGCCCGTCCTCTGGATCCTCTTCCAGAACATGCTCAACCTCGGCGTCGGCATCGGCCTGATGTCCTCCGCGGGCCGCCTCGACACCTTCCTCGGCCTCGTTCTGCCCCACGGCCTGCTCGAACTGACCGCGGTCTTCGTCGCCGCGGGCACCGGCCTGCGTCTCGGTTGGACCGTCATCGACCCCGGCCCGCGCACCCGACGCACCGCCCTCGCCGAGGAAGGCCGAGCCGCCGTAGGCATGGCGATAGGCCTGGCCCTGATCCTCTTCATATCCGGCGCCATCGAAGGCTTCGTCACCCCATCGGGCCTGCCCACCTGGGCCCGCATCACCATCGGAGTTGTCGCCGAGCTGGCATTCCTGGCATACGTCTACGTCGTCGGCGGCCGTGCCGCGCGGGCCGGCGAGACGGGTGACGTCGCGGAAGCCGAGCGCGGCGCCACTCTTCCGACGGCCGCCTGATGTGCGGACACACCAGATGAGCTGCTAGTCTCCTCTTCGCCCCGAAAGAACCGTTGACACGGATCGAACGGGGAGGTAGATTCGAACAGTTGCCTGGACTGGACCTGATCCGGTCGGTGACAGTGAGTGTCTAGCTGCTTCTTGAAGTGTCGATCGAATCGATTACTGAGAAGCCCCTCCCGATGAATCGGAAACGAGTGGCCGGTCAGACCGGCTCGAAACTTCTGATAAAGTCGGAACCGCCGGAAAGGGAAACGCGAAAGCGAGAACCTGGAAAGCACCGAGGAAATCGGATCGGAAAGATCTGATAGAGTCGGAAACGCAAGACCGAAGGGAAGCCCGGAGGAAAGCCCGAGAGGGTGAGTACAAAGGAAGCGACCGTTCCTTGAGAACTCAACAGCGTGCCAAAAATCAACGCCAGATATGTTGATACCCCGTCTCTCCCGTTCGGGAGGACGAGGTTCCTTTGAAATAACACAGCGAGGACGCTGTGTGCGAGGGGATTATTCCTCCTCTCGCACCGCTCTCGTGGTGTTGCACCGGATTACCGGTAAACATTCACGGAGAGTTTGATCCTGGCTCAGGACGAACGCTGGCGGCGTGCTTAACACATGCAAGTCGAACGATGAAGCCCTTCGGGGTGGATTAGTGGCGAACGGGTGAGTAACACGTGGGCAATCTGCCCTTCACTCTGGGACAAGCCCTGGAAACGGGGTCTAATACCGGATATCACTCCCACTCGCATGGGTGGGGGTCGAAAGCTCCGGCGGTGAAGGATGAGCCCGCGGCCTATCAGCTTGTTGGTGAGGTAATGGCTCACCAAGGCGACGACGGGTAGCCGGCCTGAGAGGGCGACCGGCCACACTGGGACTGAGACACGGCCCAGACTCCTACGGGAGGCAGCAGTGGGGAATATTGCACAATGGGCGAAAGCCTGATGCAGCGACGCCGCGTGAGGGATGACGGCCTTCGGGTTGTAAACCTCTTTCAGCAGGGAAGAAGCGAAAGTGACGGTACCTGCAGAAGAAGCGCCGGCTAACTACGTGCCAGCAGCCGCGGTAATACGTAGGGCGCAAGCGTTGTCCGGAATTATTGGGCGTAAAGAGCTCGTAGGCGGCTTGTCACGTCGGGTGTGAAAGCTCGGGGCTTAACCCCGAGTCTGCATTCGATACGGGCTAGCTAGAGTGTGGTAGGGGAGATCGGAATTCCTGGTGTAGCGGTGAAATGCGCAGATATCAGGAGGAACACCGGTGGCGAAGGCGGATCTCTGGGCCATTACTGACGCTGAGGAGCGAAAGCGTGGGGAGCGAACAGGATTAGATACCCTGGTAGTCCACGCCGTAAACGGTGGGAACTAGGTGTTGGCGACATTCCACGTCGTCGGTGCCGCAGCTAACGCATTAAGTTCCCCGCCTGGGGAGTACGGCCGCAAGGCTAAAACTCAAAGGAATTGACGGGGGCCCGCACAAGCAGCGGAGCATGTGGCTTAATTCGACGCAACGCGAAGAACCTTACCAAGGCTTGACATACACCGGAAAGCATCAGAGATGGTGCCCCCCTTGTGGTCGGTGTACAGGTGGTGCATGGCTGTCGTCAGCTCGTGTCGTGAGATGTTGGGTTAAGTCCCGCAACGAGCGCAACCCTTGTTCTGTGTTGCCAGCATGCCCTTCGGGGTGATGGGGACTCACAGGAGACCGCCGGGGTCAACTCGGAGGAAGGTGGGGACGACGTCAAGTCATCATGCCCCTTATGTCTTGGGCTGCACACGTGCTACAATGGCCGATACAATGAGCTGCGATACCGCAAGGTGGAGCGAATCTCAAAAAGTCGGTCTCAGTTCGGATTGGGGTCTGCAACTCGACCCCATGAAGTTGGAGTTGCTAGTAATCGCAGATCAGCATTGCTGCGGTGAATACGTTCCCGGGCCTTGTACACACCGCCCGTCACGTCACGAAAGTCGGTAACACCCGAAGCCGGTGGCCCAACCCCTTGTGGGAGGGAGCTGTCGAAGGTGGGACTGGCGATTGGGACGAAGTCGTAACAAGGTAGCCGTACCGGAAGGTGCGGCTGGATCACCTCCTTTCTAAGGAGCACTTCTCACCAACTCCGGTTGGTCAGAGGCCAGTACATCGGCGAATGTCCGGTGCTGGTTGCTCATGGGTGGAACGTTGATTATTCGGCAGGTCCAGGACGGACCAGGCGCTAGTACTGCTCTTCGGGGCGTGGAACGCTGATCTGGTCGGCTGATCGTGTCGGGCACGCTGTTGGGTGTCTGAGGGCACGGCCGTAAGGTCTGTCTTCGGATGCCGGCCCCAGTGCACTCGAATCCGTGAGGGTTCGGGGTGATGGGTGGCTGGTCGTTGTTTGAGAACTGCACAGTGGACGCGAGCATCTGTGGCCAAGTTTTTAAGGGCGCACGGTGGATGCCTTGGCACCAGGAACCGATGAAGGACGTGGGAGGCCACGATAGTCCCCGGGGAGTCGTCAACCAGGCTTTGATCCGGGGGTTTCCGAATGGGGAAACCCGGCAGTCGTCATGGGCTGTCACCCTTGCCTGAACACATAGGGCAAGTGGAGGGAACGCGGGGAAGTGAAACATCTCAGTACCCGCAGGAAGAGAAAACAACCGTGATTCCGGGAGTAGTGGCGAGCGAAACCGGATGAGGCCAAACCTACGACGTGTGAGACCCGGCAGGGGTTGCGTCGTGGGGGTTGTGGGATCTCTCTTTCACAGTCTGCCGGCTGTGAGACGAGTCAGAAACCGTTGATGTAGGCGAAGGACATGCGAAAGGTCCGGCGTAGAGGGTAAGACCCCCGTAGTCGAAACGTCAGCGGCTCGTTTGAGAGACACCCAAGTAGCACGGGGCCCGAGAAATCCCGTGTGAATCTGGCGGGACCACCCGCTAAGCCTAAATATTCCCTGGTGACCGATAGCGGATAGTACCGTGAGGGAATGGTGAAAAGTACCGCGGGAGCGGAGTGAAATAGTACCTGAAACCGTGTGCCTACAAGCCGTGGGAGCGTCGCTTGCAAGCTTGCTTGCAAGTCGTGACTGCGTGCCTTTTGAAGAATGAGCCTGCGAGTTTGCGGTGTGTTGCGAGGTTAACCCGTGTGGGGAAGCCGTAGCGAAAGCGAGTCCGAACAGGGCGATATAGTAGCGCGCTCAAGACCCGAAGCGGAGTGATCTAGCCATGGGCAGGTTGAAGCGGAGGTAAGACTTCGTGGAGGACCGAACCCACCAGGGTTGAAAACCTGGGGGATGACCTGTGGTTAGGGGTGAAAGGCCAATCAAACTCCGTGATAGCTGGTTCTCCCCGAAATGCATTTAGGTGCAGCGTCGTGTGTTTCTTGCCGGAGGTAGAGCACTGGATAGGCGATGGGCCCTACCGGGTTACTGACCTTAGCCAAACTCCGAATGCCGGTAAGTGAGAGCGCGGCAGTGAGACTGTGGGGGATAAGCTCCATGGTCGAGAGGGAAACAGCCCAGAGCATCGACTAAGGCCCCTAAGCGTACGCTAAGTGGGAAAGGATGTGGAGTCGCAGAGACAACCAGGAGGTTGGCTTAGAAGCAGCCACCCTTGAAAGAGTGCGTAATAGCTCACTGGTCTAGTGATTCCGCGCCGACAATGTAGCGGGGCTCAAGCGTACCGCCGAAGTCGTGTCATTGCAGCATGTAGGGCCAACGCCCGCTGTGATGGGTAGGGGAGCGTCGTCTGCCGGGTGAAGCGGCACCGGAAGGTAGTCGTGGACGGTTGACGAGTGAGAATGCAGGCATGAGTAGCGATACAAACGTGAGAAACGTTTGCGCCGATTGACTAAGGGTTCCTGGGTCAAGCTGATCTGCCCAGGGTAAGTCGGGACCTAAGGCGAGGCCGACAGGCGTAGTCGATGGATAACCGGTTGATATTCCGGTACCCGCTGTGAAGCGTCAAACATCGAGCATCGTGATGCTAAGGCCGTGAAGCCGCCCTGATCTCTTCGGAGTTGAGGGGAGTGGTGGAGCCGCCGAACCAAGCGGTTAGTAGGTGAGTGATGGGGTGACGCAGGAAGGTAGTCCATCCCGGGCGGTGGTTGTCCCGGGGTAAGGGTGTAGGCCGTGCGATAGGCAAATCCGTCGCACTTGTGGCTGAGACCTGATGCCGAGCCGATTGTGGTGAAGTGGATGATCCTATGCTGTCGAGAAAAGCCTCTAGCGAGTTTCATGGCGGCCCGTACCCTAAACCGACTCAGGTGGTCAGGTAGAGAATACCGAGGCGTTCGGGTGAACTATGGTTAAGGAACTCGGCAAAATGCCCCCGTAACTTCGGGAGAAGGGGGGCCACACCTGGTGAGAGGACTTGCTCCTCGAGCTGGGGGTGGCCGCAGAGACCAGCGAGAAGCGACTGTTTACTAAAAACACAGGTCCGTGCGAAGCCGTAAGGCGATGTATACGGACTGACGCCTGCCCGGTGCTGGAACGTTAAGGGGACCGGTTAGTCATGATTCGTCATGGCGAAGCTGAGAACTTAAGCGCCAGTAAACGGCGGTGGTAACTATAACCATCCTAAGGTAGCGAAATTCCTTGTCGGGTAAGTTCCGACCTGCACGAATGGCGTAACGACTTCTCGACTGTCTCAACCATAGGCCCGGTGAAATTGCACTACGAGTAAAGATGCTCGTTTCGCGCAGCAGGACGGAAAGACCCCGGGACCTTTACTACAGTTTGATATTGGTGTTCGGTTCGGCTTGTGTAGGATAGCTGGGAGACTTTGAAGCGGCCACGCCAGTGGTTGTGGAGTCGTCGTTGAAATACCAGTCTGGTCGTGCTGGATGTCTAACCTGGGTCCGTGATCCGGATCAGGGACAGTGTCTGATGGGTAGTTTAACTGGGGCGGTTGCCTCCTAAAGAGTAACGGAGGCGCCCAAAGGTTCCCTCAGCCTGGTTGGCAATCAGGTGTTGAGTGTAAGTGCACAAGGGAGCTTGACTGTGAGACCGACGGGTCGAGCAGGGACGAAAGTCGGGACTAGTGATCCGGCGGTGGCTTGTGGAAGCGCCGTCGCTCAACGGATAAAAGGTACCCCGGGGATAACAGGCTGATCTTCCCCAAGAGTCCATATCGACGGGATGGTTTGGCACCTCGATGTCGGCTCGTCGCATCCTGGGGCTGGAGTCGGTCCCAAGGGTTGGGCTGTTCGCCCATTAAAGCGGTACGCGAGCTGGGTTTAGAACGTCGTGAGACAGTTCGGTCCCTATCCGCTGCGCGCGCAGGAATATTGAGAAGGGCTGTCCCTAGTACGAGAGGACCGGGACGGACGAACCTCTGGTGTGCCAGTTGTTCTGCCAAGGGCATGGCTGGTTGGCTACGTTCGGGAGGGATAACCGCTGAAAGCATCTAAGCGGGAAGCCTGCTTCGAGATGAGTATTCCCACCCACTTGATGGGGTAAGGCTCCCAGTAGACGACTGGGTTGATAGGCCGGATCTGGAAGCACGGTAACGTGTGGAGGTGACCGGTACTAATAGGCCGAGGGCTTGTCCTCAGTTGCTCGCGTCCACTGTGTTGGTTCTGAAACCACGAACGGCCCCGTATGGCCATATGGCTTCATGCGGTGCGGCATTGTTCGACAGTTTCATAGTGTTTCGGTGGTCATAGCGTGAGGGAAACGCCCGGTTACATTCCGAACCCGGAAGCTAAGCCTTACAGCGCCGATGGTACTGCAGGGGGGACCCTGTGGGAGAGTAGGACGCCGCCGAACAAATTGTGAGAAAACCCCGCACCTTTCGGTGCGGGGTTTTCTGCGTTTAGGGGCCCCTTTCGGGGCGCCTTTCAAAGACGTCCTGTCGTCTTCAGGGCCAGGTAGGCGTCTGCCAATGCGGGTGCCAGTTCGTCCGGCGTCGCGTCGACCACTGTGACGCCGTGACGGCGGAGTTGGTCCGCCGTGCGGTGGCGTTCGTTCTGGGCCTGGGCCGCTGCCGCCGCGTCGTAGACGGCGTCCGTGCTGCCGCGGGCTGCGGCCATACGGGCGACATACGGATCCGCTACCGATGCCACGAGGACGGTGTGGCGCTGGGTGAGCTGAGGGAGCACCGGAAGCAGGCCCTCCTCGATCGGGGTCGCGTCGAGGCTCGTGAAGAGAACGATGAGGGCGTGGCGGGGTGCCGTACGGAGTGCTGTGGCGGTGAGGCCGCGGGCGTCTGTTTCGACGAGCTCGGGTTCGAGTGTGGCCATGGCGTTGACCAGGGACGGGAGGACGTCGCCGGCGGTTCGGCCCTGGACGAGGGCGCGTACTCGGCGGTCGTAGGCGAGGAGGTCCACGCGGTCGCCGGCGCGGGAGGCCAGGGCGGCGAGGAGAAGCGCTGCGTCCATGGACGAGTCGAGACGGGGGGCGTCGCCCACGCGGCCTGCCGAGGTTCGGCCGGTGTCCAGGGCCAGGAGGATGTGGCGGTCGCGTTCTGGGCGCCAGGTGCGTACGGCTACCGCGGACTGTCGGGCCGTAGCGCGCCAGTCGATGGAGCGGGTGTCGTCGCCGGGGACGTACTCGCGAAGGCTGTCGAATTCGGTGCCTTCGCCGCGGGTGAGGACGCTGGTGCGGCCGTCGAGTTCGCGCAGGCGGGCGAGCTTGGAGGGGAGGTGTTTGCGGCTGGTGAAGGGTGGCAGCACACGTACTGTCCACGGGACCTTGTGTGTTCCCTGGCGGGTGAACAGGCCGAGTGGGCCGTAGGAGCGGATGGTCACGCGGTCGGCCTGGCGGTCGCCTCGGCGGGTGGGGCGCAGGCGCGTGGTGACCCGGCGGAGTTCGCCGGGTGGGACCGTCAGACGGTGGCGGGATGCGTCGATCTCCGTGCCGGGGTGCCAACTGCTCGGGGGCCAGGCGTCGCGGAGGTGGGCGCGCAGGGGGCGGCCGGACGGGTTGGTGACCGTGAGCGTGACGTCGGCGGTTTCGCCCAGGCGTGCGGAGGTGTCGCCGGAGCGGGTCAGGCCGAGGCGGCGTACGGGGGCGGCGAGTGCGAAGTCGCAGGCGCAGGCCACCGCGAGGGGGGCGTTGACGGCGAGGATGCCGGTCCAGCTGGGTTCCCAGATGCCGACGGGGAGGGAGCCCAGGGCCGCCAGGAGCGCGGTGCGTCCGGTGAGTGCCATCAGCGGGGGACGGGGACGTGGGCGAGGATCGCGTTGATCACGGAGTCGGCTGTCACGCCCTCCATCTCGGCCTCGGGTCGGAGTTGGACGCGGTGCCGGAGGGTGGGCAGGGCGAGGGCTTTGACGTCGTCGGGGATGACGTAGTCGCGCCCGGTCAGCCATGCCCATGCGCGGGCGGTGGCGAGGAGGGCCGTCGCTCCGCGCGGGGAGACGCCGAGGGAGAGGGACGGCGATTCGCGGGTGGCCCGGCAGATGTCGACGACGTAGGCCGTGATCTCGGGGGAGACGACGGTCTTGGCCACGGAGGCGCGGGCGGTTTCCAGGTCGGCGGCGCCGGCTACGGGGCGTACGCCGGCGGCGTGCAGGTCGCGGGGGTTGAAGCCCTCGGCGTGGCGGGTGAGGACGGCGATCTCGTCCTGGCGGGAGGGCAGAGGGATCGTCAGTTTGAGGAGGAAGCGGTCCAGTTGGGCTTCGGGCAGGGGGTAGGTGCCCTCGTACTCGACCGGGTTCTGGGTTGCCGCGACCAGGAAGGGCTCGGGCAGCGGGCGGGGGGTGCCGTCGACCGTGACCTGGCGTTCCTCCATGGCTTCGAGGAGGGACGACTGGGTCTTCGGGGGCGTGCGGTTGATCTCGTCCGCGAGGAGGAGGTTGGTGAAGACCGGGCCGGGCTGGAAGGAGAACTCCGCGGTGCGGGTGTCGTAGACCAGGGAGCCGGTGACGTCGCTCGGCATGAGGTCGGGGGTGAACTGGACTCGCTTGGTGTCGAGTTCGAGTGCGGATGCGAGGGTGCGGACGAGCAACGTTTTGGCGACCCCAGGGACTCCTTCCAGTAGTACGTGTCCGCGGCAGAGGAGGGCGACTACGAGGCCGGTCACGGCGGGGTCCTGGCCGACCACGGCTTTGGCGATCTCGGCGCGCAGGGCTTCCAGGGAGGCCCGGGAATCGGCCCGATCCTCGGTCTGCCCGGCGTTGTCAGTGGTCGGGTCCGTCATGGACGGCGTACCTCACTTTCGAGGGCGTCGAGTTGGTCGGCGAGGGAGATGAGGGCGGCGTCGTCGCCGGGCGGCGGGCCGAAGAGGAGGGTGTGCAGGGACTGCCCGTCGCCGTGGAGGTGCGTGGACAGGGCGGGGAGCAGGGCTTCGGGCGCGTGTGCCTGGGCGACGGGGACGCCTACGAGAGGGGCGAGGCGGGTGCGAGTGGTGGAGCGAAGAGCGGCCGCGGCACGGTCGCGGGCGTTGGCCTTGCGGTAGAGGCGGGCGCGGCCTTCGACGGTTTCGGAGGCGCGGATCGCGACGGGGAGATTCTCGGGCACGAGGGCGCCGAGTCGGCGTGCCCGCCAGAGGGCGGCGAGGGCTGCCGCGATGAAGAGCTGGAGTGTGCCCCAGAGCCAGCCCGAGGGGAGCAGGTCGAAGAAGCCGCGCTCGCCTTCGGTGCCGGCGGCGGTGGAGTCGGAGAGCGAGGGGAGGTACCAGACCAGATGGGGGCGGGAGCCGAGGAGTTGGAGGGCGAGCGAGGCGTTGCCCTGCTCGTCGAGGCGGTCGTTGGTGAGGATGTCGGGCGCGCCGAGGACGACGGTGTCGCCGTCCC
Organism: Streptomyces davaonensis JCM 4913; assembly: GCF_000349325.1. Classification (GTDB taxonomy): domain Bacteria; phylum Actinomycetota; class Actinomycetes; order Streptomycetales; family Streptomycetaceae; genus Streptomyces; species Streptomyces davaonensis. The sequence goes on from NC_020504.1 coordinate 5,881,537, forward strand.
CGGAGGTGTCCGGGATGAGCAGGAGGGTGGCCAGGCGCTCGCTCGGGTAGCAGGAGGTCGCCTGGAGGTGGGTGGTGGTGTAGCGGTTGCCGCCCGTGTCGGCGGCGCCGGCGCGCTGGGCCTCGGGCAGGTCGCAGTCGGGCTGGAGCGTGGAGCCGAGGCTCTTGGCGGGGTCGGCGACGACACCGGGGGCGAGTCGTTCGACGGACCAACTGCCGGGGGCGACGAGGAGGGTGCGGCCGCCGGTGCCGGTCATCGTGGAGTGCAGGGCGTTCTGTTGACGCTCGGTCAGCAGGTCGGGGGCGGCGACGAGCAGGGTGGTGTCGGGGTCCCCGGCGGCGCGTGCCTCGTCGAGGGTGGTGACCACGCGCGTGGACACACCGCGGTCGGCGAGGAGTTCGGCGACGGCGCGGCTGCCCTGCGGGTCGGCGGAGCGCGGGTCGAGGGTGCCGTGCCGGGTGTCGGAGCGGATCACGGCGATGGCCACGGCGCCCGCGAGGAGGACGACCAGGGCGAGGGCGATGCCTCGCGCGCGGGTCCACACCTGGCGGGCGGTGGGCGAGACCGAGGTGGACGGGAGCGTCGCCTGCTGGGTCATTCGGCGGCTCCCGGGCGGGAGTTGTGGGCCGCGCTGTGGGCGCTGGTCGTGGTGAGCTGGGGCTTGGTGCGCTCCAGGTCGTGGTCGAGGTCGGCGATGCGCCGGTACGACGGCTCGGTCGCGGCTCGGCCGCCGTATGTCACATCGTCGAAGTCCCGTGCGGCGGCGCGCAGTCGGTCGGTGTGGGAAGGCAGGGCGCGGCCTGCCTCGGCTGCGGCCTCGTCGGCGGTGCGGCCGGGGCGGACGTCGAGGAGGGCGCGTTCCTCCAGGGAGCGGACGATGGCGCGCATGCGTTCCTGGACGGCCTGGTTCCAGTGGCCCTGGGCGGCGTGTGCCTCGGCGGCGGCGCGGTGTTCGGCGGCACTGCGGGGGCGGTCGTCGAACAGGGCGGCTGCGGACGTGGGTTCACGGCGGGGGGTGCCTAGGCGCCACCACAGGGCGCCGAGGACGGCGAGTACGGCCACGATGACGACGACCAGTCCGAGCGGTCCTCCGGGTGTCACGGCGGAGGCGCTGCTGAACAGGTCGTCGACCCAGCGCCAGAAGGCGTCGAGAGCGCGTTGGAAGAAGCCGGGGTCGTTCTCGTGGTACAGCCGCTTGGACAGTTCCCGGCGGGCGGCGTCCTGTGCCGGGTCGCGCGGGATCGTCAGGGGCGGTTCGTCGTCGGAGCGCGCCTGCGACAGCGCGATGGCATCGCCGAGGTGCAGTGACATGCGTACCGCGGCGCGTGGCAGGGCCGGCGCCGCGGTGAGAACTCCCCCCGCCAGGCTCACCGGTTCAGCTCCCCGGGGTGTCGGATCCGTAGCCCTGGACGCCGGCGGCGCGGGCCAGGTCGAGGTCGAGTGCCTCGCGGCGGATGCGCTGGTCGATGTAGAGGAGCACGGTGACACCGGCCGAGATCGGGAAGGTGATCATGGATCCGATCACGGAGCCGACACCGCTGACGATGAGGTAGGTCCAGCCGAGGTCACCGCCGCCGCTCTCGAGGAGGCCGCCCACGCTGTCGCCGCTGAAGGCGTCGGCCAGGAAGACGAACGGGATGGCGATGATCGAGGCCAGGATGCTCGCGATGATCATGGCCAGCAGCTGGATGCCGAAGATCCGCCACCACGAGCCGCGGACCAGTTTCACGGAGCGGCTCATCGACTTCACGATGCCCTGCTTCTCCAGCATCAGAGCCGGGGAGGCGAGGGAGAAGCGGACCATCAGCCAGATCGCGACGACGATCGTGCACAGGCTGCCGAGGGCGGTGAGCGCGGCGCCAGCCTCGCCGGCGCCCGCGACGGCCACCAGGATGCCGGGCAGTGCGCCGACGGCGATGATGCCGAAGGTGATGAGCAGCAGCAGGAAGATCAGGCCGAACAGCCTGGCGACCTGTGGGCGGGCGTCGTTCCAGGCCTCGCCGAGGTTGACCGGCTTGCCGAGGACGGCGCGGCTGGTGACGGTGGTGAGCAGGGCGGTCGCGATGATCGTGCCGATCAGCGAGATCAGGGAGATGACGCCGTAGCCGAGCATGGCGTCGCCCATGGCGCGGGTGAGTTCGCCGAGGGTGGCGCTGGGGTCGTTGAGGGCTTCGGTGTCGATGCGGTCGTTGAGGAAGAAGCCCTGGAGCAGGACGACGACGATCTCGGTGAGGACGGCGACGGTGAGAGCGATGCCGAGGACCGTGCGCCAGTAGGCGCGCATGGTGGAGACGGCGCCGTCGAGGATCTCGCCGACGCCGAGCGGGCGCAGCGGAATCACACCGGGCCTGGCCGCGGGCGGGGGGCCGCCCCAACCGCCGCCCCAGGCGCCGTGTCCGCCGTATCCGCCGGGACCGCCATGGCCTCCGTGGCCGCCGCTCGCGGGGGGCCTGCTGCCCCAGCCGGGGCCGGGCGGCGGGGGAGGCGGGGTCTGCTCCGGGGCCGGGGGGCCGGTGGGCGCGGACCACTGGGCCGGTGGCGGCTGCTCCTTGGACCACTTCGAGCCGGGGCCCTGCGGCTCCGCGCCGGGCTGGTCCGCGGGCTGCTCGGGGTCCGGGCGGTCGGCGGGCCGGTCAGGGCCGGACTTGCCGTGCTCCTGCCCGTCGGACGGGGCGGATCCGGGCGAGGCCCAGCCCGGAGTGTCGTTCATCGTCGCTCCTTCACGGTGCCCGTCCGCGGGGCGCGGTGGCAGGTTGGCAGCCATCGTGCCATGGGGTGGTCATCCGGTGGCCGGCCACGGTATGGGCTGCACACCTTCAATTGTCCGCCGGATAACGGGCAGACTGACCGCATGGCTGATCAGCACGCGCAATCAGGCGAGGACAAGCGGCCGACCGAGATACCGGTGATCCGCTGGGAAGAGCCACCCGAAGGCCCCGTCCTGGTCCTGCTCGACCAGACGAGGCTGCCCGTAGAGGAGGTCGAACTGGTCTGTACGGATGCGCCGATGCTGGTGGAGGCGATCCGGTCGCTCGCCGTGCGCGGGGCGCCGCTGCTCGGGATCGCGGGGGCGTACGGTGTCGCGCTCGCCGCCGTGCGGGGATTTGACGTGGACGACGCGGCGGACGCGCTCGCGGGCGCTCGGCCCACCGCGGTGAACCTCGCCGTCGGGGTGCGCAGGGCGCAGGCCGCGTACCGGGCCGAGTTGGCCAGGAGCGGCGACACCGACAAGGCGGCGGAGGCGGCGCTGGCCGCCGCGCGGAAGCTGCACCGGGACGATGCCGAGGCCAGTGCACGGATGGCCGAGCGGGGCCTGGCGCTGCTCGATGAGTTGTTGCCCGGTGGTGGGCACCGCGTTCTGACGCACTGCAACACCGGCTCGCTGGTGTCCGGCGGGGAGGGCACGGCGTTCGCGGTGGCGCTGGCGGCGCATCGGGCGGGCCAGTTGCGGCGGCTGTGGGTGGACGAGACGCGTCCGCTGCTCCAAGGGGCGCGGCTGACGGCGTACGAGGCGGCGCGCAGCGGGATGGCGTACACCTTGCTCACGGACAACGCGGCGGGTTCGCTGTTCGCGGCCGGTGAGGTGGACGCGGTGCTGATCGGTGCGGACCGGATCGCGGCGGACGGGTCGGTGGCGAACAAGGTGGGGAGCTATCCGCTCGCGGTGCTCGCTCGGTACCACCATGTGCCCTTCATCGTGGTGGCGCCGGTGACGACGGTGGACCGGGACACGCCCGACGGGGCGTCCATCGAGGTGGAGCAGCGTGCCGGGTTCGAGGTGACCGAGGTGACCGCGCCGCAGGTGCCGGTGACGGGGCCGGGCGGTGGGATACCGGTGGCTCCGTTGGGGACGCAGGCGTACAACCCGGCGTTCGATGTGACGCCGCCGGAGCTGGTGACGGCGATCGTGACGGAAGAGGGCGTGGTGTCGCCCGTGACGGCTGAGGCGCTGGCCGAGGTGTGTGCCAGGTCGCGGGAAGTGACGATCGGCTGACGCCGGGTGTTCATGGTGAGTCGGCGACCGGTGTCCGATGGGCGTCGACACGGCGTTGACCGGCCGTCGGCCTCATGATCGATGGGCGAGGGCAGACAGTAGCGACCCCATACGACTATCGTCACAGGCCAGTGACCCTTCTCACCAGCGCCCCGGTCACTGTTACGAGAATGGGATGATGTCGTTTATGAAGGGACGAGTCCTTGTCGTCGACGACGACACCGCACTGGCCGAGATGCTCGGCATCGTGCTGCGTGGTGAAGGTTTCGAGCCGTCTTTCGTAGCCGACGGCGACAAGGCGCTGGCCGCTTTCCGTGAGACCAAGCCTGATCTGGTGCTGCTCGACCTGATGCTGCCCGGACGGGACGGCATCGAGGTGTGCCGTCTGATCCGGGCGGAGTCGGGTGTGCCGATCGTGATGCTCACGGCCAAGAGCGACACCGTCGATGTCGTCGTGGGCCTGGAGTCGGGCGCGGACGACTACATCGTCAAGCCGTTCAAGCCGAAGGAGCTGGTCGCCCGGATCCGGGCGCGGCTGCGGAGGTCGGAGGAGCCGGCGCCGGAGCAGCTCGCCATCGGTGACCTGGTCATCGACGTGGCCGGGCACTCGGTGAAGCGGGACGGGCAGTCGATCGCGCTGACGCCGCTGGAGTTCGACCTGCTGGTGGCGCTCGCGCGCAAGCCGTGGCAGGTGTTCACCCGCGAGGTCCTGCTGGAGCAGGTGTGGGGCTATCGGCACGCCGCCGACACCCGCCTGGTCAATGTCCATGTACAGCGGCTGCGCTCCAAGGTCGAGAAGGACCCGGAGCGGCCGGAGATCGTGGTGACCGTCCGTGGTGTCGGTTACAAGGCGGGACCGAGCTGACATGTCCGGTGACAGTGCCGCTTCGGCGCCCGGACGGTCCGGGACCCGCGCGGGGCGGCCTGTCGGCCGGGGGACGGCAGGCTCGCGCTGGGGACGATTCCTGGAGGGCGGGCTGCTCCAGGGCGGAGTCCAGGGCAGCCCGGTCCTTCGGCTGTTCATGCGCTGGGTGCGCCGGCCGCTGCTGCCCGTCATGCGGCTGTGGCGGCGCAACATCCAGCTCAAGGTCGTCGTCACGACCCTGCTGATGTCGCTGGGCGTCGTGCTGCTGCTGGGCTTCGTCGTCATCGGGCAGGTGCGCAACGGCCTGCTGGACGCCAAGGTGAAGGCCGCGCAGAGCCAGGCCGCCGGCGGTTTCGCCGCGGCCAAGCAGGCGGCCGACGAGACAGGCCTGGAGGCCGGGACCGGCGACGACGGCACCGCCGCGGACGGCCGGCCCGATCAGAACGTCATCCAGTGGATGAGTGAACTGGTGGAATCGCTGTCCAGCGGTGGCCAGGGCGCCTTCGAGGTCGTGACGCTCCCCTCCGGCGGGGACAGCGGCGGCGGGCGTGGTCCGCGCGCCTCGAACTACGTCGCCCCGAGTGCCAGCGTGCCCGAGAACCTGCGGGAGCGGATAGACAGCGGCACCTCGGCGGCCCAGAGCTACACGCGGATCATCTACAACGCCGACAAGGAGTCCCAGCCGGCCCTTGTCATCGGCAAGCAGGTCAACGACCCCAACGGCGACCCCTACCAGCTGTACTACCTCTTCCCGCTCACGCAGGAGGAGAAGTCGCTGAGCCTGGTCAAGGGCACGCTGGCGACCGCCGGGCTGTTCGTCGTCGTCCTGCTCGGGGCCATTGCCTGGCTCGTGGTGCGGCAGGTCGTCACGCCGGTGCGGATGGCGGCCGGGATCGCCGAGCGGCTGTCCGCCGGGCGCCTCCAGGAGCGGATGAAGGTCACCGGCGAGGACGACATCGCCCGCCTGGGTGAGGCCTTCAACAAGATGGCGCAGAACCTCCAGCTGAAGATTCAGCAGTTGGAGGACCTGTCGCGAATGCAGCGGCGGTTCGTTTCCGACGTGTCGCACGAGCTGCGGACGCCGCTGACGACCGTACGGATGGCCGCTGATGTCATCCATGAGGCGCGGGAGGACTTCGACCCGGTGACCGCGCGGTCGGCCGAGCTGCTCGCCGACCAGCTGGACCGGTTCGAGTCGCTGCTCGCGGACCTGCTGGAGATCAGCCGGTTCGACGCGGGCGCGGCGGCACTGGAGGCCGAGCCGATCGACCTGCGTGAGGTCGTCCGCAGGGTGGTCAGCGGGGCCGAGCCGCTCGCCGAGCGCAAGGGCACGACGATACGGATGGTGGGCGACCAGCAGCCCGTCGTCGCCGAGGCCGACGCACGGCGCGTGGAGCGCGTGCTGCGCAATCTCGTGGTCAACGCCGTGGAGCACGGCGAGGGCCGGGACGTGGTGGTCAAGCTCGCTTCGGCGGGCGGGGCGGTCGCGGTCGCGGTGCGCGACTACGGCGTCGGGCTCAAGCCCGGCGAGGCGACCCGCGTCTTCAGCCGTTTCTGGCGGGCCGACCCGGCACGCGCGCGTACCACCGGCGGTACGGGTCTGGGGCTGTCCATCGCCCTGGAGGACGCCCGGCTGCACGGCGGCTGGCTCCAGGCCTGGGGCGAGCCCGGTGGCGGCTCCCAGTTCCGCCTGACGCTGCCGCGGACCGCGGACGAGCCGCTCAGGGGCTCCCCGATACCGCTGGAGCCGAAGGACTCGCGCCGTAACCGCGGGCTGGACGACGCAGGTCTCCCGCGCGGGGAGAAGAGCGCGACCGTGCCGGCGCAGTTGACCGGCGAGGCGTCCGGCATGCCCTCGCGCGACCCGATCCCGCAGCGGCCGAACGGAATGGCCCCCACGGCCGATCCGACGGCACTGCCGGGCAACGGCGCGCGCGTGGTGCCCCGGCCCGCCTCGGTGCCGCGACGACAGGACGACGCGCCCGCCGGGGAGGCGGCGCGCGATGACAACGCCGGGCCGTCGCAGGACCCGAGCAGGCAAGGGGAGGCATTTCGTGGGCGCTGACCGCGAGGGGGGCACCCGGCGGCGGCCGGGACGCGCGGTGGCGTACGTCGCCTGTGGCGCCGTACTGCTGGCCGGGTGTGCCTCGATGCCCGACAGCGGGGATCTGAGCGGGGTCGACTCCACTCAGATCCAGGACACCCAGGTGCGGGTGTTCGCGGTGCCGCCCCCGGAGGACGCGACGCCCACACAGCTCGTACAGGGCTTTCTTGAGGCGCTGACCAGCGACGATCCGAATTATGAGACCGCGAGCCAGTATCTGACCAAGGGCGCGGCGAAGGCGTGGCAGCCGAGGACGGGCACGACGGTCCTCGCGGACAGTCCCGACGCCTTCGAGCTGCCCCGGCCGCGGGGGCGGGAGGACACGGGGGAGACCTCGTTCACGCTGAGCGGCATCAAGGTCGCCACGGTGGACGAGCAGCAGTCGTACGCGCCGGCGGACGGCGGCTACGAGGCGCTGCTGCATCTCGCACAGGACCCGAAGACCAAGCAGTGGCGCATCGACGAGCTGCCGCCGGGTGTCGTCCTGGGGCAGGGCGACTTCGAGCGGAACTACACGTCGGTCAACAAGTACTACTTCGCCTCGAACAGCGTCGCGGGCGGGAGCCGGCAGACGGCGGCCGTCGCCGACCCCGTCTTCGTCCGTGAGCGTGTCGACCCGATGACGCAGATGGTGCGTTCGGTGCTGAAGGGGCCCACCACCCTGCTCAGGCACGTGGTCCGGACGAGCTTCCCCACGGGTACGGCGCTGGCGAAGGGCACCACCACGCTGACGCCCGACGAGCAGAACAAGCTGACCGTGCCGCTGAACGACAAGGCGGCCCGGGTCGGCCTGAACCGGTGCACCGAGATGGCGGCCCAGCTGCTGTTCACGCTGCGCAGCCTGTCGCCCTCGCTGGAAGAGGTCGTGCTGGAGTCGGGCGACCGGCAACTGTGCTCGCTGGCTTCCGGGCGGGCCGGATCCACGGCCACGCGCGGGTCCACGGATGACGTCGAGTACGTGTACTTCGTCGACGACGAGCACCGGCTCGTGCGGATGAAGGCCGAGGAGGGCGCGCGGACGCCGGAGGCGGTGCCGGGCGCGCTGGGCGAGGGGCAGACGCAACTGCGGTCCGCGGCCGTCTCGCGGGACGAGGAGATGGCGGCCGGGGTCGGCCGGGACGGCAAGCAGCTGTACGTCGGCTCGCTGGTGTCGGGCGGATCGCTCGGGGAGCCGGTGCTGCGCAGTGCGGGCAAGACGGAGAAGGACCGGCTGACCGCGCCGAGCTGGGACGCCCAGCACGACCTCTGGATCGCCGACCGGAACCCCGACGACCCGAGGCTGCTTCTGCTGGAGAACGGCGCGGGCGATCCACTCGAGGTGAAGACACCAGGGCTGGACGGGCGCATCGAGTCGGTCCGGGTCGCCGCGGACGGGGTGCGGATCGCGCTCGTGGTGTCCCAGGGCGAGCAGTCGTCCCTGCTCATCGGGCGGATCGAGCGCGAGACGAAGCCCGGGGAGGACCGGCCGACGGTCTCGGTCATGGAACTGCGCTCCGCCACGCCGCAGTTGGAGGAGGTCACCACCGTCTCCTGGGCGGGCGACAGCCGGCTCGTGGTGGTCGGCCGTGAACAGGACGGCGTGCAGACGGTGCGGTACGTGCAGGTCGACGGATCCACGCCGGAGGGGCCGGCGCCCGCCGCGCTCACCGGGGTGAAGGAGATCGCCGCGACCGAGGACGACCGGCTGGCGCTGGTGGCCTACTCCGAGGACGGCATCGTGCGGCTTCAGGCCGGCGGACAGTGGCAGAAGGTCGTGACGGACGGGACGGCGCCGGTCTATCCGGGGTGAGCGGACCCGCTGTCGAGGGGTGAGCGGCTGATTTCGGTCGAGGCTTGGCTTCGGCGGGGACGGCCGCTTTCTCATGCCGTGCCTTCACATGCCGTGTTTTCCCCAGGTCAAATGGCCTTTGCGTGATCCCGGCGGAGTTATCCACAGGTGGTTGTCCACAGGGGTGGCAGGCAGGCGCCCGGATGGGCACAGTGGTGGTCATGCGGGAGTGGTGGCGGGACCTCACCGATCTGGTGCTGCCGGCCGAGTGCGGGGGCTGCGGGCGGCCCCGTACGGTGCTCTGTCCTCAGTGCCGTACGGCACTGAGGGGGGCCGTGCCGTGCCGGGTCCGGCCTGATCCGGCGCCGTCCGGGCTGCCGGTCGTGCACGCGGCGGCTCGGTACGCGGACGAGGTACGGGCCGTCCTGCTGGCCCACAAGGAGCGCGGGGCGCTGGCGTTGGCGGCGCCGCTCGGGGTGGCGCTGGCGGGAGCCGTGCGGGCGGGGCTCCGGGCGGGGAGCGGCCCGCGCGGGGACGTGGTGCTGTTGGTGCCCGTGCCGTCGGCGCGCGGGGCCGTGCGGGCTCGCGGGCATGATCCGGCGCGGCGGATCGCGCTCGCGGCGGCGGCCGAGCTGCGGCGGGCCGGTACGCCCGCGCGGGTGCTCGCCGTGCTGCGGCAGCGGCGGGCCGTGGCCGATCAGTCGGGGCTCAACTCCCGGCAGCGGCTGAACAATCTGGCGGGCGCTCTGGAGGTCGCGCCGGGTGCGGGCCGGCTGTTGGGCGGCGGTTCGGTCGTGCTGGTCGACGACCTGATGACGACCGGTGCCTCATTGGCGGAGGCGGCGCGTGCGGTGCGGGAAGGGGCAAGGGGAACGGTACGGCTGATTGGACGTGATGCCGGGGTGACGGCGGTGTGTACGGCGGTTGGACGGGAAGACAGAGAAGACAGGGGGGAACGGAGTGCGGAAGTGAAGGCGGAGGCGGCGGTGCGGAGGCACTCAGTGCCGGGAATGACGCGCGGTATCCGCGCAGGTGATGCGCTGTGCGCGGCCGTCGTCGCGGCTTCGCCGGATGCCTTCGAAATAAACCGGAACTGACACCGAACTTGCATCGTTGCAGGTAATGAGAGGGCCAATTCACCTGAACGGAGGTACGCCGCAGTAGAGGGTGACGACATCCGTCCGGGCGAGATATGTTCGGTTGTGAGAGAAAGGCGCAGGCCATCCCTCTCAAAACTGAATGCCGTGCTGCGGGTTTTCGTATTCACCCGAGCCGGCGGGGTGGAGATCTTGCCCATGGGGGAGGAGGAGGTGGAAGTCACCGAGTCCGAGGTTCCGGGGTTCGCCGGAGCCTGGTGCAAAAGGGAGATGCTCCGCCGCTGGAGCGGAGCGATCCGGGAACGGAGTTCTGCGTGGACATCGTCGTCAAGGGCCGCAAGACCGAGGTGCCCGAGCGGTTCCGCAAGCACGTGGCCGAGAAGCTGAAGCTGGAGAAGATCCAGAAGCTCGATGGCAAGGTGATCAGCCTCGACGTCGAGGTGTCCAAGGAGCCCAACCCCCGACAGGCCGACCGCAGTGACCGAGTGGAGATCACGCTCCGCTCCCGTGGTCCGGTGATCAGGGCGGAGGCGGCGGCCAGCGACCCGTACGCGGCACTGGATCTGGCGGCGGAGAAGCTGGACGCGCGGCTGCGCAAGCAGCATGACAAGCGCTACTCGCGCCGAGGCGCGCGACGGCTCACGGCAGCCGAGGTCCCCGACCATGTCCCGGGCGCGGCGACGCTCAACGGGAACGGCCACGCCTTCCAGGAGGAAGAGCCGGACGGCGTTCCCACCAAGAAGATCGGCTCGCTCGAAGTGAAGGGCGAGGGTCCCCTCGTCGTACGCGAGAAGACGCACGTCGCCTCCCCGATGTCCCTCGACCAAGCTCTCTACGAGATGGAACTGGTCGGGCACGACTTCTATCTGTTCATCGACTCCGAGACCAAGGAACCGAGTGTCGTCTACCGGCGGCACGCCTACGACTACGGCGTCATCCACCTCAACACGGACCCGATGGTCGCGGAGGCGGACGCCCAGGCGGCCGGTGGCACGCTGGGCGGCTGAGCCACCCGGCTGACCGACGAGCGGGTGCCCCTGGAGCGCGTGTGCGCCCCCAGGGGCACCGGTGTGCGACCAGTTCGCGCCCCGCTCTGTCACCGCGGTGTCGTCCGGGCATGAAATCATGGCCGCACCGGCCCAACCGGTGGGCCGCTGCCTTGGGTTGGCGATGGCACCTGACCAGCCACAGCCTTCAGGGGGAGGAACGATGGCGGACACCTTCGGACCGATGCAGGACGAGGATGCCGACGGCGGTGTCGTCGGCGTGCGCCCGGACGCGGGCCCCTCACGCAAGGAGCCGATCAGAGTCCTCGTCGTGGACGACCACGCCCTCTTCCGCCGTGGACTGGAGATCGTGCTCGCCGCCGAAGAGGACATCCAGGTCGTCGGGGAGGCGGGGGACGGTGCCGAGGCCGTCGACAAGGCCGCCGATCTGCTGCCCGACATCGTGCTGATGGATGTGCGGATGCCGAAGCGGGGCGGGATCGAGGCCTGCACCTCCATCAAGGAGGTGGCGCCCAGCGCGAAGATCATCATGCTGACGATCAGCGACGAGGAGGCCGACCTCTACGACGCGATCAAGGCGGGCGCGACCGGTTATCTCCTGAAGGAGATCTCCACGGACGAGGTGGCCACCGCCATTCGCGCGGTGGCCGACGGGCAGTCGCAGATCAGCCCGTCGATGGCGTCCAAGCTGCTCACCGAGTTCAAGTCGATGATCCAGCGGACGGACGAGCGGCGGCTGGTTCCGGCGCCGCGGCTGACCGACCGTGAGCTGGAGGTGCTCAAGCTGGTCGCCACGGGCATGAACAACCGCGATATCGCGAAGGAGTTGTTCATCTCCGAGAACACCGTGAAGAACCATGTGCGCAACATCCTGGAGAAGCTCCAGCTGCACTCCAGGATGGAGGCCGTGGTGTACGCGATGCGGGAGAAGATCCTGGAGATCCGGTAGCGGAGTCCAGGAGGGGGTTCTGACCGCTCTCAGGCCAGCAGGCCGGTGAGTGCCTGGTCGAGGGGCTCGCGCAGCTCCGGGGCCTCGACGCGTTCCACGCGTACGTTCGTGCAGTCCACCCAGCTCGCTGCCTCCACCAGGGCCTGGGCGACCCCTGGAACCGCCTTTCGGCCGTCCAGGGTGACCTGCTTGGCCACCAGGGTGCGGCCTTCGCGGGCCGGGTCCACTCGGCCGATGAGATGGCCGCCCGACAGGACCGGCATCGCGAAGTAGCCGTGGACGCGCTTCTGGCGGGGGACGTAGGCCTCCAGGCGGTGGGTGAAGCCGAAGATCCGCTCCGTGCGTGCCCGTTCCCAGATCAGGGAGTCGAACGGGGACAGGAGCGTGGTGCGGTGGCGGCCGCGCGGCGGGGTCTCCAGGGCCGCAGGATCGGCCCAGGCGGGCTTCGCCCAGCCCTGCACCGTGACCGGGATCAGGCCGGAGTCCGCGATGACCGCGTCGACCTGCTCGGCCTTGAGACGGTGGTAGTCGGCGATGTCCGCGCGGGTGCCGACGCCGAGGGACTGACCCGCGAGGCGGACCAGGCGGCGCAGGCACTCGGTGTCGTCCAGCTCGTCGTGGAGCAGGTCGTTCGGGATGGCGCGCTCCGCCAGGTCGTACACCCGCTTCCAGCCCCGGCGCTCCACGCAGACGACCTCGCCGTACATCAGGGCGCGTTCCACGGCGACCTTGGAGCCGGACCAGTCCCACCAGTCGCTGGTCTTCTTCGCGCCGCCCAACTCCGTGGCGGTGAGCGGGCCTTCGGTGGTGAGCTGCTTGATCACCTGGTCGTAGGCGCCGTCCGGGAGTTCATGGCCCCAGTGCGGGCGGTTGCGGTAGGCGCGGCGGCGGAAGGCGAAGTGGGGCCACTCCTCGACCGGGAGGATGCAGGCGGCGTGGGACCAGTACTCGAAGGCGTGGGTGTCCGTCCAGTACGCGTTCTCGACCGTGCCGCGGCCCACCGCGCCGAGGCGGGCGTACGGGATGAGCTCGTGGGAGCGGGCCAGGACCGAGATGGTGTCGAGTTGGACCGCGCCGAGGTGACGCAGGACGCCGCGGACGCCGGATCTGCGGTTGGGCGTGCCGAGGAAGCCCTGGGCGCGGAGGGCGATGCGGCGGGCCTCGTCTGCCGAGAGATCGGTGCTGGGGCGCGGGGTCGTCATGGCTCGCACGATAGGGGGTGGCACTGACAGTGGGGGGTGAGCTGGGGGTTTGTGAGGATGCGCTGGGCGGGGGCGCCGTCGGGTGGGTGTGCTCGCCCGCGCATGCGGGGTGCCGCTGCGCCCCACCCGTGACTGGCCGCAGGTTCGGCGTCAGCTCTTCGCCGGCAAGTACGGTGCCGTCGACGGCAGGCCCAGGTCTGATGGGAGTAGGGAGGCTACCCAGCAGTCTCTGCGCACGCCCTTGTTGTTGAGGGCGGAGCGTTGGGTGCCTTCCATGGTGAAGCCGGCGCGTTGCGCCACCGCGCGGGAGGCGTGGTTGCCCACCTCGGCCCGCCATTCGACGCGGTCGATGGAGGCCTCGGTGAATGACCAGCGGACGGCGGTGAGGACCGCCTCGGTGGTGTAGCCCTTGCCGCGGTGTTCCTTCGCCGTCCAGAAGCCGACCTCAGCGACGCCCAGGGCGCGCATCGTCAGACCCAGCATGCCCACCAGCTCCTCCCCTTCGAGGAGGAAGACGCCGAACGTGAACATCGTGGCGTCCGCCCAGCCGTCGGGGACGAGTTGCTCGGTGAAGCTGCCGGCGTGTTCCGGGAGGTAGGGCGAGGGGATCGTGGTCCAGCGCAGGATGTCGGGGTCCTGGACGGCACGGAACACGGCATCGGTGTCGTCCGGGCCGACTGTGCGCAGCAGGAGCCGGTCGGTGGTCAGCGTCACGGGGTCCATCCGCCGATTCTGCTCGGGGGCCCTCGAAGGTGCCAGGTATTTGCCGTGCGTGAGCGGGCGATCACAATTCGCGCAATTCGTGGGCGCCGCACGGCACTATCCGCGCCGCCCGTCCGTTGTGCCTTTCGAAGAGATGTGAAGCAGCGGACGGTCGCGGTATCGGCAGGCCTCCCGGCGTGGCGGGGTCCTCGCATACGATGGCCGTTGCTCAGTCAAGTCAAATGGAAACCGACCGTCCCAGGCCCGACCGGCAAGGAGACCAACCCCCGTGTCCGTCCTCTCGAAGATCATGCGTGCAGGCGAAGGCAAGATCCTGCGCAAGCTGCACCGCATCGCGGACCAGGTCAACTCCATCGAAGAGGACTTCGTCGACCTCTCCGACGCCGAGCTGCGGGCGCTCACCGATGAGTACAAGCAGCGCTACGCCGATGGTGAGACCCTGGACGACCTGCTCCCCGAGGCGTTCGCGACGGTCCGTGAGGCCGCCAAGCGCGCACTCGGCCAGCGCCACTACGACGTGCAGATCATGGGTGGCGCCGCCCTCCACCTCGGCTATGTCGCCGAGATGAAGACCGGTGAGGGCAAGACCCTCGTCGGCACCCTGCCCGCATACCTGAACGCGCTGTCCGGCAAGGGCGTTCACCTGATCACGGTGAACGACTACCTGGCCGAGCGCGACTCCGAGATGATGGGTCGCGTCCACAAGTTCCTGGGCCTGAATGTCGGCTGCATCCTCGCCAACATGACGCCCGCCCAGCGCCGCGAGCAGTACGCGTGCGACATCACGTACGGCACGAACAACGAGTTCGGCTTCGACTACCTGCGCGACAACATGGCGTGGTCCCAGGACGAGCTCGTCCAGCGTGGCCACAACTTCGCCATCGTCGACGAGGTCGACTCCATCCTGGTCGACGAGGCCCGTACGCCGCTGATCATCTCCGGCCCGGCCGACCAGGCCACCAAGTGGTACGGCGACTTCGCCAAGCTGGTCACCCGCCTGAAGCGGGGCGAGGCCGGCAACCAGCTCAAGGGCATCGAGGAGACCGGCGACTACGAGGTCGACGAGAAGAAGCGCACGGTCGCCATCCACGAGTCCGGCGTCTCCAAGGTCGAGGACTGGCTCGGCATCGACAACCTCTACGAGTCGGTGAACACGCCGCTGGTGGGCTACCTGAACAACGCCATCAAGGCCAAGGAGCTCTTCAAGAAGGACAAGGACTACGTCGTCATGGACGGCGAAGTCATGATCGTCGACGAGCACACCGGCCGTATCCTCGCCGGCCGCCGCTACAACGAGGGCATGCACCAGGCGATCGAGGCGAAGGAAGGGGTGGACATCAAGGACGAGAACCAGACCCTCGCCACGATCACCCTCCAGAACTTCTTCCGCCTCTACAAGCGCCACGACCACGACGGCAAGGAACAGCCCGGCCTGTCCGGCATGACCGGTACGGCGATGACCGAGGCCGCCGAGTTCCACCAGATCTACAAGCTCGGCGTGGTGCCGATCCCGACGAACCGGCCGATGATCCGCAAGGACCAGTCGGACCTGATCTACCGCACCGAGGTCGCCAAGTTCGAGGCGGTCGTCGACGACATCGTCGAGAAGCACGAGAAGGGCCAGCCGATCCTCGTCGGCACGACGTCGGTCGAGAAGTCCGAGTACCTCTCGCAGCAGTTGAGCAAGCGCGGTGTCCAGCACGAGGTGCTGAACGCCAAGCAGCACGACCGTGAGGCGACCATCGTCGCCCAGGCGGGCCGCAAGGGCGCCGTGACCGTGGCCACCAACATGGCCGGCCGTGGTACGGACATCAAGCTCGGCGGCAACCCCGAGGACCTCGCCGACGCGGAACTGCGCCAGCGCGGCCTCGACCCCGAGGAGCACATCGAGGAGTGGGCGCACGCGCTGCCGGCCGCCCTGGAGCGCGCCGAGCACGCGGTCAAGGCCGAGAAGGAAGAGGTCGAGGACCTCGGCGGCCTGTACGTACTGGGCACCGAGCGGCACGAGTCGCGGCGTATCGACAACCAGCTGCGCGGCCGTTCCGGCCGACAGGGCGACCCGGGCGAGTCCCGCTTCTACCTGTCCCTGGGTGACGACTTGATGCGGCTGTTCAAGGCGCAGATGGTCGAGCGCGTGATGTCGATGGCGAACGTCCCGGACGACGTGCCGATCGAGAACAAGATGGTCACCCGCGCGATCGCGTCCGCGCAGTCGCAGGTCGAGCAGCAGAACTTCGAGACGCGCAAGAACGTCCTGAAGTACGACGAGGTCCTCAACCGCCAGCGTGAGGTCATCTACGGCGAGCGCCGCCGCGTCCTGGAGGGCGAGGATCTGCACGAGCAGGTCCAGCACTTCATGAACGACACGATCGACGCGTACATCACCGCGGAGACCGCCGAGGGCTTCGCCGAGGAGTGGGACCTGGACCGGCTGTGGGGCGCCTTCAAGCAGCTCTACCCGGTGGAGGTCACCATCGAGGAGCTGGAGGACACGGCCGGGGACCGCGCCGGTCTCACCGCCGAGTTCATCGCCGAGTCCATCAAGGACGACATCCACGCCCAGTACGAGGCGCGGGAGGCACAGCTCGGCTCCGAGATCATGCGTGAGCTGGAGCGCCGGGTCGTGCTGTCGGTCCTGGACCGCAAGTGGCGCGAGCACCTCTACGAGATGGACTACCTCCAGGAGGGAATCGGCCTGCGCGCGATGGCGCAGAAGGACCCGCTGGTCGAGTACCAGCGCGAGGGCTTCGACATGTTCACCGCGATGATGGAGGGCATCAAGGAGGAGTCCGTCGGCTACCTGTTCAACCTGGAGGTCCAGGTCGAGCAGCAGGTCGAGGAGGTCCCGGTCGAGGACGCCAAGCCGACGCTGGAGAAGGCCGCGCAGGACGCGGTTCCCGCGCAGGCCGGCTCGCGCCCGGAGATCCGTGCGAAGGGTCTCGACGCTCCGCAGCGGCGGAACCTGCACCTCTCCGCGCCGACCGTGGACGGCGCGGGCGGCACCATCGAGAGCGACTGGTCCGACGACGACGAGCCGGTGCGCTCGGAGGCGGACGG
This sequence comes from Streptomyces davaonensis JCM 4913, assembly GCF_000349325.1. GTDB lineage: Bacteria > Actinomycetota > Actinomycetes > Streptomycetales > Streptomycetaceae > Streptomyces > Streptomyces davaonensis. The sequence continues at coordinate 5,898,303 of NC_020504.1, forward strand.
CCTCACCCGCGCGGAGCGGCGCAAGCAGTCGCGCGGCGGACGGCGTCGTAAGAAGTAGCCCGCGGATGTAGTGCGCTGAAGCGGTGTCGCGGCGCCTGAGAGGGCGTGGCGGCGGCTGGGAGGGCCGGGGTACCCATGTGGGTGCCCCGGCCCTTCGGCATGAGGCCACGAGGCCGTACGGCGGGCTCAGTCGTCGTTCGCGCGGGGGCGGGCGGGGCCGCCCAGTTCCACTGCCGTGCAGCGCCAGCGGAGGTCCGCGCCCTGTTCCAGGCGGAAGGCCATGGCGCGTAGGCGGTCGCCGGCGCCGATGCGGGCGAAGACCTCGATGGCGCCGGGGGAGGGGACGTAGTAGCCGATGTCCCGGACGACCGGGCGGGTGCCGTGGCGGGCGCGCAGGGGGCCGCGTTCGGCGAGCCAGGCCAGGTCGTCGTAGGCACGGCCCGCGGTGTGCCGGAGCATGCAGTGGACCGGGCGCTGTCCGCTGAGGACGGCGAGGAGACGGTCGGCGAAGACGTCGGTGGGGCGGGGTTGGGGGACGGTCGGTGGGATGGGGCGGCGGGGAGTCTGGGGCGGGACCAGCGGGGATTCGAGGGTCGCGGTGCGCCGAGTGGTGGCTGTCGGGTCGCCAGGGGTGCGGGGAGCCGCACTCGGGGTGCGCAGCCTCCCGCTCGGGGTGCGGGGCGGGGTGCCGCCGGGTCGGCGGGTGTCTCGGCGGCCGGGCGGGCGGGCGCCGGGGTGGGTCTTTGTCGTCCTTGCCCTCGTCATGACCTTGTTCATGGGTGCCCCCGATGGGTCGGCCCGGGAAATACCGGGCAGTAACTTTGCGGTTGGGGATCTTGTACGGGGGTGAGGGCGGCCGCATCAAGCAAGGGCGGGGGCGGGTCGCGGGGGTCGGAATCTTCACCTATCCGGATGACTTCGGGGGTGTTTCGGCCCGGAAGTCCGGGGGTGCACCGGGTGAGTTTCCGGACGGGAGTGGACGGCCGCGAGGGCTCGGGTGGGCGCTCGAAAGGGGACGGCGCACGTATCCTGAAGGCCCTTCAGGAGGTGCGGGTCACGCCCTCCCCGGGGTTGTTGCGGAGCCTCCGACCACGAAAGCGGCCAGCCAATGCGCGTCTACGTCCCCCTGACCCTTCCCGGGCTCGCCGAGGCGTACAAGACGGGTGAGCTGGGGGGCGGGCCGCTCCTCGCCTACGCCGTCACTCCCGCGCTGCGGGAGTGGTACCTCTCCGACGACATCGAGGAGCTGGAGTACGCCGCGCTCAACCGGGCCGCCGTGGCCTCGCTGCGGCTGCTGGCGGCGGATGCCGGGGCGGCGCGGCGGCGGGTCGTGGTGGCCGTCGATGTCGCCGACGGGGCGGCGACGGTCGACCCCGACCGGGGACTGGAACCGGCGGCGCCAGGTGAGGTGCGGGTCGCCGGAGCCGTACCGCTGGGCAAGGTGGCCTCGGTGCATGTCGACAGCGGGGACGCGGAGGCGGATGTGACCGCCGCCGCGGAGGCGCTGGTGGCGGCGGACGGCGGGGACGACGACGCGCAGTTCGTCGTGGACGGGGCCGAGGACCATGAACTGCTGTGGTTCGCGACGCAGGAGATTCCGAATCTGGTGGGGCTCGGCGGGTGAGGTGACTGTGCCGCTGGGCGATTTCCCGCCTTGACCTGCGGTTCTCTTGATTGTCAGTGAGGGCGGGTACGGTTTTCGGCATGGGGAAGCGAGCAGGGGCGCACATCGTCTGGGACTGGAACGGGACGCTGTTCCACGACAATGACGCGATCATCGGGGCCACGAACGCGGCCTTCGGCGAGCTGGGGCTTGAGCCGATCACGATGGAGCAGTACCGGGCGCTGTACTGCGTGCCGGTGCCGAAGTTCTACGAGCGGCTGTTGGGGCGGCTGCCGACCGATGCCGAGTGGGAGGTCATGGACGGCACCTTCCACCGGTACTACGCCGAGCACCGTGTGGGGTGCGGGCTGACGGCGGGGGCGACCGAGCTGCTCGCGGGCTGGGGGGCGGCCGGACGGAGCCAGTCCATCCTCAGCATGTACACCCATGACGAGCTGGTGCCGTTGGTGCGGGGGTTCGGGATCGATGCGCACTTCATACGGGTGGACGGGCGGACAGGGCCCTCCGGCGGGAGCAAGGCCGAGCACATGGTGCGGCATCTCGGGGCGCTGGGCGGGGTCGACCCGGCGCGGACCGTGGTGATCGGGGACGCGGCCGATGACGCGGTGGCGGCGTTGCATGTGGGGGCGCGGGCCGTGTTGTACACCGGGGGGTCGCACAGTCGGGCCAGCCTGGAGGAGGTCGGGGTGCCGGTGGTGGACTCCCTGGGGGAGGCCGTCGCGGAGGCGGAGCGGTTGGCGGCGTAGGCGGTCGGCGGGGCCTGTTGGCTACGCCGCCTTGTCTCTGACGGCTTTGTCTCTGACGGCCTTGTCTTGTGCGTCGTCCCCTACGCCACCGGAGCCTTCGCCCGCAGGACCGTCAGGAACTCGCGCATCCAGGCGCTGTGGTCGGGCCAGGCGCGGGAGGAGACGAGGGTGCCGTCGACCACTGCCTCCGCGTCCTGGAAGGTGGCGCCGGCCTGTTGCATGTCCGGTTCCAGGGCGGGGTACGCCGTGACGCGGCGGCCTCGTAGGGCGTCGATCGCGGCCGTGAGCAGGGGGCCGTGGCAGATCTGGGCCATGGGTTTGTCGGCGTCGATGAAGGACTTCAGGATCTTGCGGAGTTCGGGGTCGTTGCGGAGGTATTCGGGGGCTCGGCCGCCGGGGATCACTACGGCGGCGTAGTCGCCGGGGTCCACTTCGGCGAAGGCCAGGTCCGCGGGCCAGGTGTAGCCGGGCTTCTCGGTGTAGGTGTCGAAGCCGGGTTCGAAGTCGTGGACCACGAACTGGAGCTTTTTGCGGGTGGGGGCGGCGATGTGGACGTCGTAGCCCTCTTCGCGGAGGCGTTGGTAGGGGTACAGGACTTCCAGGGACTCCGCCGCGTCGCCGGTGACGATGAGGATTTTGGCTGTCATGTCTGGCAACGTGCCTCGGTTGCCCGGCCTTGCCAAGGGGGCGTACGCCGAGTGGGTGCCGCAGGGCAGTGGCCGCAGGGCGGTGACGACCGCCCGCTGTGCGCGCTTACTGTGCAGAACGTCAAACTTCCAGCCCTGGTTTTGTACACATACGGCTCATGACGGGCCCCCGGTAATCAGCGATAGCCTTGTGGCGTGATCAGCGCGATAGCTCGCGGGGGCGTTGTTGCCCCTGCCCTGCGCCCGGTGAGCACGGAGGACATCCGTGGCCGGGCGGTGGTCGCTGGTCTTCGGGGGCGGGGTGGGGACGAGAGGGTTCCCGCGGCGATCCGCAACCCCGCGGTGGCGGCAGTGCGGAGAGCAGTGTCACACCCGTCGGGCGCGGCGAAATTGGCTGATATCCCCCCGCTCATCTCACCTCGCGGCATAGCGTCGAAGCAGACCGGACACCCCGCGTCGCGACGTTACGTCGGAGGGGACGAGACCGTACTTCCTTCTACGTCACGCAACGGCGCGCGACAGGAGCCAGAGGACAATGCAGACCAAGCTGGACGAAGCCAAGGCCGAGCTGCTCGAACGGGCCGCCCGGGTAGCTGAGAACAGCCCGGTCGGGGGGCACCTACCGACTGGGACCACGGGCGAGGCCACCCCGGACCGGGACACCGTGCTCTCGTTCCTCCAGCGTTACTACCTGCACACCGCCCCGGAGGACCTCAGCGACCGCGACCCGGTCGATGTCTTCGGAGCCGCCTACTCGCACTACCGGCTGGCCGAGACCCGACCGCAGGGCACGGCCAATGTGCGGGTCCATACGCCGACGGTGGAGGAGAACGGCTGGACGTGCAGCCACTCCGTCGTCGAGGTCGTCACCGACGACATGCCCTTCCTGGTCGACTCCGTCACCAATGAGCTGACCCGCCAGGGCCGCGGGATCCACGTCGTCATCCACCCCCAGGTCGTCGTCCGCCGCGATGTCACCGGCAAGCTCGTCGAGGTGCTCAGCACGCCTCCGGCCGCCGACGAGCGCCCGCACGACGCGCACACCGAGTCCTGGATCCACGTAGAGATCGATCGCGAGACCGACCGCGCCGACCTCAAGCAGATCACCGCCGATCTGCTGCGTGTCCTGTCCGACGCCCGTGAGGCCGTCGAGGACTGGGAGAAGATGCGGGACGCCGCGATGCGGCTGTCCGAGAACCTGGCCGAGGAGCACGTCCCCGGCGATCTGCCCGGACCGGAGGTCGAGGAGGCCCGCGAGCTGCTCCAGTGGCTGGCCGCCGACCACTTCACCTTCCTCGGCTACCGCGAGTACGAGCTGCGCCAGGACGACTCCCTCGCCGCCGTGCCCGGCACCGGCCTCGGCATCCTGCGCTCCGACCCGCACCACGCCGGTGACGACGCCCACCCCGTCAGCCCCTCCTTCGAGCGGCTGCCCGCCGACGCCCGCGCCAAGGCCCGCGAGCACAAGCTGCTGGTCCTCACCAAGGCCAACAGCCGCTCCACCGTCCACCGGCCCTCGTACCTGGACTACATCGGCGTCAAGAAGTTCGACGCCGAGGGCAATGTCATCGGTGAGCGGCGCTTCCTCGGGCTCTTCTCCTCCGCCGCGTACACCGAGTCCGTCCGCCGGGTCCCGGTCATCCGGCGCAAGGTCGACGACGTCCTCAGGCGCGCCGGGTTCTCGCCCAACAGCCACGACGGCCGCGACCTGCTCCAGATCCTGGAGACCTACCCGCGCGACGAGCTCTTCCAGACGCCCGTCGACGAACTCCAGTCGATCGTCACCAGCGTCCTCTACCTCCAGGAGCGCAGGCGGCTGCGCCTGTACCTGCGGCAGGACGAGTACGGGCGCTACTACTCCGCCCTCGTCTACCTGCCCCGCGACCGGTACACCACCGGCGTCCGGCTGCGGATCATCGACATCCTGAAGGAGGAGCTCGGCGGTACCAGCGTCGACTTCACCGCCTGGAACACCGAGTCGATCCTGTCCCGGCTGCACTTCGTGGTCCGCGTCCCGCAGGGCACCGAGCTGCCGCAGCTCAGCGACGCCGACAAGGAGCGCATCGAGGCCCGCCTCGTCGAGGCCGCCCGCTCCTGGGCCGACGGCTTCGCCGACGCGCTCAACGCCGAACTCGGCGAGGAGCGCGCCGCCGAACTGCTGCGCCGCTACTCCAACGCCTTCCCCGAGGGCTACAAGGCCGACCACACCCCGCGCTCGGCCGTCGCCGACCTGGTCCACATCGAGCAGCTGACCGAGGAGAGCAACTTCGCGCTCAGCCTGTACGAGCCGGTCGGCGCCGCCCCCGAGGAGCGCCGCTTCAAGATCTACCGCAAGGGCGCGGCGATCTCCCTGTCCGCCGTCCTGCCGGTGCTCAACCGGCTCGGCGTCGAGGTCATCGACGAGCGGCCCTACGAACTGCGCCGCACGGACCGGGCGACGGCGTGGATCTACGACTTCGGCCTGCGGATGCCGAAGGCGCAGAACGGCAGCGCCGACTACGCCGGTGACGACGCCCGCGAGCGCGTCCAGGAGGCCTTCGCCGCCACCTGGACCGGACAGGCCGAGAACGACGGCTTCAACGCCCTGGTGCTCGCCGCGGGCCTGAGCTGGCGGCAGGCGATGGTGCTGCGCGCGTACGCCAAGTACCTGCGCCAGGCCGGGTCCACCTTCAGCCAGGACTACATGGAGGACACCCTCCGCAACAACGTCCACACCACCCGCCTGCTCGTCTCCCTCTTCGAGGCGCGGATGTCGCCGGACCGGCAGCGCGCCGGGCACGAGATCGTGGACGCGCTGCTCGAAGAGCTCGACGCGGCCCTGGACCAGGTGGCGAGCCTGGACGAGGACCGCATCCTGAGGTCCTTCCTCACGGTGATCAAGGCGACCCTGCGGACGAACTTCTTCCAGGAGGCCGTGGGCGGCAAGCCGCACGACTACGTCTCCATGAAGTTCGACCCGCAGGCCATCCCGGACCTGCCTGCGCCGCGTCCGGCGTACGAGATCTGGGTGTACTCGCCGCGGGTCGAGGGTGTGCACCTGCGCTTCGGCAAGGTCGCGCGCGGCGGTCTGCGCTGGTCCGACCGGCGTGAGGACTTCCGGACCGAGATCCTCGGTCTGGTGAAGGCGCAGATGGTGAAGAACACCGTCATCGTGCCGGTCGGCGCCAAGGGCGGCTTCGTCGCCAAGCAGCTCCCGGACCCGTCCGTGGACCGGGACGCCTGGCTGGCCGAGGGCATCGCCAGCTACAAGACGTTCATCTCGGCGCTGCTCGACATCACCGACAACATGGTCGCCGGCGATGTCGTACCGCCCGCCGACGTGGTCCGGCACGACGAGGACGACACCTACCTCGTCGTCGCCGCCGACAAGGGCACCGCGACCTTCTCCGACATCGCCAACGGGGTCGCCGAGCAGTACAACTTCTGGCTCGGTGACGCCTTCGCCTCCGGCGGCTCGGCCGGTTACGACCACAAGGGCATGGGCATCACCGCCCGCGGCGCCTGGGAGTCCGTCAAGCGGCACTTCCGGGAGCTGGGCGTGGACACCCAGACCGAGGACTTCACGGTCGTCGGCATCGGCGACATGTCCGGTGACGTGTTCGGCAACGGCATGCTGCTCAGCGAGCACATCCGCCTGGTCGCCGCCTTCGACCACCGGCACATCTTCATCGACCCCGAACCGGACGCGGCCACCGGGTACGCCGAGCGCCGCCGCCTGTTCGAGCTGCCCCGCTCCAGCTGGGCCGACTACAACACCGACCTGATCTCGGCCGGTGGTGGCGTCTTCCCGCGTACCGCCAAGGCGATCCCGGTCAACGCGCACATCCGCGCGGCGCTCGGCATCGAGGGCAAGGTGTCCAAGATGACGCCGGCCGACCTGATGAAGGCGATCCTCCAGGCGCAGGTCGACCTGCTGTGGAACGGCGGCATCGGTACGTACGTCAAGGCGAGCACCGAGTCGAACGCCGACGTCGGCGACAAGGCCAATGACGCCATCCGCGTCGACGGCGCCGAGCTGCGGGTCCAGGTCGTCGGCGAGGGCGGCAACCTGGGGCTGACCCAGCTCGGCCGGATCGAGTTCGCCCGGCACGGCGGCAAGATCAACACCGATGCCATCGACAACAGCGCGGGCGTGGACACCTCCGACCACGAGGTGAACATCAAGATCCTGCTGAACGCGCTGGTCACCGAGGGCGACATGACCGTCAAGCAGCGCAACAAGCTGCTCGCGGAGATGACCGACGAGGTCGGCCGGCTGGTCCTGCGCAACAACTACGCGCAGAACACGGCCATCGCCAACGCCCTCGCCCAGTCCAAGGACATGCTCCACGCCCAGCAGCGCTACCTGCGCCACCTGGTCCGCGCCGGCCACCTGGACCGGGCCCTGGAGTTCCTGCCCACCGACCGCCAGATCCGTGAGCGGGTCTCCACCGGCCACGGTCTGACAGGCCCCGAGACGGCCGTACTGCTGGCGTACACGAAGATCACCGTCGCCGAGGAGCTGCTGCACACCTCGCTGCCGGACGACCCGTACCTGAGCACCCTGCTGCACGCGTACTTCCCGACCGCGCTGCGCGAGCGGTTCCCGGAGTACCTCGTCAGCCACCCGCTGCGCCGTGAGATCACCACGACCGTGCTGGTCAACGACACGGTCAACACCGGCGGTACGACGTATCTGCACCGGCTGCGCGAGGAGACCGGCGCCTCGCTGGAGGAGATCGTGCGGGCGCAGACCGTGGCGCGGGCGATCTTCCGCTCGTCCGCGGTGTGGGACGCGGTCGAGGCGCTCGACAACAAGGTCGAGGCCGACGTCCAGACCCGGATCCGGCTGCACTCGCGCCGGCTCGTCGAGCGCGGCACGCGCTGGCTGCTCAACAACCGGCCGCAGCCGCTGGAGCTCGCCGACACCGTCGACTTCTTCACCGAGCGGGTCGAGCAGGTCTGGTCGCAGCTGCCGAAGCTGCTCAAGGGCGCGGACCTGGAGTGGTACCAGCAGATCTACGACGAGCTGTCCGGCGTCGGTGTCCCGGACGAGGTCGCGACGCGGGTGGCCGGGTTCTCCTCGGCCTTCCCGGCGCTCGACATCGTCTCGGTGGCCGATCGCATGGGCAAGGAGCCGCTGGAGGTCGCCGAGGTGTACTACGACCTCGCCGACCGGCTGCGGATCACCCAGCTCATGGACCGCATCATCGAGCTGCCGCGCAACGACCGCTGGCAGTCCATGGCCCGCGCCTCCATCCGCGAGGACCTGTACGCGGCCCACTCGGCGCTGACCGCGGACGTCCTCGCGGTCGGCAACGGCACCTCCACGCCGGAGCAGCGCTTCAAGGCGTGGGAGGAGAAGAACGCGGCGATCCTCGGCCGGGCGCGCACCACCCTGGAGGAGATCCAGGGCTCGGACGCCTTCGACCTCGCCAACCTCTCGGTGGCGATGCGGACGATGCGCACGCTGCTGCGGACGCATTCGTAGCGGTACGACAGTGAAGGGCGCCCCGGGCCTTGACGGCTCGGGGCGCCCTTCGTGCTGGGAGGCCTACGCAGGCTCGGTGACCTTGGGCTTCGGCTTCGGCTTGGCCTTGGGCTTCTTGTCGCCGGTGAAGGCCTCGTACTCCTTCAGGACGTCCTCCGTGGGTCCGTCCATGCGCAGCTCGCCGCGCTCCAGCCACAGGACGCGGTCGCACGTGTCGCGGATCGACTTGTTGTTGTGGCTGACCAGGAACACCGTGCCGGCCTCCTTGCGCAGCTCGCGGATGCGGGCCTCGGAGCGCTTGCGGAAGTTCGCGTCGCCGGTGGCGAGGGCCTCGTCGATGAGCAGGACGTCGTGGTCCTTGGCGGCGGCGATGGAGAAGCGGAGCCGGGCGCCCATGCCGGAGGAGTAGGTGCGCATCGGCAGGGTGATGAAGTCGCCCTTGTCGTTGATGCCTGAGAAGTCGACGATCTCCTGGTACCGCTCCTTGATCTGCTCGCGGGACATGCCCATGGCGAGGCCGCCGAGGTAGACGTTGCGTTCGCCGGTCAGGTCGCCCATCAGGGCCGCGTTGACGCCGAGCAGGGAGGGCTGGCCGTCGGTGTAGATGGCGCCGCTCTCCACGGGGAGGAGCCCCGCGACCGCCTTCAGCAGCGTCGACTTGCCGGAGCCGTTGGTGCCGATCAGGCCGATGGCCTCGCCCTTGTATGCGACGAAGGACACCTTCTTCACGGCGTGCACCGTGCGGACGCCGGACGCCTTCTCGGTCTGCTTCCGGCGCAGGATGCGGTTGAGGGCGGCGGTGGCGGAGCCGCGGCCGCCGCCGGTGCCGTTGACGCGGTAGACGATGTCGACGCGGTCGGCGATGACGGTGGGTACCTGGGTGTCGTCGGTGTTCTCAGCCACGGCCGTACGTCTCCTCAGCCTTCCAGAAGTAGATGAATCCGCCGATGCCGGCGAGCAGGGCCCAGCCGGTGGCGAGCGCCCACACGTGCGGCGGGAGCTGGCTTCCGTGGAAGCTGTCGATCAGCGCGAAGCGCATGAGGTCGATGTAGACGGCGGGCGGGTTGGCCTGGAGCACGGGGCCCACCCAGGACGGCCAGTCCTGGTGCTTGGCCAGCAGGTGCTCGATGCTCCACATCACGCCGGAGGTGTACATCCAGGTGCGCAGCACGAACGGCATCAGCTGGGCGATGTCGGGGGTCTTGGCGCCGATCCGGGCCATGATCAGCGAGACGCCCGCGTTGAAGGTGAACTGGAGCACCAGGGCCGGGACGGCGAGCAGCCAGGAGGCGGCGACCGGGACACCGAAGGCCAGCAGGATGACGACCAGGGCGCCCATGGAGAACAGCAGTTGCTGGAGCTGCTGGAGGCAGAAGGAGATCGGCAGCGCGGCGCGCGGGAAGTGCAGGGCGCGGACGAGGCCGAGGTTGCCGGAGATCGCGCGGGTGCCCGCGAGGATCGAGCTCTGCGTGAAGGTCCAGATGAACACGCCCGTGACCAGGAACGGGACGTAGTCCGGCACGCCGTCCTTGGTGCCCAGCAGCACGCCGAAGATCAGGAAGTAGACGGCCGCGTTCAGCAGCGGGTTCATGATCTGCCAGAGCTGGCCGAGCTTGGCCTGGCTGTACTGGGCGGTGAGCTTGGCGGTGGAGAACGCGGCGATGAAGTGGCGCCGGGCCCACAGCTGGCGGACGTACTCGGGCAGGGTCGGGCGGGCACCGCTGACCGCGAGGCCGTGGCGGGCGGCGAGGGCCGCGAGGTCGACGTCGGCGGGTGGGGCCGTTGTCGTCGGGGGCGGTGTGTCGAGGACCTGGCTCACATCCGCTGCTTTCGCTCGTGGGGTGGGGGTGCGCTGCGGCCGACCGGTCCGTCGCCATCCGTTTCCCTGGAGGACTCCTGGCGTTCTCTTACGTCGGGACGGGACCGTATCGTCGCAACGCGAGCGTAGGCCGATGGGACGTCGGAACGCAACCGTTTCGTCGTAACGCCCTATGCTGGTCCGCATGACGACGAACGCCGACGGACCCCAGCCGCGTCCGCGCCGCCGGGCCCCCGCGGGGGCGGCCGTGCTGCGGGCGGACGTGACGGAAGCGATCCGGGCTGCCGTGTTCGAGGAGTTGGCGGCCGTCGGCTATGCGCGCATGTCCATCGAGGGCATCGCCCGGCGCGCGGGCGTGGGCAAGACGGCGGTCTACCGGCGCTGGCGCTCAAAACTGCACCTGGTCCTGGACGTCGTCTCGGCCCTGGCGGTACAGGGCCTGCCCGCCCCGGACACCGGCTCCCTGGAAGGCGACCTGCGCCTCCTCTACGAGGTGACCTCCCGCGCCCTGCGCCACCCCGTCGCCTCCCAGATCATCCCCGACCTCCAGGCGGAGGCCGCCCGCAACCCCGAGATCGCCGAGGCCATGCAGAAGGCGCTGCGAGAAGGCCAGGACGGCGTGGCCAGCGGCATCGTGGCAGCGGCGGAGCGACGGGGCGAGGTCAGCAAGGACCTCGACCACGACCTGGCCCTGGACCTGATCTCGGGCCCGCTGTACTGGCGCTCGGTGGTCATCCGCAGCCCCAAACTCCCGAAGGGCTACCTGGCGTCCCTGGCCAGGGCTACGGCGGGGGCGCTCAAGGCGCTGTGACCAGGCCGCGCGCCAGCGCCGCCAACTCCCCGGCGTCCAGCACCCGTTCGCCGAACCCCGGCAAGGGGACGTGCAACAGCTCCGTCCAGCGCTTCGGTACGGCGCCGATGCCGTACACCGCTCCCGCCAGGGAGCCGGTCACCGCCGCGACCGTGTCCGTGTCGCCGCCCAGGTCGATGGCGGCGCGTACCGCCTCCTCGTAGGAGGTCGTGGTGCGCAGGGCCCAGACCGCCGAGCCCAGGCAGGGCCAGACGGCGCCGTTGAATTCGGTGGCCCGGTCGGGGTGCCAGTCGGGGGAGAGGACCGTCGCGTAGCGGGCGACGTGGTCCGGGTGGACCTCCTCGAGGGTCTCCCGCACGGCCGCCAGGGGGTCGTCGCCGGCCAGTGTCACTCGTATCAGCTCGTGGAGGATCGCCGTTCCCTCCCAGGCCGCCGCGTCTCCGTGCGTCAGCGCGGACAGTGTGCGGGCCGCGTCCATCGTTGCCGCGCGGCCCTGTGCGGCGAAGTGCACGGCTGACGGTGCGGCCCTCATCAACGCGCCGTTCCCCGCCGCCCGCTGGCTCACCTGGAAATGCAGGGCGGCCGCCATGTCTCAGGGGTCGCCACTGCTCAGGACCGCTTCCGTCTGGAGCCCGATGTCCTTCGGATCGGCCGCGGCCCAGCGCTGGAACCGCCGGAACACGTCCGGGAGTTCGAGCCCTTCGCACTCCAGCAGAGACTCCGCGATCAGTACCGCCATCTGGGTGTCGTCCGTGGCTTCGCCCGGGTCCCAGCCACCGCCCCCGCACATCTCGCCGCCCTCTCCGGGGGAGGGGAAGCGAGCGGAGAAGGCGCCCTCGGGGCCGAACTCGAAGGGGGCGCCCAGCGCGTCGCCGACGGCCGAGCCGATGACCGCGCCGACTGCTCGATCAAGGTGAGATGCAGGCATTCCGACAGGCCCTAGCCGCGGGCGGCCGACGGGTGCTGGCGTACCCACCCGTCCCAGGCCGACGTGATCATGTCCTGGACGTCGTGTTTGGCCTTCCAGGTGAGTTCGGTGGCGGCTCGGGTGGCGGAGGCCACTACTCGGGCGGGGTCGCCGGGGCGGCGGGGGGTGGTGGTCGGGGGGCGGTCGTAGCCGGTGATGGCGTTGATCCGGTCGATCATTTCGCGGACCGAGACGCCCTCGCCGCGGCCGATGTTCAGGGTGAGGTCACGGCCGGGGGAGGCGCTGAGCGTGCGGGCCGCTGCCACGTGGGCCTCGGCCAGGTCCGCGACGTGGATGTAGTCGCGGATGCAGGTGCCGTCGGGCGTGGGGTAGTCGTCGCCGAAGATGCGGGGCGGGGCGTCGGCGGTGAGGCGTTCGAAGACCATCGGGATCAGGTTGTAGACGCCTACGTCCGCCAGTTCCGGGGTCGCCGCGCCCGCCACGTTGAAGTAGCGCAGGGATGCTGTGGACAGGCCCGTCGCGCGCGCTGTCGCGCGTACCAGCCATTCGCCCGCCAGCTTCGTCTCGCCGTACGGCGAGATCGGGGCGCACGGGGTCTCCTCGGTCACCAACTCCACGTCCGGCATGCCGTAGACCGCCGCCGAGGAGGAGAAGACGAAGGACGGGACGCCGATCCTGGTCACCGACTCCAGCAGGGTGCGCAGGCCTTCGACGTTCTCGCGGTAGTAGAGCAGGGGGCGCTCCATCGACTCGCCCACCTGTTTCTTCGCCGCCAGGTGGACGACCCCGGTGATCTCGTGGTCCACGAGTGCTCGGGTCACATGCTCCGCGTCCAGAGTCGAGCCCACGACCAGCGGGACGCCGTCGGGTACGCGTTCGGAGATGCCGGTGGACAGGTCGTCGTAGACCACCGTCCGCTCGCCCGCCTCGGTCATCGCCCGTACGACATGCGCCCCGATGTATCCGGCACCGCCGGTGATCAGCCAGGTCATGTGTGGCCGTCCCCTCGTCAGTAAGCCCGTGTGTGGAGCATAGCCACTTCGATTTGCCGTAGATGGGCGGTAAGTGGTGGGGGCGTCGGCAGTCCTACTGCGCCGCCGCTGACAGCGCCGCCGAGTCCAGGGCCACCGTCAGCTCGTCCAGGCGGGTTCGCAGCGCGTTGATCTCCGCCACGTCGAAGCCCGTCGCCGCCGCGATCCTGCGCGGCACCTGAAGCGCCTGCTCCCGCAGCGCCACGCCCTCCGCGGTCAGCCGTACCTCCACCGACCGCTCGTCCCGCGCGCTGCGCTCCCGCCGGACCAGGCCGGCCCCCTCCAGCCGCTTCAGCAGCGGCGACAGCGTGCCGGAGTCCAGCCGCAGATGCTCGCCCAGCTTCTTGACGGGCAGGTCGCCCCGCTCCCACAGCACCAGCATCACCAGGTACTGCGGATAGGTGAGGCCGAGGTCCTTGAGGATCACGCGGTACACGCCGTTGAAGGCGCGCGATGCCGCGTGCAGGGAGAAGCAGATCTGGCTGTCCAGGCGGAGCCAGTCCTCCTGGGGCGCGTCGGGTGTCTCGGGGCGGTTCATGTCTCCAGGGTAGCGCTTGCTCGCCATTTAGTTGTGCACAACTGAATTGTGTGCTCTACTTATGTCCGTCAACGAGCCCCGACTTCTCGAACAGGGACGGATCCTTCATGGACGCGATCTACACCGCAGTCGCCACCGCCACCCACGGCCGCGAGGGCCGCGCCATCAGCTCCGACGGCAAGCTCGACCTCCAGCTGGCCCCGCCGGTGGAGCTCGGCGGCAACGGCGAGGGCACCAACCCCGAGCAGCTCTTCGCCGCCGGTTACGCGGCCTGCTTCGCCAGCGCCCTCGGCCTCGTCGGCCGCCAGGCCAAGGTCGACGTCACCGAGGCCGCCGTCACCGGTGAGGTCGGCATCGGCAAGCAGGGTGTGGGCTTCGGCCTGAAGGTGACGCTGCGCGTCGAGCTGCCCGACACGGTGGACGAGGCGACCGGCCGCAAGCTGGTCGAGCAGGCCCACCAGGTCTGCCCGTACTCCAACGCCACCCGCGGCAACATCGACGTCGACCTCGTCATCGAGTAGTCAGCCCCCGACCCGCGCCAGCACTTCCCCGGTCCGCCGGCTCCACGTCACCACCACGGCCTCCTCGGGCACGGTGTGCTGCGGCGTCAGCAGCAGCCAACGGACGTGGTAGCGGCGGACTACGGCGATGCGCTCGGCGCGGGTCGACTCGGGGGAGAGGTACCGGCGGACGTCTGCCGTTCGCCTTCGCCGCTCTCGTTCGTCCAGCGATGCGTCTGGGCTTGCGGGGGCGGCGAGGTTTTGGCCGTGGCCCGCGAGGGTGTGTGTGGCGTGATGGCTGTCGGTGATCACCACCTCGCCCGGGGGGATGTGCTGAGCCGCCCAGGCGTACGTCGGCCAGCGTGGTGGTCGGGGGAAGCCGACGGGGTCCAGGGAGCGGGGGATCACTGCTCCTGCGTGGAGTGTGAGGAAGCTGGTGCAGGCTGCCGCGGCGGTGAGTGCGGCCAGGGTGCGGCGCCAGGGGTGGGGGGCCGACAGTGCTACTGCCAGGGCGAGCTGTAGGGGGATGAGGGCGAGGGTGAGGGGCGGGCCGTCGAGGGTGAGGGCGTTGAAGTAGGGCCAGGCTGCTGTCAGTAGTAGGGCTGTTGTCGTCATTGTGATCAAAGTGCCGGCCGGTGGGGGCTTGTCGCGCCCACGCGGCGGTAGCCGCAAATTCAGCACAGCCCCGCGCCCCTTACCGAGCCTTCCTTGCCCTGCGATGAGAGCCGCTGCTCCTAGCGCCGCCCCTACCCCTGTGCTCCTGTCGATCAGGAAGATCCCCGCGTACAGGGCGCCCAGCGCCGCGTACCCGCTCAAGCCCGGGCCGCCCTTCGGGCCCACATAACGGACCAGGCCCCTCCCCATCGAACCCGTCAGCGCCCACGCCCAGAACGTCAGGCCGATCGCGAACGTCGACGGGTAGCCGGGGTTCACCGTCAGGGACATCAGGCCGAGGCCGTTGCCCGCCGTACCCGACAGCAGTGTCACCGTCGCCAGAGCCAGCACCGGGGCCCACGGTCGAGGGGTCAGTACGCGTACCAGGCGGCCGAGACCCGTCAGCAGGACCAGGAGGTTCAGGGGGCCCGCCAGCCTTACCACCTCCCAGCCGCCCAGGTCCGTCAGGCGGGCGAACAGGGCCTGGGCCAAGGTGTACGGCGTGTAATAGGCGCTGCCATCGCCCGGCAGGGCCGCCGTCGGGTGGCTCGGGTGGAGGAGGTCTGCCTTGAGGCGTTCCACCACCGCCGCGTACTGGCCCGCGTCGCAGCACAGGGGCAGACGCCAGTGGGCCAGGGACATCAGCAGCCAGAAGAGGAAGCCGAAGAGCTGGTACGGGGTGGGGCGCCAGGCGCCGCCGCCGCGCAGCGCCGTCGCGCCGTGCGTGGCGCGGCCGGCCAGTAGCGATTCGGGCATTTGACGTATGTTCCCGGCCGGGGCGGCTGCTTGACCTCACGTCACCTCATGGAGTGAGCCCGATCGGAGTGGCCCTGTGCGGGCAGCGACACCCGGTCGCGCAGCAGTTGCTCCAGCAGCAGCGGGATGCCCACCACCGGGAGCAGCCAGGCCAGGGCGATCAGCCGGCCGCCCCAGATGTTGATGTCGGGGTGCCCGGCCTGGGTGAGGATCCCCGTGCCAGCGGCCGCGATCAGGAAGGCGCCGAACGCCGGTCTGCGCAGCGCGCCCCACAGCCCCGCGCCCAGCGCCGCCAGGAACAGGGGTTCCCAGAACTGGCGGCGCAGCCACTCCGTCCAGAAGTTCAGCGACAGTTGGAGGAACTCCGGCCAGGGGTGGGCCCGGTCGGGGCGGGTGAAGTGGTCGGCGAGGAGGTCCTGGAGGCTCTCGGCGGAGGAGGGGTGGCCGAGCAGCTTCGCCAGCGCGGTGGTGCCCAGGGCCGCGCATACACCGATGGCCGTGATTGCGGTGAGGTCCCGGCCCGGTGCCCGACCCTTCCGCCACCTCGTCAAGGCCAGGACGCCGCCCGCGCCCGCCAGGCACAGCCCGAGGAACAGCGCCTGCGAGTGCTTCACCGTGAACAGGGCCGCCAGCGCGCCCGCGATCAGTGCCAGGCCAGCCCTCCGCCCCCGCAGCACCAGCGCGCAGCCCCACACCGCCGCCAGCGTCAGCGCCATCAGCAGGCCCTCCGTCATGGGCCGCATCGCGATCGCGCCGGTCGGCAGGACGAAGTACAGCGCCTGGCCGGTGAGCGCGAGCGGCACCGGTACTGAGAGAGTGCGCAGGATCAGGAAGACCAGCACCCCGCCCGCCACCGCCACCGTGACTCCGGCCGCCCACAGGCCCCAGGTCACCCCGAGCAGCGTCACGAAGGGCACCAGGAAGACCGGGTAGCCGGGCCGGACCTCGAAGATCCGCATGAAGCGTTCGGAGGCGAAGGGGGCCGTGTGCCCGGCTGTGTGGCCCGCCCGGAGCCGCCGCTCGACCTCGGACCACTGCTTCGCCCGGCACTCGGCCTCGACCCGTGCGGTGGGGTCGGGGCGGTGGAAGCGGACCACGTCGACGTCCTGACGGCGGTGCGCCGTCGACGCCCGCCCCGCGCAGTAGTACGCGAGTGTCGCCTCGGCCGCCTCCCGCTTGTCGTCGCCGCGCAGGCCGAGGGCGTAGGAGAGGTAGTTCCGGGTGTCGGGGGACTCCCGGCCGGTGACGTTGGCCAGCTGTAGTACGGCGAAGAGGGCGGCCAGCAGCAGCACCCAGGTGCGCGGCCTCACTGCCGGCCGCCGGGCCGCCCGGCCGGACGCCAGGTGTGGGGACGGCTGGGGGTGGGCCGCGAGGGGCTGGAGGGCATGGGAACTCCCCTGGGTCGGAACGGCGTTCAGAGGCTGTTGTTCAAAGACCGTCGGTCACAGGCTGTCGGTCAGGAGCAGCGGCGCCGCGGCCTGCGACGGCAACGCGAGCGGCGAGCACGCGCGGGACGCCGCCGACGGCACCGGGTGCCGGTCCGCCTGGGGCACCACCGGCGGCAGGCCCTGCTCGCCCAGCACCACATGGCGTACGACCCGTTCGGCGGCGCGGCCGTCGTCGTACGGGCAGAAGCGGGTCCGGAACGCCGAGCGCAGTTGGGCGGAGCGAGAGCCGCGCCAGTGGCCGGTGGCGAAGATGTCGATCAGTTCGTCCTCGCTGCGCGCGATCGCGCCCGGCGGGAAGGCGCGCAGGTCGAAGTAGGTGCCGCGGGCGGCCTCGTAGGCCTCCTGGTCGTCGGTGTGCAGCACGATCGGGCGGTCCAGGGCCGCGTAGTCGAACATGATCGACGAGTAGTCGGTGACCAGGGCGTCCGAAGCCAGGCAGAGCGACTCCACGCTCGGATGGCCGGTGACGTCGATGACCCGGGGCGAGGTCGCTTCGGGGGCGAGCGGGCCGCCGTGGCGGCGGTGGGCGCGGGCCAGGATCACGAAGCGGGGGCCCAGGCGGCTCGCCACCTGGTCCAGGTCCAGCGGGCTGCGCTGGGTGCGGCGGTAGTCGCGGTGGGTCGGGGCGTACAGGATCGCCACCGCGTTCTCGGGGACGCCGAGCGACTCGCGCAGCCGGGTCACATCCGCCGAAGTGGCCTGCTGGAACACGTCGTTGCGGGGCTGGCCGTACTCCAGCGTCTTGTACGAGCCCGGGTGGACCCGCTCCCGGACCAGGGTGGAGTGGCGGTTGGCGGAGACGACGAAGTCCCAGGTGCCGATGGATTCCATGAGTGCCCCGAAGTCCGTGCCCGCCCCGGCCGCGGGGCGTTCCTGGAGGTCCAGGCCCTGGCGCTTGAGGGGGGTACCGGACTGGGTCTGTACGACGATCTGGCCCCGTCGCTTGATCAGTCGGCGGTCCGGGCCGGTGTTGTCGACCAGGTACTTGGAGCGGGCCAGCGCCGTCCAGTGGGCGGCCGTGCCGGGGGTGATGCGGCGGGTGGCGGCCGGGACGGTGTGGTGGTGCCCGGGGTCCGCGATCCAGGCCGTGCGGATGTGCGGGGCGTGGGTGCGGAACGCCTGCTCCAGGGCGCCGGGGTTGCAGCCGTGGCCCTGTCCGCCGTACGCGGAGAACACCGCCCGGTCCTGGTGCAGGGGCAGCCGGAGTTGGACCCGGTAGTGCAGGCGCAGGAGGGCCGCGCGCAGGGCGCCGCCCAGTTTCACGGTGACCTTGGCGGCCGTACGGCCCAGTGCGCGGGTTCGTCGGAGGGTGCGGTAGGTGCGGTGCAGGCCCAGTCGGACCAGGCAGTGGCGCAGACGGTCGCGGAGGGCGGCGGGGGCGCCCGGGGCGCGGTGGCGGCGGCAGTGGGCGCGGGCCAGGCGCAGGAACTCGGCGCGGCTGCCGCGCGGGAGCCGGTCGGGGCGCGCGTACACCGCCGCGAGGTGGTCGGCCATGCGGCGGAACAGCACCGGCCGCCAACCGGTGAGTTCGGGGCGCTCGGCGAGGAACGCGAAGAGCCGGTCGTACTGGTCGAAGACGTCGAAGGGACGGCGGCTCGGGACGCTGTTCCTGCGGTGGTCGCGGTGGTGCACGCAGATCCGGTCCAGGGTCGCGATCGACTCCGCCGTGAGCAGGACCGGGAAGGTCCAGGGGGTGTCCTCGTGGGAGCCGGGCGGGAAGGTGAAGCCCTCGCGCTCGATGAACTCCCGCCGGTAGGTCTTGTTCCAGGGCGCTGTCGGCAGCCGCAGCAGACCCAGGCGGTCCGCCAGCCGGAACGGTGCCGGGCCGTGCTCGCCGAGTTGGGCGGCGGCGAGGTCGCGGACCGGCTCGCCGGTCCAGGAGATGCGGGCGTGGCCGTGGACCAGGACGTCCGGTCCGTCCGTCTCCTTGAGGCGGTCGGTGATCGCCTGGAGGGCGCCCGGGGTGAGCGTGTCGTCGCCGTCGAGGAAGAGCAGGTAGTCACCGGTCGCCTCGGCCAGGCCCGCGTTGCGGGCCGGTCCCGGGCCCTGGTTGCGGGCCAGGCGCACCGGCCGTACGCGCGGGTCGCGGATCGCGAACTCCTCGATGATCGCGCCACAGGCGTCCGGTGAGGCGTCGTCGACGGCGATCAGTTCGAGATCGGGGTACGACTGCGCGAGCACCGACTCCAGGCACTCGTGCAGATACGCCTGAACCTTGTACGCGGGGACGATGACACTGAACCTGGGCAACGGGACATCCATGGGTCGGTGCGGGCGGGAAGGGCGGGATCGGGCCCTTGCCCGCGAACGGCCGATGGAGTGACTTGGTTACGCTGCGTTGCGGCATCCGGGGGAGGGTGCGTGCACGGAAAGGGCCGCCCGGTGTTGCCCGGACGGCCCCGAATCCGCTTGTGCCACGGACTACTTCACCGCGCCCGCCATCACGCCGGACACGAACTGCCGCTGGAACGCGAAGAACACGGCCAGCGGGATCACCATCGAGATGAAGGCGCCGGGCGCCAGCACTTCGATATTGCTGCCGAACTGCCGTACCTGCTGCTGGAGGGCGACCGTCAGCGGCTGGGAGCCGGAGTCGGAGAACACCAGCGCCACCAGCATGTCGTTCCACACCCACAGGAACTGGAAGATCCCCAGCGAGGCGATGGCCGGGGCGCCGAGCGGCAGCACGACCGTCAGGAACAGCCGCGTCTCGCCCGCGCCGTCGAGCCGCGCCGCCTCCAGCAGTTCCCGGGGGATCTCCGCGAAGAAGTTCCGCAACAGGAAGATCGCGAACGGGAGTCCGAACGCGACGTGGAACAGCACGACCCCGGTGATGGAGCCGAAGATCCCGATGTCACCGAAGAGTTGGGACAGCGGGATCAGGGCCACCTGCACCGGCACCACCAGCAGTGCGATCACCACCATGAACCACCAGTCGCGGCCCTTGAAGTCCATCCACGCGAAGGCGTACCCGGCCATCGCGCCGATGATCACCACGAGCAGGGTCGCCGGAACGGTGATCCAGATGGTGTTGAACAGCGAGCTGGTGATGTCGTCGTTCTCCAGCAGAGTGCGGTAACTCTCCGTGGTGAGCTGGGCGGGTGCCGAGAAGACCTTCCACCACCCGGAGGCGGCGATATCGGTCGGCTCGCGGAACGAGGAGACCAGCAGACCGAAGGTCGGCACCAGCCAGAACAGCGCCACCACCAGCAGGAACGCCCGCAGCGCGCCGCCCGCCGCCCCGCTCGCCAGCCGCGAGGCCCGGGACCGCTTGCCGCGCACGGAGGTGTCGAGTGCGCTCATCGCTCGCGCTCCTTCCTCAGCCGGCGGATGTTGACGATCATCACCGGGACCACGAGCAGCAGCAGGATGATGCCGATCGCGCTGCCCAGGCCGTAGTTGCCACCGCCGCCGAAGGACGACAGGAACAGCTGGAGCGCCAGTACGTTGGCCTCGTCCTGGGTGGGCTGCGGGGCGATGATGTAGACGAGATCGAAGACCTTCATCACATTGATCATCAGCGTGATGAGGACGACGATCAGGACCGGTGCCAGCATCGGCACCGTGATCCGGCGGAACACCTGCCACTCGTTGGCGCCGTCGACCCGCGCCGCCTCCAGCAGATTCCGGTCGACGCCGGCGAGCCCGGCCGCGATCAGCACCATCGCGAAGCCCGCCCACATCCAGACGTACGCCCCGATGATCGCCGGGGTGACGAGTGTCGGGCCGAGCCAGTCGACGCCGTTGTAGGGCGCCGCGAAGTTCGAGCCGGGCAGCCGCAGTTGGGCCCCGTCGGCTTCGGCGGGCAGGGTGAAGGTGCCGTCGGCTCCGGTGGTCGCCGAGGCGACCACCTCGCCGTCCTTGACCGCCTCGACCTTGATGCCCTCAAGTGCCTTCTCGCCCGCGTCGACCTGGCCCTTCTCGCCGCCGCCACCGAGCTTGAAGTCCAGCCAGACGGTGCCGGTGACACCGGAACCGGTCGCCGCCTTGGCGTCCTCGGGCTCGCCCGGCAGCCGGTTGGGCGCGATACCGACCAGCGGAAGCAGCGCCGGGGTGCCCGCCTCGACCGTGCCGGTACTGGTGAAGGAACCGCCGCCGGACGCCTTCAGATCGCTGACCTGCGCGTTGGGGCGGGCCTTGGGATAGACGGAGGAGTCCGCGAAGGTGTCGTGCACCGACGTCACGATCGCGTTCGCCACCCCCTGGTCGGGGTCCGCCTGGTACACCAGCCGGAAGATGATCCCGGCCGCGAGCATCGAGATCGCCATCGGCATGAAGACGATCAGCTTGAACGCCGTGCCCCAGCGCACCCGTTCGGTGAGCACGGCGAAGATCAGGCCCAGCGCGGTGACCACCGCGGGCGCCACGGCGACCCAGATCGCTGTGTTGCGTACGGCCGTCAGCGTCGAGTCGTCCCGGAAGACGTCGACGTAGTTGTCCAGACCGACGAAGCCGTCGCCGCCCGCGTCGTACAGGCTGCGCCAGACCGAGTACCCGATCGGGTAGACCACGAGCGCGCCGAGCAGCACCAGCGCGGGCAGCAGGAACAGCACTGCCACCCACAGCCGGGTGCCCGTCACGCTCTTGCGCGGTGCCGTAGCACCGTTGTCCGCTACGGCCGACATCCGTCAGCCGGTCTTGTACGCCTTGGCGGCGTCCGCCTCCAGCTTTTGCTGGGCGCCCGCCACATCGCTCGGGTTCTTCAGGAAGTCCTGGAGCTGCTTCCACTCGCCGACGCCCTGGGTGCCGCCGAACGCCGCCGGCGCCTGGTCGGACATGTCGAAGCGGAAGTCGTCGCCCGCCGCGATCAGCGCCTCGGCGATGCCCCGGGTGACGTCGTCCTTGTACGTGCCCTGGTCCATCTCCTGGTTGGGGGAGAGGAAGCCGCCCTGCGCCGCCCAGATCTCGGCCGCGTCGGTCGAGGCCAGGAACGTCATCAGCGCCTGCGCGCCCTCGCCGTCCTTCAGCGCCACGGCGACGTCGCCGCCGCTGACCACGGGCGACTCGGAGCCGACCGCCGGGAACGGGAAGACCTTGGCGTCGGTGCCGACCTTGGCGTCCGTGTCGGCGTTGATGTTCGCGGTGACGAAGTCGCCCTCGAAGACCATCGCGGCCGGAGTGTCACCGGAGAAGGTCTGGGTCACCGACTTCGGGAACTCCGTCTGGAGCGCGCCCGAACGTCCGCCCGCGATCAGCTCGTCCTTGCCCCACAGCTCGGCGAGCGTGGTCAGGGCGTCCTTGACCGAGGGGTCGGTCCACTTGATCTCGTGCTGGGCCAGCTGGTCGTACTTCTCCGGCCCGGCCTGCGAGAGATAGATGTTCTCGAACCAGTCGGTGAGGGTCCAGCCGTCCGCGCCGCCGATGGAGACGGCCGGGGAACCGGCGTCCGACAGGGTCTGGGCGGTGGTCAGGAAGTCCTTCCAGGTCTTCGGCTCCTCGGTGAGCCCGGCGGCCTCGAAGGCGGCGGTGTTGTACCAGATGAGGGACTTGTTGGCGGCCTTCACATAGACGCCGTACTGCTTGCCCTCGAAGGCGCCCAGTTCCTTCCAGCCGGTGGAGAAGTTCTTGTCCAACTGGGCCTGGGTGTCGGCGCCGAGGGGCTTGACCCAGCCCTTCTCGGCGAACTGGTGGAGCACGCCGACCTGCGGCAGGAACGCCACGTCCGGGGGCTGGCCGCCCTCGATCTTGGTGCCGAGGAAGGTGGAGGTGTTGTTGCCGGTGGGCACGAAGTTCACCTTGGCGCCGGTGCGCTTCTCGAACTCGTCCAGCACCTTGGTGAAGTTGTCCTGCTCGGGGCCGGTCCAGACGGCCGCCACCTCGAGCGTCTGTCCGTCGAGCTTGGGGAGTTGGACGGTGGAGCCGGCACCGGTTTCCTTGCCGCCGTCTCCGCTGTCGCCGTTGTCGTCGTCTCCGCCGCAGCCGGTGAGCGCCAGCGCGAGGGCGCCGACGGTTGCCATGGCGATCCGGATGGTGCGATTGCTGCGCATCACTGCCCCGTTCTTCGTGCTTCGTTGCCTCGTCGAACGTTCAGCGCTGTCTGTTATGCGGTCTGGTCTACGCCGGGTGCCGGAGGTCGGCAAGAGCGCCCGCACTGTCAAGTGGACGATCGTGACCACGTCGTGACTGGTCCTCGACCGGGGCTCCAGAAAGCCCTCAGAGCAGCGACGGCACCGCGGTGGCCGAGACCTCCTTCGCGGCTCGCTCCAACGCGCTGGCCAGGAGGGCCAGATCGGTCGGGCCGTTGCCGAGTTCGCGGACCGGGCGGCGGGCCGGGGGGTCGCCCATGCGGTGCCACTCCAGCGGGACGACCGTGGGGCGGAGCGTCGAGGTGCGGGGGATCCGGCCCGTGACCCGGCCGCCCTGGAAGGCGGTCGCCCGGCCGTCCGCCCAGGTCAACAGGCCACGGCCGGGCGCCGGTTCGTCCGGCCCGGCGGCCGGGGCGTCGAGCACGACCCGCAGGCCGGCCAGCCGCGCGGGCTCCGACTCGGCCGTACGGCCGTCCGCTCCCGTCGCCGCCACCAGGTGCACGCCGAGCCGCTCGCCCTCCCGGGCCACCGCTTCCAGCGCGCGTATGACCGAGCCCGCGGCGGGCCTGCCCGGGGAGCCCAACGCGGGGGAGACCAGGGCGTCCAGGTCGTCCACGACCACGACGAGCCGGGGCAGCGGCGGTGCCGCCTCGGTCTGACGGCGGGACGCGGCCGGGCGCAGGCGCAAGGTGGAGCTGGGCGGGGCGTCGAGGTCGGCGGCACCGGACCGGTTGGTGCCGGTGGTGGTGGCCGTTCGCTGGGTGACCATCCGGCCGGAGACCAGTCGGCTCGCATGCCATTCGCTGAAGTGGGAGCGGCCCAGCAGTTCGGCGCGTCGCTTCAGCTCGGCGCTCAGGGACTGGGCGAACTCCCGCATCCGGACGGGGTCGTTGGCGGTGAGGTGGGTGGTGACATGCGGGACGTCGGTGCACACCCGCAGGCCATCGCCGCCGGTGCCGCTGCCGCCGGCGCCCGTGGTGTCCCGGCCGTCCATCAGGACCATGGTCAGCCGGTCCGGCCGCTCGGCGGCGGCGAGCGAGGCGACCAGCGCGCGCAGCAGTTCGGTACGTCCGCTGCCCGCGGGGCCCTCGATCAGCAGATGCGGTCCGTCGGCGGCGAGGTCCACGGCGACCGGGCCGCGTGGACCGGCGCCGAGCACGGCACACGCGCGTCCGCCGAGTGCCTCGGCGTCGTCGGCCGCGTCCGCCCAGCGTGCCATCAGGGAGGCGGGGGTGGCGCGGGCCAGCCCCAACTCGTCCAGCAGCCGGGCCGTCTGGGGCAGCGGCGCGGAGACCCGGGGATGCCGGCCCCCGGCGGCGGCATCCGGCCGCAGCGGCGCCAGTGCGCGGGCGAACCGCTCGGCCCAGGGGAGCGATACGGCGTCCACCGTGGCCACGGTGCCGGGGGCCACGGGCGCCGGGTCGGCATGGCCGGCCTCGGCTCCGGTGCCGCGGGCGACCCGCATCAGCCGGAGCGCGGTCGCCACATCACCGCTCAGCAGGGCGACCGCGCCGCAACTCCGGAAGACGGGCGCCGCGGCGCAGGCGGCCCGGTAGGTGTCGGTGACCGGTGAGGCGGGTGAGGCGGGGGGTGTCTCGGAGAGGCACATGACATGGACCCCGGCCCGCGGGCCGTCGGTCGCCAGCCGTGCGACAGCTTCTCGGACGTCGGCTCCACCGGGGTCGCCGTCGACGATGAGGACGGTGTGGGGGCCGGGGAAGGGGGCGTCCTGAGGTCGGGAGGAGGACTCGGCCGGGTCGTCCTGGGCCCAGGAGGGGCGGCGGGTGTGGGACGCGGTCGCCGGGAGCGGCTCGGGGTGGTCGTCCAGGCGTCGGAGCAGTTCCTGGGTGCGGGCCGTCGCCTGTTCCCTGTCGTGCGCCAGCAGCAGTCGGCAGTCCTGGCCGTGGGCCGGGCGCAGGTGCGGGAGCCAGCCCAGCCAGGACCATTCGGCGGTGCGCTCCTCCAGCGGGCGCGCGCGGTCCGCGCTCAGCAGCACGATCTCCAGGGCGTCCGGCGAGTGCAGGGCGGCGAGCTGGGCGATCACCGCGCGGGCCAGCCCGGCCAGCCGCTCACGCGGGCCCGCGAGGCCGAGGGAGCCCGCTTCGCGCAGATCGGCGGTCACGGGTACGGCGGGCAGCAGCCCCGAGCCGTCGGGTGCCGCGCGGTCGGCGGTGCCGAGCCGGACGGTCAGCGCCTCCGGGTGTTCCGGCCCGCGCTCCCAGAGGCGGGGGCCGGGGCCGAGGGCGGTCAGCAGCAGGGCGGCGGGGTCCGGCCAGGTCTCCGGAAAGCGGTGGGCGGTCTCGGAGGCGGGGTGGGCGAGGGCTTCGGCGCCCTGGCCGTCGTAGCTCTCCCGGTCGGGCGAGCCCTGTTCCCCACGGCCGCCGGTCAGACGCCGCGCCCACGCCCCGATGCCCCCGCGCTTGCGCACGCCCTGCGGGGCGTCGGTGCCACGGAGGGGCGTGCCTTTGCGGCCACCGCGGTGCGCGCCCTCGTCGCCGGGGGCGCTGCCACGCGCGTGTGCCTCAGGGTGACGGTCGTCGCGCTCGGGGGTGCCGCCACGCGTGTCCGTGTGTGCGTCGGCGCGGTGGTCGCCGTGGGAACCCGCGTCACCCCGCGCGTGTGGATCGGTGGCCCGGAGCTCGCCGTGAGTGCTCACGCCCCCGCGGTCGCCCTGCGCGGACCTGCCCCCACGCGCGCGTGCGTCGGATTCACGGGCACCGGAACCGGCCGTACCCACGTCTCCAGTCGCGAACCCGGCCCCATGAGTGTCCCCACCCCGCGGTCCCGGCACCTCGGCGCCCCGCGCCCCCGGCGTCGCACCGTTCTCGATCCGAGGCGCCCCACCCTGCTCCGGCACCACGGGCGGCTCCACCGGACCGTGCTCCTGTGCCCCCGGAGTCGCCGAGGAGGCGCCCCAGGTGGCCGAGCCGTAGGTGTGGCGTGTTTCTCCGCGGGGGCCCTGTGGGGGCTCCACGCGCGTGGGGGTGGCCGAGAGGCGGATGTGGCCCTCGCCGTCGGGGACCGTCGGGACGCGAGCTCCTGGGCCGCCCGTCGGGGCGAGGCGCAGGGCCGACTCGCCGATGCGCAGGAGGGCGCCCGGGGCGAAGCGGACCGGGCGGGTGCCGATGCGGGCGCCGTCCACCGTCGTGCCGTTGGTGGAGCCCAGGTCGGCGATGGAGACGCGGCCGTCCGTGGCGACCGTCACCGTGCAGTGCAGCCGGGAGACGTCCGGGTCGTCGAGCGGGACGTCGGCGTCGGCGGAGCGGCCGACGTGGATCTGCCCGCCGTGCAGAAGATGGACGCCGCCCGCGTCGGGCCCGGCCACCACATGGAGCTGGGTCGGGGCGTCGTCGACCTCGGGATGTGCCTCGGGTTCGGCGGGGGCGCCCAGCGAGAGCACCGCGCCGTCGATCAGCGGCGGCTCGCCCAGGGTGCAGCGCGCGCTGTCGAGCCGCTCCGCGCCCACGAACACCACCACGGGACCGCCGCCGCGCTCGGACTCGCCCGCGCGGGAGGCGCCGCTGTCCGCCGAGACCGCCGAGGCGAGTGCCGACGCCACCGCGGCCAGGGCCGTGCCCGCGGGCGCCGTGACCAGGACGTCGCGGCTCGCGGTGCGGGCGGCGGCGGGGAGCGGGCCCAGCGGGTCTACGACGGTCAGCCGGATCTGCATCGCCGTCAGCGGTCCCTTCTGCGCGGGCACCCGCGAACGGGGACGACGCCCCGCGGTCCCCCACCGCGGACTTCCCCCACCGCCACACGAGCACATCGGCCAGTACGAAAGGCATCCTCGCACCTGCCACTGACAACACGCCCGCCGCCCGGTGACAAGTGATCTTGATTGGTCGGCTCTGCCCGCAAAAATGCCTGATCCTTGCCCTGCCCGTGATCACTTGAGATCGGTCACGCCCTGGTTCGGCAACCAAACGGAACGGCTCAAGCGTCTTTCCTGCGAACCTCTGTTTCGATCCGCCCGGCACTACAGTGGGTCGGAACATCGGAACACCATTCAGGCAATCAGCAGGGAGCGCGTGACGTGCGGCCAGTCGGCAGCAAGTACCTGCTCGAGGAGCCGCTCGGACGCGGCGCCACGGGCACCGTCTGGCGAGCCCGCCAGCGTGAGACCGCGGGCGCCGAGGCGGCCGTGCCCGGCCAGCCCGGCGAGACCGTCGCGATCAAGGTCCTCAAGGAGGAGCTGGCCAGCGACGCCGACATCGTCATGCGGTTCCTCAGGGAGCGGTCCGTCCTGCTCCGTCTGACCCACCCGAACATCGTCCGGGTCCGTGACCTGGTCGTCGAGGGTGAGCTGCTGGCGCTGGTCATGGACCTCGTCGACGGTCCCGACCTGCACCGCTACCTGCGCGAGAACGGCCCCTTCACCCCGGTCGCCGCATCCCTGCTCACCGCGCAGATCGCCGACGCGCTGGCCGCCAGCCACGCCGACGGCGTCGTCCACCGCGACCTGAAGCCCGCCAACGTCCTGCTCCGGCAGAACGGCGGCGAGATGCACCCGATGCTCACCGACTTCGGCATCGCCCGCCTCGCCGACTCCCCGGGCCTGACCCGCACCCATGAGTTCGTCGGCACGCCCGCGTATGTCGCGCCCGAGTCCGCCGAGGGCCGCCCGCAGACCTCCGCTGTCGACATCTACGGCGCCGGCATCCTGCTGTACGAGCTGGTCACCGGTCGTCCGCCGTTCTCCGGCGGCTCCGCCCTCGAAGTCCTGCACCAGCACCTGAGCGCCGAGCCGCGCCGCCCCTCCACCGTCCCCGACCCGCTGTGGACGGTCATAGAGCACTGTCTGTCCAAGAACCCGGACCGGCGGCCCAGCGCCGAGAATCTCGCGCGGGGCCTCAGGGTCGTCGCCGAGGGCATCGGGGTGCACTCGAACTCCGCGCAGATCGCCGCCGCCGAGGGCGTCGCCGCGCTGCTCCTGCCCGACCCGGCGCCCGCGACCGTGCCGGGCTCGGCCGACCCCACGCAGATGCTGCCGCACGGCGCCGGTGCCTTCGACCCGAACGCCGCGACCAGCGTGATGCCGCACACCGGGGGCCCGAACGGCGCCGCCGACCCCACCGCCGTACTGCCGAACCGGGGCGCGGCCGATCCGACCGCGGTCATGCCGCCGGTGCCGCCGGGGCAGCCCGGTGGGGCGCCGGAGGAGCCGCACCCCTGGCAGAACCAACTGCGGGCGGCGCGCGACCGTAACGAGCAGACGCAGGTCCAGTACCTCGACCCCAATCAGGACCCGCTGCGCCGCCGCCCCCAGCGGCAGGTCGCCCGGCCGCAGCAGCCGCCGCAGCGACAGGCTCAGCCGCAGCCCGGTTACGGCTATCCGCAGCAGGGACAGCCGCAGCAGTACGCCCCGCAGCAGCAGCCGCGCCCTCAGCAGCCGCAGCCGCAGCCGCAGCGGTACGCGCCGCCGCCGCAGCCTCAGGCGCCGCAGCGCGAGCCCCGGCAGCCGCGGCAGCGCAGCGCGAACCCGATGAAGATCCCCGGGCTCGGCTGCCTCAAGGGATGTCTGTTCACGATCATCATCCTGTTCGTGGCGGGCTGGCTGGTGTGGGAACTGAGTCCGCTTCAGGAGTGGATCGGCACGGGCAAGGGGTACTGGGAGCAGCTGTCCGACCTGTTCACCACGGTGACGGGCTGGATCGGTGACCTGGGCAGCACTACCTCGGGGCAGTAGACCCGCTCGACGGCTTGTCTGGAGATTTGTCGACACCTGGCGGGTGATTTCGGTCTCCGCGGTGAAGGTTGGCTCGTCGGACGCGTAGTTTTAGCGACAACACGCGTCTGTAGGAGCAGCCTTGGCACGGAAGATCGGCAGCCGGTACACCGCCCATCAGATCCTGGGGCGGGGCAGCGCCGGCACGGTGTGGCTGGGCGAGGGTCCCGAGGGGCCCGTCGCCATCAAGCTGCTGCGCGAGGACCTCGCGTCCGACCAGGAGCTCGTCGGGCGCTTCGTGCAGGAGCGGACGGCGCTGCTCGGTCTGGAACATCCCCATGTGGTGTCGGTCCGTGACCTCGTCGTCGACGGCAATGACCTCGCGCTGGTCATGGACCTGGTGCGGGGCACCGATCTGCGGACCCGGCTCGACCGTGACAAGCGGCTGGCGCCGGAGGCCGCGGTGGCGATCGTGGCGGATGTGGCCGACGGGCTGGCCGCCGCGCATGCCGCGGGGGTCGTGCACCGGGACGTGAAGCCGGAGAACGTCCTGCTGGACATGCAGGGGCCGCTGGGGCCCGGGGGCGCGCATCCGGCGCTGCTGACGGACTTCGGGGTCGCGAAGCTGATCGACTCGCCGAAGCGGACTCGGGCTACGAAGATCATCGGTACGCCGGACTATCTGGCGCCGGAGATCGTGGAGGGGCTGCCGCCGCGGGCGTCGGTGGACATCTACGCGCTGGCGACCGTGCTGTACGAGCTGCTGGCGGGCTTCACGCCGTTCGGCGGGGGGCACCCCGGCGCTGTGCTGCGCCGTCATGTGACCGAGACGGTCGCGCCTCTGCCCGGTATCCCCGACGAGCTGTGGCAGCTGATCGTGCAGTGTCTGGCGAAGGGGCCCGCGTCGCGGTTGCGGGCGTCGGAGCTGGGGGCACGGCTGCGGGAGCTGCTGCCGTTGGTGGCGGGGATGCCGCCGCTGGATGTGGACGAGCCGGACACCGAGCCGGTGGAGGAGGAGGCGGCGCCGTCGGAGCCCGCCCCCGCGGGGCCGGTGCGGCGGGGGGCGGTGCCGCTGGTGCCGGGGGCCAGGCCCGCGGACTCCAACCGGGACACCCATACGTCGATGAGGGTGCCGGGTCCCGACGAGCTGGCGGGCGGCGCACGCGGTACCGCGCGGGTCCCTCGCACCTCGGGCGCGCCCCGGCCGGGCTCCGCGCGCCATCGCGCGGCCACGCGTCGACGCCGCATCGCCCTGGGGACAGCGGCCGTGCTCCTGGCAGCCGCGGCGGGCGTCGGCACCTGGCTCGCCACCTCCGACGACGACGCGGACGCGACGCCCCAGGACACGAAGAACTCGGCACCCGCTACTCCGTGAGGCTGCGCCCCCAGACCCCCGCTGTCGGCACTGAGGGGGCCTCGTCCTCAAACGCCGGACGGGCTGAGCGGGGTCGGGGACCTCTCTGGAGCTGGTCGCTTGCCGTAGCCGTTACGCTGGAGGCGTGGCAGTCGTCGATGTATCCGAAGAGCTCAAGTCCCTCTCCTCGACCATGGAGTCGATCGAGGCCGTTCTGGACCTCGACAAGCTGAGGGCAGATATCGCCGTGCTCGAGGAGCAGGCGGCCGCGCCGTCCCTGTGGGACGACCCGGACGAGGCGCAGAAGATCACCAGCAAGCTCTCCCACCTCCAGGCCGAGGTCAGGAAGACGGAAGCGCTGCGCGGGCGGATCGACGATCTCGCCGTGCTCTTCGAGATGGCCGAGGAGGAGGACGACCCGGACACCCGTGCCGAGGCCGAGTCCGAGCTCGCCTCCGTCAAGAAGGCGCTGGACGAGATGGAGGTCCGCACCCTGCTCAGCGGGGAGTACGACTCCCGCGAGGCGCTGGTGAACATCCGCGCCGAGGCCGGTGGCGTCGACGCCGCCGACTTCGCCGAGCAGCTCCAGCGCATGTACCTGCGCTGGGCGGAGCGCCACGGCTACAAGACGGAGCTCATCGAGACCTCGTACGCCGAAGAGGCCGGCATCAAGTCGACCACCTTCTCCGTCCAGGTGCCGTACGCCTACGGCACGCTCTCCGTCGAGCAGGGCACCCACCGGCTCGTCCGGATCTCGCCCTTCGACAACCAGGGCCGCCGCCAGACCTCCTTCGCGGGTGTCGAGGTGCTCCCGGTCGTCGAGCAGACCGACCACATCGACATCGACGAGTCCGAGCTGCGCGTCGACGTCTACCGTTCCTCCGGCCCCGGCGGCCAGGGCGTCAACACCACGGACTCCGCGGTCCGGCTGACGCACATCCCCACCGGCATCGTCGTCTCCTGCCAGAACGAGCGGTCGCAGATCCAGAACAAGGCCACCGCCATGAACGTCCTCCAGGCCAAGCTCCTCGAGCGGCGCCGCCAGGAGGAGCAGGCCAAGATGGACGCGCTCAAGGGCGACGGCGGCAACTCCTGGGGCAACCAGATGCGTTCGTACGTCCTGCACCCGTACCAGATGGTCAAGGACCTGCGGACCGAGTTCGAGGTCGGCAACCCGCAGTCCGTGCTCGACGGTGAGATCGACGGTTTCCTCGAGGCCGGAATTCGCTGGCGCAAGCAGCAGGAGAAGTAAGCGAAGCGTTTTGTCGACAAGGCAACTGCCGCCGTCCGGGCGGCAGTTGCCTTTTCTGTTCCCCGATGTCTGGGTTTTACATCACACTCACAGCTTCCAACCACCGGCAAAGAACCCGTATTTGGACATCGCGTACGCAACGGCCTTGACGTTGCTTTGAAAAATGGGAAGGGTGAAGCGCGGCATGCGTATCTCCGGGGCGCATGTGAACCGGGGGGCGTGAGTTCAGCTACCACCCCCGTCGATCACCGCCCCGAGCGCCGCCTCACTGACGATGAGCTACTGGGGGTAGCAACCACATGACCAAGAAGACGCGGATCCGTGTCGCCCGGCTCGCCGCCGGTGCCGTGATCGCGGCCGGTGCTTCGCTCACGGCCGCCGGTGTCGCCGCTGCCGACGAGGGGGACGACTGCGGCCTCCTCGGTATTTGCGTCACGCCGACGCCGAGCGAGCCGGACCCCGAGCCGACGCCCACCGAGCCGGAGCCGACCGAGCCGACCGTCATCCCGACGGACGACCCGGAGCCGACCGACCCGCCGGAGCCCACCGACGAGCCGACCGAGCCCACCGAGGACCCGGAGCCCACCACCGAGCCGACCGACGATGACGGCAACGGCAACGGCAACGGAAATGGCAACGGAAACGGCAACGGGAACGGCAACAACACCAACCCCGACGGCGGCTCCGGCAACTCCGCCCAGCAGCAGGGTTCCTCTTCCCTGACCGACACCGGTGACGACACCGGCTCCGACACCTCCGCCCAGGGCAGCGGTGAGGAGCTCGCCGAGACCGGTGCCGAGCAGACCACCTTCCTGATCATCGGTGCCGCGACGATGATCGCCGGCGGCATCGGCTTCCGGGTGCTTCCGCGCCTGGCCGGTGGCCGTGGCGGTGCGGCTGCCTGACGGTAGCCGACCGCGCACAGCGCGTATGACGAAGGGCCCGGAGTGACATTTCACTCCGGGCCCTTCGTATGCCTACGGCTCGGGCGGCCGCCTTACGCGGTCTGGTGCGCGAGCAGCGCCACCGCCGCGATCAGCACCGCCAGCAGTGCGATCAGCGTCATCGGGGTCAGGTTCGCGAGCGGATTCCCCTGCTGGAGCCGTTCGCGGTTCGCCCGGCAGACCGGGCAGCGGCCCTCGTTCACGGGCGCCGCGCAGTTCGCGCACACCAGCCGGTCGTACGTCATGCGCCTCGCCCTTCTTGTGAGTGGTTCCACGGGGAGAACGCCTCGGGGGAGGAGAACGTTCCCTTATCTACTGTGCCAGGTTCTCCTGAGTGCTGCCTGGGCGCTCCCGGATGTGCGGACACAGCGCCCCGCGGGCGGGAACAAAACCGTACATCCCCAGCGCAACCCCGACCGGTGCCTGCGCTGCCGCACCCGACTCGCGTATGGTCACGCTCATCTACCCCCGGCGACCCGTGGTGCATCCGTGATCCGATTCGACAACGTATCCAAGGTCTACCCCAAGCAGACCCGCCCCGCACTCAGGGATGTGTCCCTGGAAGTGGAGAAGGGCGAGTTCGTGTTCCTGGTGGGGTCCTCCGGCTCCGGAAAGTCCACCTTCCTGCGGCTGATCCTCCGCGAGGAGCGGTGCAGCCACGGGCAGGTGCACGTCCTGGGCAAGGACCTCGCGCGCGTCTCCAACTGGAAGGTGCCGCAGATCCGGCGCCAGCTGGGGACGGTGTTCCAGGACTTCCGGCTGCTGCCGAACAAGACCGTGGCCGAGAACGTGGCCTTCGCCCAGGAGGTCATCGGCAAGTCGCGCGGTGAGATCCGCAAGTCCGTGCCCCAGGTGCTCGACCTCGTCGGCCTCGGCGGCAAGGACGACCGGATGCCGGGCGAGCTGTCCGGTGGTGAGCAGCAGCGCGTCGCCATCGCGCGGGCCTTCGTGAACCGGCCCAAGCTGCTCATCTGTGACGAGCCCACCGGCAACCTCGACCCGCAGACCTCCGTCGGCATCATGAAGCTGCTGGACCGGATCAACCGGACC
Organism: Streptomyces davaonensis JCM 4913; assembly: GCF_000349325.1. Classification (GTDB taxonomy): domain Bacteria; phylum Actinomycetota; class Actinomycetes; order Streptomycetales; family Streptomycetaceae; genus Streptomyces; species Streptomyces davaonensis. The sequence continues at coordinate 5,931,566 of NC_020504.1, forward strand.
GGCACGACCGTGGTGATGGCGACGCACGACCAGAACATCGTGGACCAGATGCGCAAGCGCGTCATCGAGCTGGAGAAGGGCCGCCTCGTCCGCGACCAGGCCCGCGGCGTCTACGGCTACCAGCACTGAGACCGCAGCGAGTTCCACGGAAAGGCTTGAAGCAGACGCCATGCGCGCCCAGTTCGTACTGTCCGAGATCGGTGTCGGTCTCCGCCGCAATCTGACGATGACCTTCGCCGTCATCGTCTCCGTCGCCCTGTCGCTGGCCCTGTTCGGCGGGTCGCTCCTGATGAGCGACCAGGTCAGCACCATGAAGGGCTACTGGTACGACAAGGTCAACGTCTCGATCTTCCTCTGCAACAAGAGCGACGCCGAGTCGGACCCCAACTGCGCCAAGGGCGCGGTGACCAAGGAGCAGAAGGAAGAGATCGAGGCCGACCTGGACAAGCTGTCCGTGGTCGAGAGTGTCACCCGCGAGGACCAGAACGAGGCGTACAAGCACTACAAGGAGCAGTTCGGCGACTCCCCGCTGGCCAGCTCCCTCACGCCGGACCAGATGCAGGAGTCGTACCGGATCAAGCTCACCGACCCGGAGAAGTACCAGGTCATCGCGACCGCCTTCGACGGGCGGGACGGGGTGCAGTCGGTGCAGGACCAGAAGGGCATCCTGGACAACCTCTTCGAGCTGCTGAACGGCATGAACTGGGCCGCGCGCGCGGTCATGGCGCTCATGCTGGTGGTCGCGCTGATGCTGATCGTCAACACCGTGCGGGTGTCCGCGTTCAGCCGGCGGCGCGAGACCGGGATCATGCGCCTGGTCGGCGCCTCGGGTTTCTACATCCAGGCGCCGTTCATCATGGAGGCCGCGGTCGCCGGGCTGATCGGCGGGGCGGTCGCGTGCGGGTTCCTGGTGGTCGCGCGGTACTTCATCATCGATCACGGACTCGCCCTGTCGGAGAAGCTGAACCTGATCAACTTCATCGGCTGGGACGCGGTGTTGAAGTATCTGCCGCTCATCCTGGTGACGAGTTTCCTGATGCCCGCGTTGGCAGCGTTCTTCGCGCTGCGCAAGTACCTGAAGGTGTGACGCTCGCCAAGAGGGGCCGTACGGTCAACGGACCGTACGGCCCCTTGCGTTGTCCTAGACTCACCGGCATGTCAGGTCGTGACCTGTTCTGTCAGCCCCGCCGCTTCGGCCGCGGGGCCGCTCTGACATTGGTGTTCGCGAGCGTGCTCGTCGCCGGTGCGGCCACCGGATCGCTGCCCGGACCCGAGCGGAAGTCGGCGCCCGGCCCGGCCCGTTCGACCACCGCCGCCCGCCATGAGCAGGTCGCGGAGGCGGCCGCCGAGGCGATGGCCGACGGCAAGTCCCCCATGGAGGCCGCCGAGCGCGCCGTCAGCCGCAGCGGGGACCGCTGGGGCGCCGTCTACTCCGAGGGCGAGTACGAGGAGTTCGAGGAGGCCCTGGACGGCCGGTACACGGGCGTCGGGCTGTGGGCGCGACGCGAGCGGGACGGCCGTATCGAGGTGACCAGGGTCCGTGCGGGGTCGCCCGCGGCCGGGGCCGGAATCCGGGCCGGGGACCGGCTGCGCAGTGTCGACGGTGAGCGGGTGGACGGCCGGCCGGTCACCGAGGTCGTCTCCTTACTGCGCGGTGACGCCACCGACGCGGCCGCCGGTACGGCGGTCAGGCTCGGCCTGGAACGCGGCACGCGCGCGTGGAGCGTCACCGTGCGCCGCGCGGAGCTGTCCACGGACTCCGTCACCGCCCGCGAGGTGACCGGCGGGGTCACCGTGGTCCGCGTCGACTCCTTCACCAAGGGCTCCGGCGCCGCGGTACGCACCGCCGTACGGCAGGCCCCGGCCGCCAACGGGATCGTCCTCGACCTGCGCGGCAACTCCGGCGGACTGGTCACCGAGGCCGTCACCGCCGCCTCCGCCTTCCTCGACGGCGGCCTGGTCGCCACCTACGACGTCGACGGCGACCAGCGCGCCCTGCATGCCGAGCCCGGCGGCGACACCGCCAGACCCCTGGTCGCGCTCGTCGACGGCGGCACGATGAGCGCGGCCGAACTGGTCACCGGGGCCCTTCAGGACCGCGGCCGGGCGGTCGTGGTGGGTTCCCGCACTTTCGGCAAGGGCTCGGTCCAGATGCCGAGCCGGCTGCCCGACGGCTCCGTCGCCGAGCTGACGGTCGGGCACTACCGCACCCCGTCGGGACGCGGCGTCGACGGCCGGGGCATCACGCCGGACCTGGACGCCGACGCCGAGGCGATGGAGCGGGCCGAGACGGTGCTCAGCGGACTGGGCCCGCAGTAACCCGTCCCGTCGGCGACCGTTGACCCGCTCGGCGACCGCTCGCGAAATCGGCTTCCCGCCGACCCCCTCCGTAGTGCGAAAATGGACGGCACTATGAGCAAGGGAATGTACGTACCCAAGGAGAACCAGCCCAAGAAGGGCGGGGCTGCCGCCCAGGGCAAGGACGGCGAGAAGGGCGGCAAGCGCAAGATCGTCGCGCAGAACAAGAAGGCGCGCCACGACTACGCGATCATCGACACCTTCGAGGCCGGCCTCGTCCTCATGGGGACCGAGGTCAAGTCGCTGCGCGAGGGCCGGACGTCGCTGACCGACGGCTTCGTCCAGATCGACCGGGGTGAGGCGTGGCTGCACAACGCCCACATCCCCGAGTATCACCAGGGCAGCTGGACCAACCACTCCGCGCGCCGCAAGCGCAAGCTCCTGCTGCACCGCGAGGAGATCGACAAGCTGGAGGCCAAGTCCCAGGAGACGGGTCACACGATCGTGCCGCTCGCCCTGTACTTCAAGGACGGCCGGGCGAAGGCCGAGATCGCCCTCGCGCGAGGCAAGAAGGAGTACGACAAGCGGCAGACCCTGCGGGAGAAGCAGGACCGGCGGGAGTCGGACCGGGCCATCGCGGCGGCGAAGCGCAGGCAGCGGGCGGGTTGACGCCGGGAATACGGTGGCATGCGCGTGCGTTGGTCACGTACGATGGCAATGCACCTCCCAGAGGGTGCGAGCCCCCTCGTCAGAGGGTTTGAAAAATCAACATGGGGATGATCGGTTTCGACAGCGGTTGTCGAAGCAGGGGAAGCGTGTCGAGGAAGCGGCCATGATCTCGTTAACCACAGGCCGAAACAAATAATCGCCAACACCAAGCGCGATTCCTTCGCCCTCGCTGCCTAAGTAGCGACTTGCGAAGTGTCAGCCCGGGGCTGTTCCCGACCCGGATCCTGGCATCAGCTAGGGAACTAAACCTTGATCCCGGTCACGGGGTGAAGAGGGAAATCAAACAGTGACTGAGCCCGTTCCGGACTTGTCCAGGTGATCCGGAGGGCTGAGAAACTCGTACTGGACTGCACACGGAGAAGCCCTGATTCCGCACCGTTGGACGCGGGTTCGATTCCCGCCATCTCCACTTGTCCCTCCGGGGACGACCCCATGTGGGCAGAGGCCCCGTCGCAGCAGCGGCGGGGCCTTTGTCATGTCCCCGGGGCGGGTGTGATGGAGTAGGCCGCATGCGTGCTGGCTTTCGTGGGGTTCCGGCTGTGCTGGCCGGGGTGTTGCTGCTCGGTGCCTGTGGGACTGAGGAGAGCGGTGAGGCACAGGGGGCCGAAGGTGTCGCCGGAATCCCGTGTCCGTCGAGCGGGTCGATGTCGGAGCCCGGTGCGCCCGCCTCGGGGACACCTTCCGTGGTGCCGATTCCCTCCGTGGGCGGGGCGGAGGACGACGAGGTCAGGATCACCGGGCTCTACGGCTGGGACGCCGGAAGCGGCTGCCGACCCGGCTTCTCCGCCGACTTCGAGGTCACCAACTCCTCGGACGAAGCCGCGACTTACACCGTCACCCTGGGCTTCCGGTCCAGCTCCGGGGGTGCGCTCACCAACGCGGAGCAGGTGGTCGAGGGGGTCGGGGCGGGGAAGACCGTCAAGGCGAGCGTGCTGACGGGGGCCGGGGTCGGGTCGTCGTCCGATGTGACCGGGGTGTCCGTCGTGCAGGTGCGCAGTGTGCCGGTCGCCGAGGCCTCCACCGCGTCCGGGCCCTGCCCGGCCTCCGGTGTGTATGTGTACGTCGACAAGGGCGATGCCGCCATGGGGCTGCGGGCCGTCGGGCTGCATCTCGCCAACTGCGGTGAGGAGCCCTTCGAGGTCAACGGCTACCCGCAGGTCGAGGTGCTCGACGAGGACCACGACCGCGTCGACAGCGTGCGGGTGCTGAAGGGCACCGGGGAGATCAGCACCGGCCTGAGGGACGGCACCCCGCAGGCCTTGGTCCTCCGGCCCGGTGAGGCCGCGCAGGCCACGCTGGCCTGGCGGAACACCACCGAGTTCGGCGAAGCGGTGAACGCGCCGTACGCCAGGGTCCGGGTCAGGCCCGGTGCCGACCCCGTGATGGTGATCCCGGAACTCGATCTCGGGACGACGGGCAAGCTGGGCGTCGGTTCATGGGAGAAGGACGACACCTACCGCGCGCCCGAGACCGTCGCTCCCACGCCCTGACCTCCGACAGCTGTCATGGCGCACCACTGCCGCCCCCTCGGCAGTGGTGTCCCGCTCCATATCGGAGGGTCGTTCACGGTTCTACGGTCCCTCCCCATGACTCAGACCAGAGCCGCGTCCCTGATCACCGTCCTGACGGCCCTGCTGGCCGTCCTCCTCGCTCCGGCGCCCGCCTCCGCCGCCTCCCTTCAGGAGGTCACCGGCTTCGGCAGCAACCCCGGCGCCCTGCGCATGTACCGCTACGTCCCCGACGGGCTGCCCGCCGGGCGGCCCGTGGTCGTCGCCGCGCACGGCTGCACCCAGAACGCCTCCGGATACGCCACCGGCACCGGCTGGCTCCAGCTCGCCGACCGCTGGGGCTTCTCCGTCGTCCTGCCGCAGCAGCAGAGCGCCAACAACCTCTCCGGCTGCTTCAACTGGTTCCAGACCGGGGACATCCAGCGCGGCCAGGGCGAGGCCGCGTCGATCGCGCAGATGGTGGACCGGCAGCTCGCCGACACCGGCGGCGACGCGTCCAGGGTCTACGTCACCGGACTCTCCGCCGGCGGCGCGATGACCAGCGTGATGATGGCGGCGTACCCGGAGAAGTTCCGCGCGGGCGGCGTCGTCGCGGGGCTGCCGTACGGGTGCGCCCAGGCCGCCGGTTCGCCGTACGTGTGCATGTACGTCGGCGCCACGCAGACCCCGGACCAGTGGGGCGACCGGGTACGTGCGGCGCGCCCCGGGTACGGCGGGCCCTGGCCCACGCTCACCGTCCTTCAGGGCAGCGCCGACTACACCGTGAAGCCCGTCAACATGACGGACCTCGTGGAGCAGTGGACCGACGTCCACGGCACCGACCAGGCGGCGGACGTCAGTGACACCGTCGCCGGGTACCCGCATCAGGTGTTCCGAGGTCCGGCGGGGAACTCCGTCGTCGAGACCTACAGCCTCACCGGCATGGGCCACGGCCAGCCCGTCGACCCCGGCACGGGGAGCGCGCAGTGCGGGGCGGTCGGTGCGTACTTCCTCGACGTCAACCTGTGCGCGGCACACCGGCTGGCGCTGGCGTGGGGGCTCGACGGCTGAGGGCGTACGCCCTGGCGGTCACGGCGATCAGCAGCGCCGTGACCGCCGCCGCGACCGGCACCCCGTACCCCGCCGTCGCCGACACATGCTCCGCCGTCCAGCCGCCGGCCGCGCTGCCGAGGGCGATACCGCCGAGCAGGCCGGTCACCGCGAGGGTCATGCCCTCGTTGAGGCGGCCCTCGGGGGTGCGCTCCTGAACGAGCGTCATGTTGGTGATCATCGTGGGCGCCGTGGCCATCCCGGAGACCAGCAGCGCTCCCGCCAGGAGCACGAGCGAGCCGGTCAGGGACGCGGCGAGCAGGGGCAGGGTCAGCAGTGCGGCCATGGCCGCAAGGCACCACCGGTAGCGGCGCTCGGCGGAACCGCCCGGCTTCAGGGCGCCGTACAGCAGCCCCGCCGCGAAGGAGCCGCCCGCCTGGAGCGCGAGGACCGCGCCCGCCGCCGTACCGTGCCCCTGTTCGTCCGCGAAGGCGAGGGTGACCACCTCCAGGGAGCCGAAGACGGCCCCCATCGCGAGGCAGACGGCGAGCAGGGCGGGCATACCCGGAGCCCGGTACGGGGGCGGTGTGGGGGTCGCCGACGGTTGCAGCGGCGGTTCGGTCGAGCGCTGGGCGGTGAACAGCGCCATGCCCGTCACGAGGAGCAGGACGCCGGTGAGCGTGCCCGCCTCCGGGAAGAGCGTTCCGCACAGGAAGGCCGCGAGGACCGGGCCCAGCATGAAGCACAGCTCGTCGGCGGCCTGCTCGAAGGAGTTCGCGGTGTGCAGCGCCGCAGGGTCGCCCTTGAGCAGATGCGCCCAGCGGGCCCGGGCCATACCGCCGATGTTGGGGGTGGTCGCGGTGGCGGCGTACGCGGCGAAGAGGGTCCAGTCGGGGGCGCCCTGACGGGCGCACAGCACCAGGGCGAGACCGCCCAGGGCCGCGACGAGGGTGGCGGGCAGGGCGATCCGGGCCTGTCCGTGGCGGTCGATCAGCCGCGCGGTCCAGGGCGCGACCAGCGCGGTCGCCGCCAGCCCGGTCGCCACCACGGCGCCGGCCAGGGCGTACGAGTCCCGGGTCCCGGCGATCATCATGACCGCGCTCACGCTGAACATGCCCATGGGCAGGCGGGCCAGAAGGTTTCCGGCGGTGAAGGCGCGGGCGCCGGGCAGGGCGAACAAGTGGCGGTATCGGGCGGTGGCTTGCGGCATGGCGCCACCCTCACCCGTAGTGGATCAAGGGGTCCAACACCTTCTGCGTACCGATTCACGCATCCGCGTTGTAAATTCCCGCCATGCCCGATCACCGCCTGCTCCGCGCCTTCCTTGCCGTCGCCGAGGAACTGCACTTCACCCGCGCCGCGGCCCGCCTCTACGTCGCCCAGCAGGCGCTCAGCCGGGACGTACGGCGGCTGGAGCGCGAGCTGGGTGCGGAGCTGTTCGTCCGGACCACCCGGCAGGTGACGCTGACCGCGGACGGCGAACGGCTGGTGCCGCACGCGCGGCGGGTGCTGGCGGCCCGCGACGAACTGCTCGCCGCGTTCGGGCAGGCCCGGCCGCTGCTGGTGGACGTGAACTCGCCGGGCCTCGGCACCGGCACGCGGGTGCTGGCGCGGGCCCGTGAACTCGCCCCCGACCACGAGCTGATGGCCCGCTACGAGAGCGGTCTGACCGGAGCCGCGGCCGAACTCCTCGCCGGCCGGCTGGACGTCTCCTTCGGGCGGTTCGCCGGTCTGGACCCGGCGCTGCGGGCCGGCCTGGAGCACCAGCCCGTGCGCTACGAGCCGATGGCGGTGATCCTGCCCGAGGACCATCCGCTGGCCGCGCTGGAGGAGGTGCCGCTCGGCGCGCTGGCCGGTTCGACCGTATACGCGGGCGCCGGCAACCCCCGCACCCCGGAGTGGACCGATCTCGCCAGGGAGCTGTTCGAGGGCCGTGGGATCGAGGTCGCGGCGCCCGCACCGCTCGCCGTCGGCCATGAGGAGTTCCGGCGGATCATGGCGAAGACCCGGACGCCGGTCCTCGCCGTGGTGGACTTTCCGGCCATGCCCGCCTCGGTGCTGCGGCCCTTGATCGACCCGGTGCCCCTGTCGCCGGTGTCACTGGTGTGGCGAAGGGGGTTGGTGCACCCCGGCATCGACGCCCTGCGGCGGGCCGCGGCCGAGATCGCGGCGGCGGAGGGCTGGCTTCAGCCGCCCGCGGGGGGATGGATTCCGGCCAGTGACAAAGTCACGATGCGGCTCCACAAGTGACACGCGGCAAACACGGAACTCACTCGTGCGCTACATTCTTGGCCTGAGCACAGTGTGATAAAGGGGGCGCTCGGACCGGGTGGGGGCCCGGTTTCGATCGACGGGTGCTCAGTGTCGTGCGCGCACCCGGAACCGTCCCATGGGGGGATGTGCGCGTGAAGAACTGGCGGGAAGACGCCCAACCGGAATGGCCGGAGGCGGCATCCGGTACCCAGGTGACTCCGACCGGCAACACCGGCCAAGGCGGCACCCAGGCGTTTCCGGCGACCGCCGCGAACGCGGTGCCGACGGACGCCGACGCCACGGCCGTACTGCCGAAGCTCACCCCGACGGACGGCTCCACCGACCAGGACAGACCCGACCTGACCGAGCTGCTCTCGGCGTTCGACCGCTTCGAGCGGACCGACGCGCTGTCGACGGACGGCGAGCGCAAGGCGCCGTCGGCGCGGAAGCCGCGGGTCGGGGGCGAGGCGTTCACCCCGCGCGAGCGGTCCCCGCGAGCGGAGGGCGGGACGCCGCAGCCTGGGCGCGACCCCTTTCCGCCGGTCGGCGACGGCACTCGCGTCGCCTCCGCCTCCGCTCCCGCGCGCGACCCCTTCCCGCCCGTAGGCGGCAGTACCCGGGTGACCCCCGCCGTTCCCCGTGACCCGTGGGACGAATCGGCGGCCGGGGACGGGAGTCTGACGCACGACCCCCATGAGGTCACCATCCAGCTGGACGGCGTCGGGCTTCAGCTCGACGGTTCGTTGCGGGCGGCCAAGAGCGCTCCGGGCGGCGGTGGGGCGGACGGCTCCGACGGGCCGGTGTTCGTCGACGAGTCCGGCCGCCGCAGCCGCAGGTTCCGGCGGCTCGGCATCGTCGTGGGCATCGCCTGCGCGGTCTACGCCGTCGTCATCGTCGCCACCCTCCTGTCCGGCAACTCCAACGCGCCCTGGCTGCCGGTCCAGGACCCCGCGCAGGAGAACCCGGCGGGCAAGGTGGACACCCCGCCGCTCCCCGCGGAATCGGCCCCGTCCGCCGGCGCCGACGGTGTCACCCCCGGAGCCAGCCCCTCCGTCTCCGACGGGGCCACACCTTCGCCAGGCTCCAGCGCCACCGCCCCCGACGCCTCCACCACCGCGGAGGAGCCGGGCACCACCGCCGACCCCGAGCCGACGGCGACGAAGAAGCCGACGTCGAAGCCGGGCACCGACCCGACGACGGACCCGGACCCCACGGACCCGCCGACCACGCCCGACCCCGAGCCCACCGCGACGGACACCGGCGAGCCCACGCCGGACCCGACCGCGACCGACGGCGGCGGCGACACCGCCGGCACCGGCACCGACACGGTCGCCGCCGGACCGCTCCCGAACAGCCCCGCCAGCCCGTACGACCCGTCCCCGGAGCACACCCTCTGATGGCCTCCCGCACCAACCGTCGGGGCCGCACGCCCCAGCCCCCCGACGGCATCCGGCGCCGCCGCCTGCCCATGCGCCTGCTGCTGCCCCTGCTGGTCCTCGCCGCGCTGATGGCGATGCTGATGCTGCGGGGGTACACGCACAGCGAGATCCTGGCCGACCACCGCGTCCGCCCCGCCGCCTCCTCCGACCGGGTCCCGGAGCAGATCCTCAAGGGCGGCCCGGTCATCGACGCCCGCAGCGGCCGTACCGAGACCCTGGACGTACCGGACCACCGGCTCGTCCTCACCTTCGACGACGGCCCCGACCCCGAGTGGACGCCCAAGGTCCTCGACGTGCTGAAGAAGCACGACGCGCACGGGGTCTTCTTCGTCACCGGCACCATGGCCTCGCGCCACCCGGACCTGGTCCGCCGCATGGTCGACGAGGGCCACGAGGTCGGCCTGCACACCTTCAACCACCCGGACCTGTCGTACCAGTCGAAGAAGCGCATCGACTGGGAGCTGTCGCAGAACCAGCTGGCGATCAGCGGCGCGGCGGGCATCCGGACCTCTCTCTTCCGGCCGCCGTACTCCTCCTTCGCCGACGCCATGGACAACAAGTCCTGGCCGGTGACCGAGTACATCGGCTCGCGCGGCTACATCACGGTCGTCAACAACACCGACAGCGAGGACTGGCGCAAGCCCGGCGTCGACGAGATCATCCGGCGGGCCACGCCCAAGGGCGGTCACGGCGCGATCGTGCTGATGCACGACTCCGGCGGCGACCGCCACCAGACCGTCGAGGCACTGGACCGCTTCCTGCCGCAGATGCAGGAGCGGGGCTACGAGTTCGACAACCTCACCGAGGCCCTCGGCGCGCCCAGCGCGCACAGCCAGGTCACCGGCGTCGACCTGTGGAAGGGCAAGGCCTGGGTCTTCCTGGTCCAGGCCTCCGACAACATCACCGCCGTCCTGGTGGTCGGGCTCGCGATCATCGGCTTCCTGGTCATCAGCCGGTTCGTGCTGATGCTCGTCCTGTCCGGCGCGCACGCCCGCCGGGTGCGCAGACGGGGCTTCAGCTGGGGACCGCCGGTCACCGAACCGGTGTCGGTGCTGGTGCCCGCGTACAACGAGGCCAAGTGCATCGAGAACACCGTCCGTTCCCTGATGGCGAGCGAGCATCCCATCGAGATCCTCGTCATCGACGACGGCTCCACCGACGGCACCGCGCGCATCGTGGAGGCGATGGGCCTGCCGAACGTGCGGGTGATCCGCCAGCTCAACGCGGGCAAGCCCGCCGCCCTCAACCGGGGTCTGGCCAACGCCCGCTACGACATCATCGTGATGATGGACGGCGACACCGTCTTCGAGTCGGCCACCGTCCGTGAACTCGTCCAGCCCTTCGGCGACCCGCGCGTCGGCGCCGTGGCGGGCAACGCCAAGGTCGGCAACCGGGACTCCCTCATCGGCGCCTGGCAGCACATCGAGTACGTGATGGGCTTCAACCTGGACCGCCGGATGTACGACATGCTGCGCTGCATGCCGACCATCCCGGGCGCGGTGGGAGCCTTCCGCCGCACGGCCCTCGAACGCGTCGGCGGCATGAGCGAGGACACCCTCGCCGAGGACACCGACATCACCATGGCGATGCACCGCGACGGCTGGCGCGTCGTCTACGCCGAGAAGGCCCGCGCCTGGACCGAGGCCCCGGAGACGGTCCAGCAACTGTGGTCCCAGCGCTACCGCTGGTCCTACGGCACCATGCAGGCGATCTGGAAGCACCGCAAGGCGCTCGTGGAAAGCGGCCCGTCGGGCCGCTTCGGCAGAGTGGGCCTACCGCTGGTGTCGCTCTTCATGGTGGTAGCCCCGCTCCTGGCCCCTTTGATCGACGTCTTCCTCCTCTACGGCCTGATCTTCGGCCCCACCCAGAAGACGATCGTGGCCTGGCTGGGCGTCCTCGCCATCCAGGCCGTCTGTGCCGCGTACGCCTTCCGTCTCGACCGGGAACGCATGACCCACCTGATCTCACTTCCGCTCCAGCAGATCCTCTACCGCCAGCTCATGTACGTCGTGCTCCTCCAGTCCTGGATCACCGCCCTCACCGGCGGCCGCCTGCGCTGGCAGAAGCTGCGCCGCACGGGCGTCGTCGAGGCACCCGGCGGCCCGGCCCCGCGCGAACGGAGGCCGGTGGGATGACGCAGGGGATACCGCAGCAGTCGTACGGCATTCCGCAGCAGGCGCCGGTCGCGCCCGCACCCGAGACGGCCCCCGCGCCCAGGAAGCCGGGCCGGGACCGCTACCTGGACCTGCTGCGCTCCATCGCGCTGGTCCGCGTCGTGGTCTACCACCTCTTCGGCTGGGCCTGGCTGACCGTGCTGTTCCCGTCCATGGGCGTGATGTTCGCGCTGGCGGGCTCGCTGATGGCCCGCTCGCTGAACCGTCCGGCCTGGGGTGTGATCAGGGGCCGGGTCCGCCGACTGCTGCCGCCGCTGTGGGCGTTCAGCGCGGTGGCGCTGACGCTGATGTTCGCGGGCGGCTGGAACCCGACGAAGAACACCGAGGACAGCCCCACCTGGGCTCTCCTCGAACTGGTCAACTACATCATCCCGATCGGCGCCCCGCCGTTCCCCTGGCAGATCGGCTCCAAGTCGGGCCTGCTGGAGGACACCTGGGCGGTGCAGGCGGCGGGTCCGCTCTGGTACCTGCGCGCCTACCTGTGGTTCGTGGTGGCCTCGCCGCTGCTGCTGTGGGCGTTCCGCCGGGCACCGTGGCCGACCCTGCTGGCGCCGCTGGCGCTGACGGCGATCGTCGGCACGGGCGTGGTGACCATCCCCGGCGAGACCGGCAACGCGGTCACGGACTTCGCGGTCTACGGCGGCTGCTGGGTCCTGGGCTTCGCCCACCACGAGGGCCTGCTGGCGAAGATTCCGCGCTATGTGGCGGTGTCCGTCTCGTCGCTGCTGATGGCGTTCGGCCTGTGGTGGGCGTCGGGGCATCTGGGCGCGGACGGCTGGGACCTGAACGACATCCCGCTGGCGCAGGCGACCTGGTCCTTCGGTTTCGTGGTGATCCTGTTGATCTACTCTCCCTCCTGGCAGGAACTCCCCGGCCGCCTGGCGAAGTGGGACAGCCTCATCACCCTCTCCAACAACCGAGCGGTCACGATCTACCTCTGGCACAACATGCTGATCATGGCCACGGTCCCGATCCTGGACCGCCTCTACGAACTCCCCTTCATGGAGAGCGAACGAGCGGTGGCGGCCCTGGACTCCACCTATCTCCTGTGGATGTTCTTCCTCGTCTGGCCCCTGATCGGTCTGACCATCGCCACGGTCGGCTGGATCGAGGACCTGGCAGCCAAACGCAGCCCCCGACTGTGGCCGAACGGCACCAAACCCAGGAAAAAGCACCGGGCGTGACACATCGGGTGGGAGGGGTGCGGCGAGGTGTGTGGCGGCCGACGAACTGGCGGGCTCACTTCGCCTTGCGTGACCTCGGGAACACGCCGGCCAGGCCCAGCTTCTCCCATGGCATCAGCGCCGCCGGAACCCAGCTGAAGCCGACCGCGAACACGGCGACGACGGCGGTGATGTCCTTGGGGAGGATCCAGCCGACCTGGGCGGCGACCACTCCGACCACGGCCAGGAAGACCGCGAAGACGAGCACGGCGAGGAGCTTGCGCAGGGCCTCGCCCGGTCCCAGGCGCGGGCTGTCCGCGTCGCCCTTCACCATGCCGAAGAGCACGACCGGCACCATGAGCCCGACGATGGCGCCGAGCCCGATGCAGCCGACCACCACGGCGGTCTCGCCGTCGTCGGGCGCGAGCGCCGACAGCGGCGACAGCAGCAGCGCCACGGCCGCGAACGCGCCGAGGAGCGTCGTGGCCAGGACTACGATCGCCGCCAGCGCGAACAGGACGTTCCCGGCGGCGGACCGCCGCGCCTTCGGCCGCTCGGCCCTCGACTCGGCGGACATGGAGTCTCCCGTTCCTGTGGGGTCGGCTAGAGGATAACGGTGCCCCTTGGGAGCGGAAGGGCCCCCGTCACGGATCCAGCAGCGCGTCCAGTGCTCGCTCGTACGCCCGGAGCCCGGCCCGTCGGCTCTCGGGGGTGCCCGAGTGCGGGTGGAGGGTACGGGGCAGGCAGCGGGTGCGCCAGGTGCGGAAGGCGGTGGCCGGGGTGCAGCGGCCCGTGCCGTCCGCCAGGGCCGTCACGCCGGAGAGGATCCCGGTGAGCAGCCGGGCTCCGGTCTTCGCGTCCGTCTGCGCCGGCAGCGCCGCCGTCACCAACGCGTCCAGGAGTTCCGTCAGTTGAAGATCCGCGCCCGCCCGGCACATGCGCCGTACGGCCATCGGGCTCTCCAGCTCGCTCAAGTCGGGCGGTACGCCCTCCACACCGCCGGACCACAGCAGGAGGAAGGCCGACGTCACCTCGTGGTCGCGGAGGTAGCCCAGTTCGTCCGCGACCGCCAGGAACACCGGGCCGAAGGCGCACAGGCTGTGGATGTCCGCCAGGACCTGATCGACCTCGTCCCTCCGGTCGTCCAGGAAGGCACCGAGCGACACCTCAGAGAGGGTCCAGGTGCCGGTCGCCGTCACCGCCCCGATCTCCAGCAGACCGCCGAGCGGCGCAATGACCGAGCGGGCCGTCACGTGATCCTCCACGAGTCCCCCACACCAAGATCCTGTGAACCCCGCCCATCGAGGTTCCCGCTGCCGGACCCCCATGGAACACTGGCCGCGTTGCGTGAGTGAACGGGGTGGGCCCGTGGGGAGAGGGTGGCGATGAGCAAGCGGCAGGTGCGGAAGATGCTGGGGCTGATGGCGAGCGGCGAGCCCGTGGAGCTCACCAGTGCCATGGCCTCCGTGAAGAAGCTCGCCCGGCTCGCCTTCATCGCCCAGCAGTTCGGGTACGAGTACGCCGACGTCAAGCAGGGCGGCAGCCGCAACAGCTCGCTGGTGATGCTGATCGTGCCCGACCACAGCCCCCAGGCCCGGGCCCGCGCCGCGCAGAACTGGGCGCAGTACCCGAACGCCGGGGACGGCGTCTCCGTACCGCCCCTGATCCCGGACGCCTTCGAGCTGCTCAAGGCGCGGATCAACTTCGACCTCACCGGCAAGAGCGCCGAGAAGCGGATGCTGCTCGGCGCGCTGGGCGGCAGCGTCGGCTGTATAGCCGTCGCCATGCAGTCCCCGCAGGGCGGGATCGCGTGGATCATCGCGGGCGTGCTGCTGGTGGTGCTCCTCGCATGTCTCGGCATCGGCTTCGCCGTCAACCGCAAGCGCAACGCCAAGTTCGCCGCCCGCCTCCAGGCCGCCGGCTTCCAGCCCGTCAACGACGCGACGGGACGACTGCGGTACCTCCCGCCGGGCGTCCAGGTCCCGGGCCAGGCCAACCCGTTCGCGAACAGCCCGTACGGCGCGACTCCCCACGGCGGCGGCCCCGCTCCGTACGGACAGCCGTATCCCCAGCCGCAGCCGCAGCCGTATCCCCAGCAGCCGCCGCAGCAGCAGTACCCGCCGCAGCAGCCCTACCCCCAGCCCCAGCCCCACCCGTACCCGCCCCAGCAGAACCCCCACTGGCAGCCCCCCAGCCACTGACCGGCGCGCCCGCGTCACCGGAAACCTCTCATCCCAGCTCCTCCTGAGGTGAGAGCAAAGTTCCTTCGCGGTCACCGGGTGCCACAGGCAGGAAACGCGCCCTCCCTACCTTCGGGATCAGCCACTCCCCCTGGAGTACGAACTGAGCCCGGAGCCCCGTGGAGGCGTCATGACAGCCCAGAGCACTGCCCCCGCCGCGAGCAGGGGAGGCCGCTGGATCGATCACTGGGATCCGGAGGACGAGACCTTCTGGAACGAGAAGGGCGAGAAGATCGCCCGCCGTAATCTCCTCTTCTCCGTCCTGTCCGAGCACATCGGCTTCTCCATCTGGACCCTGTGGTCCGTGATGGTGCTCTTCATGGGACCGGAGTACGGCCTCACCCCGGCGGACAAGTTCACCATCGTCTCGATGGCGACCCTGGTCGGCGCGGTCGTCCGGATCCCCTACACCTTCGCCGTAGCGATCTTCGGCGGCCGGAACTGGACGATCGTCTCGGCGGCCCTGCTGTTGGCACCGACGATCGCCGCGTTCGTGGTGATGGAGCCGGGAACGTCCTTCACCACCTTCCTGCTGTGCGCGATGCTCGCGGGCGTCGGCGGCGGCAACTTCGCCTCCAGCATGACCAACATCAACGCCTTCTTCCCGATGCGGAAGAAGGGGTGGGCCCTCGGACTCAACGCGGGCGGCGGCAACATCGGTGTGCCGGTCGTGCAGCTCGTCGGTCTGGCCGTGATCGGCGCCAGCGCCGGTCCGCGGGTGCTGCTCGGGATCTACATCCCGCTGATCGTGATCGCAGCCACCCTCGCCGCGCTGTACATGGACAACATCTCGTCCGTGAAGAACGACACCGGCGCCGCCAAGGACGCGGTGAAGGAGGGACACACCTGGATCATGTCCTTCCTCTACATCGGGACGTTCGGCTCGTTCATCGGCTACAGCTTCGCCTTCGGCCTGGTCCTCCAGACCCAGTTCGGCCGTACGCCGCTCCAGGCCGCCTACGTCACCTTCATCGGCCCGCTGCTCGGCTCGCTGATCCGCCCCGTCGGTGGTGCGCTGGCCGACCGCTTCGGCGGCGCGAAGATCACGCTGTGGAACTTCGTCGGGATGTCCGTCGCCACCGCGGTGATCATCGTGGCCTCGATGCAGGAGTCCCTGCCGCTGTTCACCACGGCCTTCATCGCCCTGTTCGTCCTGACCGGCCTGGGCAACGGCTCCACGTACAAGATGATCCCGGGCATCTTCCACACCAAGGCCCTCGCCAAGGGGCTCACCGGTGAGGAGGCCGCCGCCTACGGCCGCCGGCTCTCCGGCGCCTCGATGGGCATCATCGGAGCGGTGGGTGCGCTCGGCGGACTCGGCATCAACCTCGCCTTCCGCCAGTCCTTCCTCACGGTGGGCTCCGGCACCGGCGCCTTCGTCGCCTTCCTCGCCTTCTACGGTGTGTGCTTCGTGGTCACCTGGGCCGTATACCTTCGCCGCCCGGCTGCCCAGCCCACCGCCGAGGCGACCGCTTCGGAGGCGAAGCCGCAGCTCAGCTATGCCGAGGTGTAAGGCGGTGTGACGTAACACCGCCGACATCATGCCGATCCGAGCCTGTCACGCACCGTTGACAGGCTCGATCGGCATGCGGGTGGAACCCCGAGCATGCGGGCCCGACCCGACATGTGACGACTCGAGTGCGGGACGAGAGTTATGTACGAACAGCACAAGCCCGACCAAGGGCAACACGGCCCTCTCGCGGGGTTCACCGTAGGGGTGACCGCCGCGCGCCGCGCCGACGAACTGGGGGCGCTGCTTCAGCGGCGCGGCGCCGCCGTCCTGCACGCACCTGCCCTGCGCATCGTGCCGCTGGCCGATGACGGTGAACTGCTCGCGGCCACCAAGGAGATCGTGGACCAGGTGCCGGACGTGGTGGTCGCGACGACCGCGATCGGCTTCCGGGGCTGGATCGAGGCCGCCGACGGATGGGGCTTCGGGGAGGACCTGCTGGACCGGTTGCGCGGGGTGGAGTTGCTCGCCCGCGGGCCGAAGGTGAAGGGGGCGATCCGGGCCGCCGGGCTGACCGAGGAATGGTCGCCGTCGTCCGAGTCGATGGCGGAGGTGCTGGACCGGCTGCTGGAGGAGGGCGTCGAGGGCCGCCGGGTCGTCGTCCAGCTGCACGGTGAGCCGCTGCCCGGGTTCGTGGAGGCGCTGCGGGCCGGGGGAGCGGAGGTGGTGGGGGTGCCGGTGTACCGGTGGATGCCGCCGGAGGACCTCAGTCCGGTGGACCGGTTGCTGGACGCGACGGTCTCCCGCGGCCTCGACGCGCTGACCTTCACCAGCGCACCGGCGGCGGCGTCGCTGCTGTCGCGGGCGGAGCAGCGGGGGCTGCTGCCGGAACTCCTGGAGGCTCTGAACCACGACGTCGTCCCGGCCTGCGTCGGTCCGGTCACCGCGCTGCCCTTGCAGTCCCGGGGCATCGACACGGTCCAGCCCGACCGCTTCCGGCTCGGCCCCCTGGTCCAGCTCCTGTGCCAGGAACTGCCCGGGCGCGCCCGGTCGTTGCCGGTGGCGGGGCATCGGGTGGAGATCCGGGGGCATGCGGTGCTGGTGGACGGGGAGTTGCGCCCGGTGCCACCGGCCGGGATGTCCCTGCTGCGGGCGCTGTCCCGGCGTCCGGGGTGGGTGGTGGCGCGGGCCGATCTGCTGCGGGCGCTGCCGGGTGCGGGCCGTGACGAGCACGCGGTGGAGACGGCCATGGCCCGTCTGCGCTCGGCCCTTGGCACCCCCAAGCTGATCCAGACGGTGGTGAAGCGGGGGTATCGGCTGGCGCTGGATCCGGCGGCGGATGCGAAGTACGCGGACGGGTAGCCGGGGGCGGGGGCGAGAGCCGCTCACCCCCGCCGACGTGCCGTCGCCGCCCACGCCAAGCACCCCAGCGCCACCGTCGACAGCACCGTCCGCACCACGTTCCACGCCACCCACGGGTCCTCGAACTCCTCCCGTATCTCCGACGGAGGCCGCGCGTCCCCCAAGGTCTCGTTGAGCGGAATGTTCAGCGTCGCCGTCACCAAGAGCGCAAGCACGTTCGCCACCAGCGCCGCCCACATCCACCTACGCCCCGGGGCGGACCGGAGTTGCCAGGCCGCGATCGCCGTCAGTACCGGCGCGCCGAGGAAGCTCAGCATGAACACCGGGTTCTGGATCGCCTCGTTGATGTCGCTCATCACCTCGACGAACACCGTGTCCGAACTCCTCGCCAGTCCCGGCATCACCCCGCACGCGAAGACGTAGAAGGAACCGGCGAGCAGACCGGTGGCGATCGTGGCGGCGGTCGAGGCAGCTGTGCGAAACCCTGTTGTCGTCATGTGCATCAGTCAATCGACCGCCCGCCCCCGGAAACATGGCCCTGACGCGCGACCGCATACGCGTGCGTCCAACGAGGGGTTCCGGGCGCGCGAGCGGGCAGGCACTGTTAGAGGGAACGGTTCGTCCGGGCCGGACCCGGGGTGACCCCTAGGCGGTGACAGGCACATGGCACTGGGTACGGCCACGGTCTCGTACGAGCTGCGCTTCGGCGCCGGACGGATCTGTCTCGATCTGCCGGCGACGTCCCACCCCGTGGAACGGCTCGACTCCGTAGAGGTGTTGTGCGCGTGGATCACGGGCTCGGGGCTCGTCCCACCGGGGACCCCGCTCACCCACGCCGACGCCTCCTGGCTGGTCGACTTCCGCGAACTGCGCGGCCGTATCGACCTGTTGGTGCGCGGCGCGCTCTCCGCCGAGGTCAGGACCTGGTCGTCGTACGGCCCCGCGCTCGCCCGGGTGAACGACGTCGCCCGAACCGCGCCGCCCGCCCCGCGCGCGGTCCGCGCCCAGGACGGCAGCCTCGTACGGGAGTTGGAGGGGCCGCCGGAGCGGGCCGCGCTGCTGGCCGCCGTGGCCCGGGACGCCGTGGAGCTGTTGACCGATCCGCTCGCCCGGGCCGGACTGCGCCAGTGCGAGGGCGACAACTGCCCGATCGTCTACCTCGACACGAGCCGTGGGCGACGGCGCCGCTGGTGCAGCAGTGAGGTGTGCGGAAACCGGGAGCGGGTCGCCCGCCATCGCCGCAGGGCCGCGCTCGCCCAGGCCTGACGATCCCTTATGTCCCTTCCGTGACGGGGCAGTCGAAGAGAAATCGAAGTGATTTCGATTACATACCGTTTACCTTCGCCTGGTCCGGACCAACGAACTCAGCACTTTGTTCATGGCGAAAATGTAAAGACATTGAGGGGGGAATGTGCCTCCGTGTCCCGTCCGTCATGTCACCACCGAGAAAACTGTCAGCCAGGTTTGAACACACAACGGCCCCGGTCCGTACGGGTGGTGGAGCGACCGACTGGGGGAACCCCCGGACACCGGAGGTGGGCGTGCGCAAGGATGCGGCCGTGGCCAATGAACGTGGATCGAGGGCCCGACATCGCATGTCCCAGCCCTCGGTGGAACCTGACGAGGAGCTGATGCGTGCTCTGTACAGGGAGCACGCCGGACCCCTGCTCGCGTATGTCCTGCGGCTGGTCGCCGGTGACCGGCAGCGCGCCGAGGACGTCGTGCAGGAGACGCTCATCCGTGCCTGGAAGAACGCCGGTCAGCTCAATCGAGCGACCGGATCGGTACGCCCCTGGCTGGTGACGGTCGCGCGCCGCATCGTCATCGACGGCCACCGCAGCCGGCAGGCCCGGCCGCAGGAGGTCGATCCGTCGCCGCTGGAGGTCATCCCCGCGGAGGACGAGATCGACAAGGCGCTGTGGTTGATGACGCTGTCGGACGCGCTCGACGACCTGACCCCCGCCCACCGGGAGGTGCTCGTCGAGACGTACTTCAAGGGGCGTACGGTCAATGAGGCGGCGGAGACCCTGGGGATACCCAGCGGCACCGTCCGTTCCCGGGTGTTCTACGCCCTGCGGTCGATGAAGCTGGCTCTGGAGGAGCGGGGGGTGACGGCGTGATGAACACATACGGGGGATACGGAGCAGGGGGTCCGGGTATGTCTGGCCCCATGGGAACGCAGGGCTCTTCGGGCACGAACGAGCACGAGACCGTAGGCGCCTACGCCCTCGGGATTCTCGACGACGCCGAAGCAACCGCTTTCGAAATGCATCTGGCGACCTGCGAATGGTGCGCCCAGCAGCTCGACGAGCTGGCCGGGATGGAGCCGATGCTGGCCGCGCTGGCGGACCTGCCGGGCTCGGGCACACCCGCCATCGGGGAGTCGCTCTCGGCGAAGCCGAGCCCGAGGCTGGTGAACAACCTCGTCGACGAGGTCGCCGAGCGCCGCGCGATGACCCGTCGCCGCAGCTTCTACATGGTCGCCGCCGCTGCCGCGCTGATCATCGGTGGCCCGGTCGTGGCCATCGCCACCACCGGCGACGACGGCGGCACCTCGACCGAGGCGCACGGCACCAGCCCCGCCAAGGAAGCCTTCGACGTCATGTCCGACCGGGTCTCCGGCCGGGACGCCTCCACCAAGGTCACCGCGACGGTCGCCATGGAGCCCAAGGCCTGGGGCACGCACGCCGTGCTGGAGCTCAAGAACGTCACCGGCCCGGAGAAGTGCTCCCTGATCGCCGTGGGCAAGAACGGCGAGCGCGAGACGATCACCTCGTGGTCCGTCCCGAAGTGGGGCTACGGCATCCCGAACGCCAAGACCGAACAGGCCAAGCAGCCGCTGTACGTACACGGCGGAGCGGCCTTCACGCCCGAGGAGATCGAGCGCTTCGAGGTCATGACCTTCGAGGGCAAGCGTCTGGTCGAGGTGGCCGTGTGAAGCCACGCACTGCGGACGCATAGCTTCCAGGGCCCCCTTTCGCGTACGGTTGACGGCTGCCCAGCACGTCAGAAGGGGGCCCGGTGGCCGCACAGGCTCAACAGGAAACCGCGGTCGGCTCGGTCCCGGACTCGGTCCGGGACCGTGAGATCAGCGTCGAACAGGAACACCTGGACCGGGTGTACCGGCGCCTCGAGGAGAAGATCCACGAGGCGGAGTTCCTCATGCACGACGCGGCCAAGCGCGGCCAGGTCGGCACGCCCGGCGCGCTCGCCGAACGGGACGCACAGGTCTTCCGGGCGGGTGTCCACCTCAACCGGCTGAACAACGAGTACGAGGACTTCCTCTTCGGCCGGATCGACCTGCTGCTCGGCAAGGACGGCAAGAAGGGCCCGGACGGCGCCTACACCGCCGTCGAGCCCGCCGAGGGCGCGGTGCGCCCCGACCGGACCGCCGATATCGCCGAGACCCTGCACATCGGGCGGATCGGCGTCCTCGATCACGACTACGCCCCGCTGGTCATCGACTGGCGGGCGCCTGCGGCGGCCCCCTTCTACCGCTCCACCCCGGTCGACCCCGGCCGGGTCGTCCGGCGCCGCGTCATCCGCTCCAAGGGCCGCCGGGTGCTCGGGGTCGAGGACGACCTGATGCGCCCCGAGCTGAAGGCGTTCCTGGGCGGCGAGGAACTGCCCGTGATCGGCGACGGCGCCCTGATGGCGGCCCTCGGACAGGCCCGCACCCACACCATGCGGGACATCGTCGCCTCCATCCAGGCCGAACAGGACCTGGTCATCCGCGCCCCCGCCGCCTCCGTGACCTACGTCGAGGGCGGCCCCGGCACCGGCAAGACGGCCGTCGCCCTGCACCGCGCCGCCTACCTGCTCTACCAGGACCGGCGCCGGTACTCGGGCGGCATCCTGATCGTCTCCCCGACCCCGCTGCTGGTGGCGTACACCGAGGGCGTCCTGCCGTCCCTGGGCGAGGAGGGCCAGGTCGCCATCCGCGCGATCGGCTCCCTGGTCGACGGCGCCGAGGCGGGCCTCTACGACTCCCCGGCCACGGCCCGCGCCAAGGGCTCGTACCGCATGCTCAAGGTGCTCAGGAAGGCCGCGCGCGGAGCCCTGGAGCTGAACGATTCTCCGACCCGGCTGAGGGTGGTCGCCTTCGGCCGCCGGCTGGAGCTGGAGGCCCAGGACCTGGAGGCGATCCGCCGCAACGCCCTCAGCGGCACCGCCCCGGTGAACCTGCTGCGCCCGCGCGCCCGCAAGCTGCTCCTGGACGCCCTGTGGTCCCGGTCGGGCGGCGCCAACCGGCACTCCGACCCCGAACTCGCCGCCGAACTGCGCTCCTCCTTCGACGAGGACGTCACGAGCGAGGACCCCTTCATCGAGTTCCTCGACGCCTGGTGGCCGGAGCTGACCCCGAAGGGCGTGCTCGCGCAGATGGCCGACGAGCGGCGCCTCGGCCGCTGGGCCCGGCGCGTCCTCAACCCGGGCGAGGTCCGCCGCGTCGCCCGCTCGCTGCACCGCGACGGGCACTCGGTGCACGACATCGCCATGCTCGACGAGCTCCAGGCGATCCTCGGCGTCCCGGCCCGCCCGCGGAAGAAGCGCGAACTGGACCCGCTGGACCAGCTCACCGGCCTGGAGGAGCTGATGCCGGTGCGCGAGGAGAGCCAGCGCGAACGCGCCGAGCGGCTCGCGCAGGAGCGCGTGGAGTACGCCCATGTCATCGTCGACGAGGCCCAGGACCTCACCCCGATGCAGTGGCGCATGGTCGGCCGCCGCGGCCGGCACGCCACCTGGACGGTCGTCGGCGACCCGGCCCAGTCCTCCTGGTCCGACCCCGACGAGGCCGCCGAGGCCCGCGACGAGGCGCTCGGCACCCGCCCGCGCCGCCGCTTCCAGCTCACCGTGAACTACCGCAACCCCGCGGAGATCGCCGAGCTGGCCGCGAAGGTGCTGGCGCTGGCCATGCCCGGCTCCGAGTCCCCGTCCGCGGTCCGCTCGACGGGCGTCCGGCCGCGGTTCGCCGTGGTCCGGGACTCCCTGGCGGAAACGGTTCGCGAGGAGGCCGCGCGGCTGCTGGAGCGGGTCGACGGCACGGTCGGCGTGGTCGTCGCCATGCAGCGCCGCGAGGAGGCGGCCCGCTGGCTCGCCGGACTCGGTGACCGGGTGGTGGCCCTCGGCTCCCTGGAGGCCAAGGGCCTGGAGTACGACGCCACCGTCGTCGTCTCCCCGGCGGAGATCGCCGACGAGTCCCCGGCCGGCCTGCGCGTCCTCTACGTCGCCCTCACCCGCGCCACCCAGCAGCTGACGGTGGTCTCCGGCGAACGGGACGAGCCGGACGCGACGGGGGTGCCGGACCTTCTCCGGGACTGACTGCCGGGACGGGAATGGGCTTACGGGATCGGTTTGTTAGCCTGGGTGTGACACCGGCCCGATCCAAGCCCCCGGGCCCAACCTTCGTCGCTACGAGCGACCACTTGCCGCGAGGCGAGCATGGCGGGTCGGTGTCACTTCAGCTTCCGAGAGGCCCACGTCGCGACTGTGACGTGGGCCTCTTTGCTGCGCTTCCACCGACACCTCAATTCTCGTATGGTGGAAGATGTTTTCCGAAGAAGGCACCCAGGTGCCCTCGCCCGGTGAACAAAAAGTCCGCAATCCAGGGCGGCTACCGCGTACTCAGCGGTAGGTGCGACGATCGGACGGCACAACTTCGCGACACGGTGAAAGCAGAGGAAGTCGGCCATGGCAACGGCGCCCAGCGTCTCCTACTCGATGACGGTCCGGCTGGAGGTGCCCGCGAGCGGAACCGCGGTTTCCCAGCTCACCACGGCCGTCGAGTCCCACGGAGGCTCGGTCACCGGCCTCGACGTCACCGCGTCCGGGCACGAGAAGCTCCGTATCGACGTCACCATCGCGGCGACGTCCACCGCCCACGCCGACGAGATCGTGGAGCAGCTCAGGACCATCGAGGGCGTCACCCTCGGCAAGGTCTCCGACCGTACGTTCCTGATGCACCTCGGCGGCAAGATCGAGATGGCGTCGAAGCATCCCATCCGCAACCGTGACGACCTCTCCATGATCTACACCCCGGGTGTGGCCCGGGTCTGCATGGCCATCGCCGAGAACCCCGAGGACGCCCGCCGCCTCACCATCAAGCGCAACTCCGTCGCGGTCGTCACCGACGGCTCCGCGGTCCTCGGCCTCGGCAACATCGGCCCCAAGGCAGCGCTGCCGGTCATGGAGGGCAAGGCGGCCCTGTTCAAGCGGTTCGCCGGGATCGACGCCTGGCCGATCTGCCTGGACACCCAGGACACCGACGCGATCGTCGAGATCGTGAAGGCCATCGCCCCGGGCTTCGCGGGCATCAATCTGGAGGACATCTCCGCCCCCCGCTGCTTCGAGATCGAGGCCCGGCTGCGCGAGGCCCTCGACATCCCCGTCTTCCACGACGACCAGCACGGCACGGCCATCGTCGTCCTCGCGGCCCTGACCAACGCGCTGCGTGTGGCCGGCAAGTCGATCGAGGGCATCCGGGTCGTCATGTCCGGCGCCGGCGCGGCCGGTACGGCCATCCTGAAGCTGCTGATCGCGGCGGGTGTGAAGAACGCCGTCGTCGCCGACATCCACGGCGTGGTGCACGCCGGGCGCGCGGACCTGGTGGACGCGGCGGCCGACTCGCCGCTGCGCTGGATCGCCGACAACACCAACCCCGAGGGCCTGACCGGCACCCTGAAGGAGGCCGTGCGCGGCGCGGACGTCTTCATCGGTGTCTCCGCCCCGAACGTCATCGACGGCACCGACGTGGCCGCGATGGCGGAGGGCGCGATCGTGTTCGCGCTCGCGAACCCGGACCCCGAGGTGGACCCGGCAATCGCCCGTCAGACGGCGGCTGTTGTGGCCACCGGCCGCTCCGACTTCCCGAACCAGATCAACAACGTGCTGGTCTTCCCGGGTGTGTTCCGCGGTCTGCTGGACGCGCAGTCCCGCACGGTCAACACCGAGATGATGCTGGCGGCCGCGAAGGCCCTGGCGGACGTGGTGACCGAGGACGAGCTGAACCCCAACTACATCATCCCGAGCGTTTTCAACGACAAGGTCGCGGGCGCGGTGGCGGGTGCGGTGCGGGAGGCCGCGAAGGCGGCCGGGGTCGGCTCGGGCAACAACTCCGGCGTCTGAACGGCGCCGGAACGGCGTCCGGCGGACGTGACGATCGCCACGGCAAGCCCTTGTAGCGGCGCGTCGTGGAACCGAGGGCCTGTTTCGGCCGTTTAGGGTGTCGGCCAGGCTCAGCCCTCTTTTCGTGTGACTCCCAAGGGTGTTCTCACGACTCGGACGGGTGCCGGATTGGCTTTCCCGCCGCAGGTAGGGGCAGGATGCGTCTCTGGGCGCGAGGGTCTGACGACGGACCCGGGTCCGGGGACTGTCATAGGACCCTGGCAGCATCGGCTTCGCTGTGCCCACTATGCGGCTCCGCCGCGTGGCACGCCTCAACAGCAAGAAGAACACGGGAGTAACAACATGAACCGCAGTGAGCTGGTGGCCGCCCTGGCCGACCGTGCCGAGGTGACCCGCAAGGACGCCGACGCCGTGCTGGCCGCGTTCGCCGAGACCGTCGGCGAGATCGTCGCCAAGGGCGACGAGAAGGTCACCATCCCCGGCTTCCTGACCTTCGAGCGCACCCACCGTGCCGCTCGCACCGCGCGCAACCCGCAGACCGGCGACCCGATCCAGATCCCGGCCGGCTACAGCGTGAAGGTTTCGGCGGGCAGCAAGCTCAAGGAAGCCGCCAAGGGCAAGTAAGCCTGACGGTACGTCCGGGACGACGTACAGGGCTCAGAAACGCCAATGGGGCGGCCACCCGAGTCCGGGTGGCCGCCCCATCGCTGTCCGTACGGCGGGTAAGGCCGGGTACTAGCCCAGCGCCTTGCCCGGGAGTTCCACCTTCGCGCCCAGTTCCACGAGCTTCTCCATGCTGTGTTTTCCCGGGGGACAACCCCCGGACCCCCGGCCGGAGGGCGCTGCCGTCGGCGGGGGCCGAGAGCCTGGCGTCAGCCCAGCGCCTTGCCCGGGAGTTCCACCTTCGCACCCAGTTCCACGAGCTTCTCCATGAAGTTCTCGTAGCCGCGGTTGATCAGGTCGATGCCGTGGACGCGGGACGTGCCCTGGGCCGCCAGGGCCGCGATGAGGTAGGAGAAGCCGCCGCGGAGGTCGGGGATGACCAGGTCGGCGCCCTGGAGTTTCGTGGGTCCTGAGACGACCGCGGAGTGCAGGAAGTTGCGCTGGCCGAAGCGGCAGTCGGAGCCGCCGAGGCACTCGCGGTAGAGCTGGATGTGCGCGCCCATCTGGTTCAGCGCGGAGGTGAAGCCGAGGCGGGACTCGTAGACCGTCTCGTGGATGATGGACAGGCCCGTGGCCTGGGTGAGGGCCACCACCAGCGGCTGCTGCCAGTCCGTCTGGAAGCCGGGGTGCACGTCCGTCTCCAGCGCGATGGACTTCAACTGGCCGCCGGGGTGCCAGAAGCGGATGCCCTCGTCGTCGATCTCGAAGGCGCCGCCCACCTTGCGGTAGGTGTTCAGGAACGTCATCATCGAGCGCTGCTGGGCGCCGCGGACGTAGATGTTGCCCTCGGTCGCCAGTGCGGCGGACGCCCAGGAGGCGGCCTCCAGACGGTCCGGCAGGGCGCGGTGGGTGTAGCCGCCGAGCTTGTCCACACCGGTGATACGGATCGTGCGGTCGGTGTCCACGCCGATGATGGCGCCCATCTTCTGCAACACGCAGATGAGGTCCTCGATCTCCGGCTCCACGGCCGCGTTCGAGAGCTCGGTGACACCCTCCGCGAGGACCGCCGTCAGCAGCACCTGCTCGGTCGCGCCGACGGACGGGTACGGCAGCCGGATCTTCGTGCCGCGCAGCCGCTGCGGGGCCTCCAGATACTGACCGTCGGCCCGCTTCTCGATGGTCGCGCCGAACTGCCGCAGCACCTCGAAGTGGAAGTCGATGGGCCGGCCGCCGATGTCGCAGCCGCCGAGACCCGGGATGAAGGCGTGCCCGAGGCGGTGCAGCAGCGGACCGCACAGGAGGATCGGGATACGGCTCGAACCCGCGTGGGCATCGATGTCAGCGACGTTCGCGCTCTCCACGTGCGAGGGGTCCATGACCAGTTCGCCGGGCTCGTCGCCCGGACGGACCGTCACACCGTGCAGTTGGAGCAGTCCGCGTACGACCCGGACATCACGAATGTCCGGTACGTTGCGCAGTCGACTTGGCTCACTGCCGAGCAGGGCGGCGACCATTGCCTTCGGTACGAGGTTCTTCGCACCGCGGACACGGATCTCGCCCTCCAGCGGGGTTCCGCCGTGGACAAGCAGTACGTCATCAGCGCCGTTGACGGTCATGTATCTCGCGTTCCGATGAGATGGGCAGGGGCCGAGGAAACAGGGTAAACGCCGCCCACCCCCCTTCAGTAAGCCCAAGTACCGCCCAGCTTCGTCATAGCTGTGTCACAACACGAACGGTTCTTCGCCGGGCACGAGGGGTCACCGGGGCGGGTGTGCGCCGGGGGCGCCCGACGCCGCGCTGAGCTGCGTTCACTCCCTTACCGGGATTGCCTCCCCACACGAAGGGAAGATGCGGGATCATGTCTGGCATGACCGAGGTGTCCTCGCTCACAGGGCGGTTGCTCGTGGCAACGCCCGCCCTGGCGGACCCGAACTTCGACCGCGCGGTGGTGCTCCTTCTCGACCACGACGAGGAGGGCTCGCTCGGCGTCGTCCTCAACCGTCCGACCCCGGTGGACGTCGGCGACATCCTGGAGGGCTGGGGCGAGCTCGCGGGCGAGCCCGGGGTCGTCTTCCAGGGCGGTCCGGTCTCTCTCGACTCCGCCCTCGGTGTCGCCGTCATTCCCGGCGGGGCGAGCGGTGAGAGCGCCCCGCTCGGCTGGCGGCGGGTGCACGGCGCGATCGGTCTGGTCGATCTGGAGACCCCGCCCGAGCTGCTCGCCTCGGCCCTCGGCTCGCTGCGGATCTTCGCCGGGTACGCCGGCTGGGGGCCCGGTCAGCTGGAGGACGAGCTGGTGGAGGGCGCCTGGTACGTCGTGGAGTCGGAGCCGGGCGATGTCTCCTCGCCGGCCCCGGAGAGACTCTGGCGGGAGGTGCTGCGCCGCCAGCGCAACGAACTCGCGATGGTGGCCACGTATCCGGACGACCCTTCGCTCAACTGACGCATGTGAGCTTCAGTACTCTTGGTTGTTATGAGCACTCTTGAGCCCGAGCGCGGGACTGGTACGGGGACCCTCGTAGAGCCGACGCCGCAGGTGTCCCACGGCGACGGCGACCACGAGCGCTTCGCCCACTACGTCCAGAAGGACAAGATCATGGCGAGCGCCCTCGACGGGACCCCCGTCGTGGCGCTGTGCGGCAAGGTCTGGGTGCCCGGCCGCGATCCGAAGAAGTACCCGGTGTGTCCCATGTGCAAGGAGATCTACGAGTCCATGGGCGCCGGCGGCGACGACAAGGGCAAGGGCGGCGACAAGAAGAAGTAGTCCCGCTGCTCCTCGTCTGAAGTTCTCGAAGGCCCCCGGGGCGCGCTTTGTGGCGCGATCCGGGGGCCTTCGTGTGTCACGAAGTGGTTGAGACCTCTTGTCGTCGTGTTCATGTAGTCCCTAGCCTCCGGTTTGTTGTTGTGCAGAGCAAAACAGTCATTGCATATGTTGCAACGCTCGGAGGATTGCTCCATGAAGCTCCCCGCCCGTCTGGCCGTGCTCCTCGCCGTCATGGCCGCCACCGCCTGCGCGCCCCAGACGTCCGACAACTCCGCGTCCGACAAGGACGAGCAGACCGGCACCCTGCGCGTCTGGCTCTTCCAGGAGGTCAGCAACCAGCCCAAGGAGAAGGTCGTCGACTCCGTCCTCGCGGCCTTCGAGAAGGCGCACAAGGACACGAAGGTCACCGTCGAGTACATCCCCGTCGAGACCCGCGCCCAGCGCATCAAGGCCGCCTTCAACGACCCCAAGAGCGCGCCCGACGTCATCGAGTACGGCAACACCGACACCGCCGGCTACGTGAAGGACGGCGGACTCCTCGACGTCACCGAGGAGTTCCGCGACTGGCCCGAGGCCAAGGACACCGACCCCACCGCCAGGCAGTCGGTCACGGTGGACGGCAAGGTCTACGGCGCCCCCTACTTCGTCGGCGTCCGCGCGCTGTACTACCGCACGGACGTCTTCGACGAACTCGGGCTCGAAGTCCCGAGGACCCAGGCCGAGCTGATCTCCACGGCGAAGGAGATACGGGCCGAGAAGCCGGAGCTGTACGGCCTCGCCGTGGGCGGCGCCTACACCTACGGCGCGATGCCCTTCGTCTGGTCCAACGGCGGCGAACTGGCCACCGGCAAGGGCGGCTCGTACGCCTCCGCCATCGACAGCGCCGCCGCGCAGAAGGGCATCAAGGCGTACACGTCGTTGTTCGGCGACGACAACTGCCCGGCCGCGACCTGCGCCGGCATGGGCGGCAACGACACCGTGACGGCGTTCGCCTCCGGCAAGGCCGGGATGGCGATCGGCGGGGACTTCAGCCACGCCGCGGTGGAGGCCGGGAAGGTCAAGGGCAAGTACGCGGTCGTCCCGCTGCCCGGGGTGAAGGAGGGGGAGATCGCTCCCGCCTTCGCGGGCGGCAACAACATCGGCGTACTGAAGAGCACGACGCACCGCACGCTCGCGGTGGACCTGATGAAGCGGCTCGCCTCCAAGAAGACGCAGGCCTCGATGTTCGACGCGATGGGCTTCCTGCCGACCTACTCCGACGTACGGCAGCAGGCGGCGGCGAAGGAGCCGTTCGTGAAGCCGTTCGTGCAAACCCTGGGTTCGGGCACGAAGTTCGTCCCGGCGTCTCCCGCGTGGGCCCAGATCGACTCCTCGCTGGTGCTGCCGACGATGTTCCAGGAGATCGTGAGCGGCAAGAAGACGGTGGCGGCAGCCTCCAAGGACGCGGCAGCGAAGATGAATGACGCGTTCGGGTCCCTCGGGTGACCTCGGTGACCCACCGCAAGACCTGGACTCCCTGGCTCTATCTCGCTCCTGCTCTCGTCGTCCTCGGCGGCCTCCTCGCCTACCCCATCTACCAGCTCGGCCTGATCTCCCTCTTCCACTACACCCAGGCCCAGGTCAGTGGTGGGGAGCCGAGCACCTTCGAGGGGTTCGGGAACTATGCCGAGCTGTTCGGGGACTCCCAGTTCTGGGAAGTCCTGCTGGCCACCGTGGTGTTCGCGGCGGCCTGTGTGGTGTCGACGCTCGCTGTCGGGTGCGCGCTCGCCGTGCTGCTCACCCGGGTGCGGGCCGTGCCGCGGCTCGCGCTGATGCTGGCGGCGCTCGGGGCCTGGGCCACCCCGGCCGTCACCGGGTCGACCGTGTGGCTGTTCCTGTTCGACGCCGACTTCGGGCCCGTGAACCGGGTGCTGGGCCTCGGCGACCACTCCTGGACGTACGGGAGGTTCAGCGCCTTCTTTCTCGTCCTGCTCGAAGTGGTGTGGTGCTCCTTCCCGTTCGTGATGGTCACCGTCTACGCCGGGATCCGCGCCGTGCCCGGCGAGGTGCTGGAGGCCGCCGCGCTGGACGGCGCCTCCCAGTGGCGGATCTGGCGCTCGGTGCTCGCGCCGATGCTGCGGCCGATCCTGGTCGTGGTCACCATCCAGTCCGTCATCTGGGACTTCAAGGTGTTCACCCAGATCTACGTCATGACCAACGGCGGCGGCATCGCGGGCCAGAACCTGGTCCTCAACGTGTACGCCTACCAGAAGGCGTTCGCCTCCTCGCAGTACAGCCTCGGCTCGGCGATCGGCATCGTGATGCTGCTGATCCTGCTCGCGGTGACGCTCGGGTACCTGCGACTGCTGCGCCGCCAGGGGGAGGAGCTGTGAATCTTCTTCGAGGCCTTGTGGCCCGCCCGTGGCGGTTCGCCGCGGAAGCGACCGCGCTGCTGATCGCGGCGGTCGTCGCCTTCCCGCTGTACTGGATGGTGCTCAGCGCCTTCAAACCGGCCGGCGAGATCGAGTCGACCGAGGCGCGGCCCTGGACGACGGCGCCCTCGCTGGACTCCTTTCGGCGCGTGTTCGAGCAGCAGGAATTCGGTCGATATTTCGTCAACAGCCTTGTTGTCGCGGGCTCGGTGGTGGTCGCCTCGGCACTCATCGCGTTTCTAGCGGCGACCGCCGTGACCCGATTCCGGTTCCGCTTCCGGACCACCTTGCTGATCATGTTTCTGGTGGCCCAGATGGTGCCCGTGGAAGCCCTCACGATCCCCTTGTTCTTCCTCATGCGGGACGCCGGTCAGCTCAACACCCTGGGCTCGCTGATCCTGCCCCACATCGCCTTCTCGCTGCCGTTCGCGATCTGGATGCTGCGCGGTTTCGTGAAAGCGGTTCCGGAGGCCCTGGAGGAGGCCGCGTACCTCGACGGGGCGAGCCGGGCGCGATTCCTGTGGCAGATCCTTTTCCCGCTCGTGCTGCCCGGCCTGGTCGCCACGAGCGTCTTTTCCTTCATCTCGGCCTGGAACGACTTCCTCTTCGCCAAGTCGTTCATCATCAGCGACACTTCGCAGTCGACGCTGCCGATGGCGCTGCTGGTCTTCTACAAGCCGGACGAGCCGGACTGGGGCGGTGTGATGGCCGCGTCGACGGTGATGACGATTCCGGTGCTGGTGTTCTTCGTACTCGTGCAGCGACGCCTGGTCTCGGGGCTGGGCGGAGCGGTTAAGGACTGACGTGACTTCACTGACGGAACTGATTCCGGCACCCTTGAGTGTCCAGCCGTACAGCGAGCAGGTCTTCGTGCTCGACGAGGACACCACGCTCACCGCGGGACCGGGTGTGGGCAGCGCGGAACGCTGGCTGCGCACGACCTTGCAGGCGGCCACCGGACTGCCGCTCCGCCAGGGCGAACCCGGCCCGCCGGGACGAGCCGCGCTGAACTCGATCGAGCTGCGCCACGACCACACGCTCCCCCCCGGGTCGTATCGGATCACCGTCCGCGACCACCGCGCCCTGATCAAGAGCGGCGACGAGGCCGGTGCCTTCCACGGCGCGCAGACGCTGCGTCAGCTGCTCGGCCCCGACGCCTTCCGGCGGGCGCACCTCGGGCGCACAGAGTGGGAGCTGCCCGAGGTCGAGATCCAGGACGCGCCCCGCTTCCGCTGGCGCGGCCTCATGCTCGACGTCGCCCGGCATTTCCTGCCCAAGGACCAGGTTCTGCGCTACCTGGACCTGATGGCCGCGCACAAACTCAACGTCCTCCACTTCCACTTGACCGACGATCAGGGCTGGCGCGTGGAGATCAAGAAGTACCCCCGGCTCACCGAGGCCGGATCCTGGCGGGCACGCACGAAATTCGGCCACCGTGCCTCCGAGCTGTGGGAGGAGAAGCCGCACGGTGGCCACTACACCCAGGACGACATCCGCGAGATCGTCGCCTACGCCGCCGAGCGGCATATCACCGTCGTCCCCGAAATCGACGTACCCGGCCACTCGCAGGCCGCCATCGCCGCGTACCCGGAACTCGGCAACACCGACATCATCGACACGACCTCCCTGACCGTCTGGGACAACTGGGGAATCTCCGCCAACGTACTCGCCCCCACTGACAACACCCTGCGCTTCTACGAGGGGGTCTTCGAGGAACTCCTCGATCTGTTCCCCTCCGAGTTCATCCATGTCGGCGGCGACGAATGCCCGAAGGACCAGTGGCGGCAGTCACCGACGGCACAGGCGCGCATCCGGGAACTCGGACTCGCCGACGAGGACGAACTCCAGGCGTGGTTCATCGCGCACTTCGACGAGTGGCTCTCCGAACGCGGGCGCCGCCTCATCGGCTGGGACGAGATCCTGGAGGGCGGCCTCGCCAAGGGCGCGGCGGTTTCCTCGTGGCGCGGATACGCGGGCGGGATCGCCGCCGCCCGCTCCGGCCACGACGTCGTCATGTGCCCCGAACAGTACGTGTACTTGGACCACCGCCAGGCCGCGGGAGAGGAGGAGCCGGTCCCCATCGGGTACGTCCGCACCCTGGAGGACGTCTACCGGTTCGAGCCCGTTCCGGCCGATCTGACCCCGCAGGAGGCGGCGCACGTCATCGGCACGCAGGCCAATGTGTGGACCGAGGTGATGGAGAACCCCGCGCGGGTGGACTACCAGGCGTTTCCGCGTCTTTCGGCCTTCGCCGAGGTGGCCTGGAGTCGTCTGCCCGCCCCGGACCAGCGGGACTTCGCCGACTTCGAGCGGCGGATGACGGCGCATTACGCCCGCCTGGACGCCCTCGGTGTCTCCTACCGCCCGCCCGCCGGGCCGCACCCCTGGCAACGGCGCCCCGGAGTGCTCGGCCGACCCCTGGACGGAGCGCCCCCGAACAGGTAGTGGAGAAAACCGGCAGGGTCACCGAAGAGAGGCAATTCGCGCGCACCGGCGATGCCGTACGAAAACGGACCATCTCCCCGGTGAAGTGGGCGAATGCCTCCTAGCGGACCCCCGCGTTCGGGTCCCGCGAAGATGTGCCAGAGTTGCCACGTCCGCCCTGTCAGCACGTACCGTACGGCAGCAACAGGTGGGACCAGGTGGGGCAGCGGGAAGGGGCAGCCGGTTTGACCACGCACGCACCGCAGGCGGCGCAGGCCGTCACGCTGCCCACGACGCTGGACGAGGCCGTGGCGGCGCTCACCGCCATGCCCGCCGCCGTTCCGGTGGCCGGCGGCACCGATCTGATGGCCGCCGTCAACTCCGGGCAGCTCAGGCCCGCCGCGCTGGTCGGCCTCGGCCGGATCAGCGAGATCCGCGGCTGGCAGTACCAGGACGGACACGCCCTGCTCGGGGCCGGACTCACGCACGCGCGCATGGGCCGCCCCGACTTCGCCGCCCTGATCCCGGCGCTCGCCGCGTCCGCGCGCGCGGCGGGCCCGCCGCAGATCCGCAACGCCGGCACCCTCGGCGGCAACATCGCCAGCGCCGCCCCCACCGGCGATGCGCTGCCGGTGCTGGCCGCCCTGGAAGCGACGCTGATCATCGCGGGCCCGGGCGGCGCCCGCGGGGAGATCCCGGTGTCGCATCTGCTGGCCGGAGTGGAGATGCTGCGGCCCGGCGAACTCATCGGCTACGTGCGCGTGCCGCTGCTGCACGCCCCCCAGGTCTTCCTCAAGGCGACCGGCCGCACCGGACCCGGGCGCGCCATGGCCTCCGTGGCGCTGGTCCTCGACCCCGCGCGGCGGGGCGTGCGGTGCGCCGTGGGCGCCATAGCGCCGATGCCGCTCAGGCCCCTGGAGGCCGAGCAGTGGGTCGCGCAACTGATCGACTGGGACAACGACCGCGCCATCGTCCCGGAGGCGCTGACCGCCTTCGGCGAGTACGTCGCCGCGGCCTGCATCCCCGACCCCGCGCCGGCCGAGGACGGCTCCGTGGAGCCGCTGCCGCCCGCCGTACTGCACCTGCGGCGCACCGTCGCCGCGCTGGCCCGACGAGCACTGGGGAGGGCGCTGTCGTGACCGACGACCGGCAAGGAGAGGGCGCCCCGCAGGGCGCGAGCCGCTGGGACCCGCTGCCCCAGGGCGACTACGACGACGGCGCCACCGCCTTCGTCAAGCTTCCCGAGGGCGGTATCGACGCCCTGCTGGCCTCCACCGACAGCCCGCTGGCCGCGCCCGGCCACGGCTATGTGCCTCCGCCCATAACGGTCACGCCCGCCACCACCGCGGGCACCGACCCGGCGGCCACCGGCACCTGGTCGATCCCCGCGGGCGGCGTCCAGTGGCCCGAGGCGGGCACCGGCCCCGAGGAGACCGGCAACGACCGGTTCACGTACAACCCCGGCGCCACCGGACAGTGGAACTTCGAGGACGCCCAGGCCGACGGACCGGCGCCCGGACACGACGTCACGGGCCAGTGGTCGATCCCCGTCGCGGACGGCGACCTTCCGGACGAATCGGGCGAGTTCACCACCTCGTCGCTGGTCGAGCAGTGGGGCGGCAACCCGCCCGCCACCCTGCCCGGCGGCGCGGCCGCCCCCTGGGCGACCCAGCCGACGGAGGCGAACGAGCAGACCCAGGCGGGCCAGTCGATCCAGGCGATCGGCGAGCCGTGGGGACGCCCGGCCGACGAGC
This sequence comes from Streptomyces davaonensis JCM 4913, assembly GCF_000349325.1. Lineage (GTDB taxonomy): Bacteria > Actinomycetota > Actinomycetes > Streptomycetales > Streptomycetaceae > Streptomyces > Streptomyces davaonensis. The sequence continues at coordinate 5,966,286 of NC_020504.1, forward strand.
CGACGCAGCAGGCCGACCCGCAGGGGCACCTGCCCGCCGACGCCGCCCCGGTCGTGGCACCGGACGAGGCTGAGGCTCCAGAAGCCCCTGAAGGCGCCTCAGATGCCTCCCAGGGCGCTCCGGAGGCTCCTGGGGCGGACGGGGCCGACGAGGGCGCCCAGGAGGCCGAGGAGGCCGCCGAGGGCGCTGTGGCCGGGCCCGACGAGGACGCCGCCCAGCCGTCCTCGATGATCGGCGAGGAACACCCCCTCGCCTCCTACGTCTTGCGCGTCAACGGCGTCGACCGGCCGGTCACCGACGCCTGGATCGGCGAGTCGCTGCTGTACGTGCTGCGCGAGCGGCTCGGGCTCGCGGGCGCCAAGGACGGCTGCTCGCAGGGCGAGTGCGGGGCGTGCAACGTCCAGGTCGACGGACGGCTCGTCGCCTCCTGCCTGGTGCCCGCCGTGACCGCCGCCGGCGCCGAGGTCCGTACCGTCGAGGGCCTCGCCGCCGACGGACAGCCCTCCGACGTGCAGCGCGCGCTCGCCCGGTGCGGCGCCGTCCAGTGCGGCTTCTGCGTGCCTGGCATGGCGATGACCGTGCACGACCTGCTGGAGGGCAACCCCGCCCCGACCGAGCTGGAGACCCGCCAGGCGCTCTGCGGCAACCTGTGCCGCTGCTCCGGCTACCGCGGTGTCGTCGAGGCCGTCAAGGAGGTCGTCGCCGAACGCGAGGCGCACAGCGCCGCCGACGCCGACCCGGACGAGGCCCGCATCCCGCACCAGGCGGGCCCCGGAGCAGGCGGCGTCCACCCGTCCGCCCTGGACCCCACCACCCCGCATGACCAGCAGTACGGCCAGGACGGAGGCCAGGCGTGAGCAACGATGCCGCCACCGCGCCCGCTGCCGCGGAGGCAGCCCCCGCGCCCGAGCCGCTTCCGCACGGGCTCGGGGTCTCGCTGCCGGCCGCCGACGCTCGCGCCAAGACCGAGGGGACCTTCCCCTACGCCGCCGACCTGTGGGCCGAGGGCCTGCTGTGGGCGGCCGTGCTGCGCTCCCCGCACGCGCACGCGCGCATCGTGTCGATCGACACCACCCACGCGCGGGACATGCCCGGCGTGCGCGCCGTCGTCACCCACGAGGACGTTCCCGGCACCCCGGTGCACGGTCGCGGCACCGCCGACCGGCCGGTGTTCGCCTCCGAGGTGGTGCGCCACCACGGCGAGCCCATCGCGGCCGTGGCCGCCGACCACCCCGACACCGCGCGGATGGCCGCCGCGGCCGTCATCGTCGAGTACGAGGTGCTCGATCCGGTCACCGACCCCGAGCAGGCCTTCGAGGCCGAGCCGCTGCACCCCGACGGCAATCTGATCCGGCACATCCCGCTGCGCCACGGCGACCCGGACGCGGCCGGCGAGATCGTGGTCGAGGGCCTGTACCGCATCGGCCGCCAGGACCCGGCGCCCATCGGCGCCGAGGCCGGACTCGCCGTGCCCCGCCCGGACGGCGGCGTGGAGCTGTACCTCGCCTCCACCGACCCGCACCGCGACCGCGACGCCGCCGCCGCCTGCTACGGCCTCGCTCCCGACCGCGTGAAGATCGTCGTCACCGGCGTCCCCGGCGCCACCGCCGACCGCGAGGACCAGGGCTTCCAGCTCCCGCTCGGCCTGCTGGCGCTGAAGACCGGCTGCCCGGTGAAGCTGACGGCCACCCGCGAGGAGTCGTTCCTCGGCCACGTCCACCGGCATCCGACCCTCCTGCGCTACCGCCACCACGCGGACGCCGAGGGGAAACTGGTCAAGGTCGAGGCGCAGATCCTGCTGGACGCGGGCGCGTACGCGGACACCTCCGCCGAGGCCCTGGCGGCCGCCGTGTCCTTCGCCTGCGGCCCCTACGTCGTACCGAACGCCTTCATCGAGGGCTGGGCGGTCCGCACCAACAACCCGCCCTCCGGCCATGTCCGCGGCGAGGGCGCCATGCAGGTCGCCGCCGCCTACGAGGCGCAGATGGACAAGCTGGCGAAGAAGCTCGGCGTCGACCCGGCCGAGCTGCGCCTGAGCAATGTGCTCGCCACCGGCGACGTCCTGCCCACCGGCCAGACGGTCACCTGCCCGGCGCCGGTCGCCGAACTCCTCCAGGCGGTACGGGACTTCCCGTTGCCGCCGCTGCCCAAGGACACCCCCGAGGACGAGTGGCTGCTGCCCGGCGGACCCGAGGGCGCGGGCGAACCGGGCGCGGTGCGCCGCGGCGTGGGCTACGGGCTCGGCATGGTGCACATGCTGGGCGCGGAGGGCGCCGACGAGGTGTCCACGGCGACCGTCAAGGTGCAGGACGGGATCGCGACGGTCCTGTGCGCGGCGGTGGAGACCGGCCAGGGCTTCGCGACGCTGGCCCGCCAGATCGTCCAGGAGACCCTCGGCATCGACGAGGTCCATGTCGCCCCGGTCGACACCGACCAGCCCCCGGCGGGTCCGGGCTGCCGCGGCCGGCACACCTGGGTCTCGGGCGGCGCGGTGGAGCGCGCGGCGAAGATGGTCCGTACGCAGCTGCTCCAGCCCCTGGCGCACAAGTTCGGCATGTCCACCGAACTCCTCCAGATCACCGACGGCAAGATCACCTCGTACGACGGCGTCCTGTCGACCACGGTCACCGAGGCGATGGACGGCAAGGAGCTGTGGGCGACCGCGCAGTGCCGCCCGCATCCCACCGAGCCGCTGGACGAGGCCGGCCAGGGCGACGCCTTCGTGGGCCTGGCGTTCTGCGCGATCCGCGCGGTCGTGGACGTCGACATCGAGCTGGGCTCGGTCCGGGTGGTGGAGCTGGCGCTCGCCCAGGACGTGGGCCGGGTGCTGAACCCCGCGCAGCTCGCGGCGCGGATCGAGGCGGGCGTCACGCAGGGCGTCGGCATAGCGCTGACGGAGAACCTGCGCACGGCCCGCGGCTCGATCCGGCACCCCGACCTGACCGGGTACGCCCTGCCGACAGCCCTGGACGCCCCCGACATCAAGATCGTGAAGCTGGTGGAGGAACGGGACGTGGTGGCGCCGTTCGGTGCGAAGGCGGTGAGCGCGGTGCCGGTGGTGGCATCGCCCGCGGCCATCGCCTCGGCCGTACGCGCGGCGACGGGCCGTCCCGTGAACCGGTTGCCGATCCGCCCGCAGGCGGCGGTGGTGACGAGCGGCACGTGAGCCGCTGTGCGGGCGTTGTCAGTGGTGCGGCGTAGTGTTCTGAGGTGTCGGGGCACGAACGGGGGGACACCATGATCGCGACGCTCACCAAACCGGAACAGCTGGCCCGACACGGCCGTCTGATCAGCACGTTCACGCTGGTGGCGGGCCCGGAGCCGGACCGCCGCGAGGCCGGGGGCCTGGCCGTCTCCGTCCCGCCCCGACTGCTCACCGAGGAGTTCGGGCGCGGCAGGGTGGTGCGGTTCGAGGACGTCGACTTCCCGTCGGCCCTCACCCACACCCCGACCCGCCGCTTCCTGAGCGAGACGGGCCTGCCGGAGGAACACGCCCTGTTCCACCTGCACATGGACGAGGTCCTCCCGACCCTGACCGAGGCCCACAGCGCAGAGCCGTCCTACGCCCTCCCCCCGGACGCCGACCGCCTGATCATCCTCGGCCACCTGGAGGACGCCAACACCCTCCTCCTGAACGGCGAAACGGGCACTTTGCTGACCTGGACGCCCACGGATCCGACGCCCCACCCCCTGCCCGCGGACGTCTCCACCCTGGCTTTCACCCTGTGGCTGCTGCACCGGGACACCCTGTGCGCATGACAGAAGCCATCACGATCCGCCCGGCCGAACCGACCGACCTGACTCACCTGGAGGCCGTGGCGGGATTCGAACCCACGTAACTCGCTTTGCAGGCGAGCCCCTGAACCACTCGGGCACACGGCCATGTCCTTCAGTGGTTAGAAGCTAGGCCGCCCTGGGGGAGGGGCTCAAGGGAATCCCGGGGGCTGCAACGGGACTGCCATACCGCGTTCATGAAACAGGGCGCGGGGCCCCGGTCGTACGACCAAGGTCGCAGGCCGAGACCGTCTCCTGACAGGGGCGGTGGGCCGGTGCGGACCTTACGCTGGCTCGCATGACCAGCCCCGATCCCCGCGACACCGCTGTCGCGCACGACGCCGAACCCACCGACAAGGACGCCTCCGCCGAGACCGTGCTGGGCCGGTCGTACCGCGCGCTCAGCATCGGGATCGTCTCCGTCGTGCTGCTGATCGCCTTCGAGGCGACGGCCGTCGGTACGGCCATGCCCGTCGCGGCGCGGGAACTGGACGGGGTGTCGCTGTACGCGTTCGCGTTCTCGGGGTTCTTCACCACCTCCCTGTTCGGGATGGTGCTCGCCGGACAGTGGGCGGACCGGCGCGGCCCGGTCGGGGCGGTGACCGCCGGCATCGCGGCCTTCGCCGCCGGGTTGCTGGTGGCGGGGACGGCCACCGCGATGTGGGTGTTCGTGCTGGGGCGGGCCGTGCAGGGCCTCGGCGGCGGGCTGGTGATCGTCGCGCTGTACGTCGTGATCGGGCGGGCCTACCCCGAGCGGCTGCGCCCCGCCATCGTGGCCGCGTTCGCGGCGAGCTGGGTCGTCCCCTCGATCGTCGGACCGCTCGCCTCCGGCGCGGTCACCGAACACCTCGGCTGGCGCTGGGTGTTCGTCGGCATCCCGGTGCTCGTCGTCCTCCCGCTCGCGCTCGCCCTGCCGCAGATAAAGCGCCGCGCCTCAGGCCCGGTGGCCGGGGCGGCCCCGTCCTTCGACCGCCGCCGCATCCGCCTCGCCCTCGGCATCTCCCTGGGCGCGGGCCTCCTCCAGTACGCCGCCCAGGACCTGCGCCCGCTCTCCGTGCTGCCCGGTGCGGTGGGCGCCGCGCTGCTCGTCCCGGCCGTCCTCGGCCTCCTCCCGCGCGGCACCTACCGAGCCGCCCGCGGACTGCCCTCCGTGGTGCTGTTGCGCGGAGTCGCCTCGGGCTCCTTCATCGCCGCCGAGTCGTTCGTACCGCTGATGCTGGTCACCCAGCGGGGGCTGTCGCCGACGCTCGCCGGGTTCTCCCTCGCGGCCGGTGGCGTGACCTGGGCGGCGGGGTCGTGGGTGCAGTCCCGGCCGCGCCTTGAGCCGTACCGGGAGCGGCTGACCACGTTCGGGATGGTGCTGGTGGCCGCGGCCATCGCGGCGGCGCCCAGCGTGCTGATCGACTCCGTGCCGGTGTGGACGCTGGCCGTGGCCTGGTCGTTCGGCTGCTTCGGCATGGGCCTGGTGATCTCCTCCGCCAGCGTCCTCCTGCTGAAGCTCTCCGCCCCGGAGGAGGCCGGCACCAACTCCGCCTCCCTCCAGATCTCCGACGCGCTGTCGAATGTCGTGCTGCTCTCCGTGGGCGGCGCCGCCTTCGCGGCCCTCGGCGGCGGCGCCCTCAGCCACACCGCCACGGAGACCTCCGGCTCCCATCCGGCGGCCTTCGCGGCGGTGTTCCTGCCGATGGCGGCGGTGGCGCTGGCCGGGGTCTGGGTGACCAGGCGCCTGCACACGCGGTGAGCCGTAAACCGCTCGTCGGCGCGCCCGCGCACCCCCTACCCTCCTCGGCATGACCGAGCCGACCCTCCACCTCCCGCCCGACCTCCAACAGGAGCTCGCCGACCTCGCGGACGCCACGGGGCGCCGCCCGGAGGACATCGCCCTGGACGCCGTACGGCATCGGGTGCAGAAGGAGGCCTCGCCGGTCCGCGTCACCGCCGAGCTGCTGGCCGATGCGCATGCCGACCTGCTGCGGAGGCTGGGCCAGTGACCCGGCACCTCACCGTCGCCGATGCCGAGCGCATCGCCCGGGTCGCCTTCGGCGGGCGCGCCCCGGAGATGCGGGACGCCGGGCTGTTCGCCTCCGCCGTACGACGGCCACGCGCCCGCATGTTCGGCACGGAGGCCTACGCCGACCTGTACGAGCAGGCCGCCGCCCTGCTGCACGCCCTCGCCACCAACCACCCCTTGGTCGACGGGAACAAGCGCACCGCCTGGCTCGCCGCGGCCACGTTCCTCGGCGTCAACGGGGTCGACCTCGCCGAGTGCGACCAGGACACGGCGTACGACCTGGTCATCGATGTGGCGTCCGGTGCCGAGGGGGACGTCGGACGGATCGCGGGGCGGCTGCGGGAGTTGTGACGTCGGTCCCACCCGCGGGTGACCCGGGCCTGTCCGCGCGTTGACGGGGGGCGTCCGCCGGTAGGGTGACCCGGTCGTCATACGCAGTCGAGAACCGGAGACCGTGACTACTGCCCGCCCGTCGCCCACCACCACCCTCAACGGAGGGCCCTCCGGGCCCGCTCCTATGTCTGCCTCCACCTCCCACCACCTTTCCCCCGCCTTCCCCGGTCGTGCCCCCTGGGGTACCGCCAGCAAGCTGCGTGCCTGGCAGCAGGGGGCGATGGAGAAGTACATCCAGGAACAGCCGCGTGACTTCCTCGCGGTCGCGACCCCGGGCGCCGGCAAGACGACCTTCGCGCTCACCCTCGCCTCCTGGCTGCTGCACCACCACGTCGTCCAGCAGGTGACCGTGGTCGCGCCCACCGAGCACCTGAAGAAGCAGTGGGCGGAGGCGGCCGCGCGGATAGGGATCAAGCTGGACCCGGAGTACAGCGCGGGACCGCTCGGCAAGGACTACCAGGGCGTCGCCGTCACCTACGCGGGTGTCGGCGTACGGCCCATGCTGCACCGCAACCGCGTCGAGCAGCGCAAGACCCTCGTCATCCTCGACGAGATCCACCACGCCGGTGACTCCAAGTCCTGGGGCGAGGCCTGCCTGGAGGCCTTCGAGCCCGCCACGCGTCGGCTCGCGCTCACCGGTACGCCCTTCCGGTCCGACACCAACCCCATCCCCTTCGTCACGTACGAGGAGGACAACGCCGGTATCCGACGGTCGGCCGCGGACTACACCTACGGCTACGGCAACGCGCTCGCCGACCATGTCGTGCGGCCGGTCATCTTCCTCTCCTACAGCGGCAACATGCGCTGGCGCACCAAGGCGGGGGACGAGATCGCGGCGCGGCTCGGCGAGCCGATGACCAAGGACGCGGTCAGCCAGGCCTGGCGTACCGCGCTCGATCCGCGCGGCGAGTGGATGCCGAGCGTGCTGCGCGCCGCCGACCAGCGGCTGACCGAGGTCAGGAAGGCCATCCCCGACGCGGGCGCCCTCGTCATCGCCTCCGACCAGGACTCCGCCCGCGCCTACGCCAAGCTGATCCGGGAGATCACCGGCAGCAGGGCGACGCTCGTCCTGTCCGACGACACCGGCGCCTCCAAGCGGATCGACGACTTCAGCGAGAGCAACGACCGGTGGATGGTCGCCGTGCGGATGGTGTCGGAGGGTGTCGACGTCCCCCGGCTCGCCGTCGGGGTCTACGCCACCACCATCTCCACACCCCTCTTCTTCGCCCAGGCCGTCGGCCGTTTCGTGCGGTCCCGGCGCCGTGGCGAGACCGCCTCCGTCTTCCTCCCCACCATCCCCGACCTGCTCACCTTCGCCAACGAGATGGAGGTCGAGCGCGACCACGCCCTCGACAAGCCGAAGAAGGAGAGTGAGGAGGACCCCTACGCCGAGTCCGAGAAGGAGATGGAGGAGGCGAACAAGGAGCAGGACGAGGACACCGGTGAGCAGGACATGCTGCCCTTCGAGGCGCTGGAGTCCGACGCCGTCTTCGACCGGGTCCTCTACGACGGCGCCGAGTTCGGCATGCAGGCCCACCCGGGGAGTGAGGAGGAGCAGGACTACCTCGGCATCCCGGGGCTCCTCGAACCCGACCAGGTGCAGCTGCTGCTCCAGAAGCGGCAGGCCCGGCAGATCGCGCACAGCCGGAAGAAGCCGGACTCCGAGGCCGACCTGCTGGAGCTGCCCGCCGAGCGGCGGCCGGTCGTCTCGCACAAGGAGATGATGGAGCTGCGCAAGCAGCTCAACACGATGGTCAGCGCGTACGTTCACCAGAGCGGCAAGCCGCACGGCGTGATCCACACCGAGCTGCGCCGGGTCTGCGGCGGCCCGCCGAGCGCCGAGGCCACGGCCGGTCAACTCCGCCAGCGCATCGCCAAGGTGCAGGAGTGGGCCACGCGCATGCGCTGACGCGTGCGCTGTGCGTATCCGGACAAACACAGGCGTGCCGTACCGGCTGGTGACCGGATTCTGGACGGAGCCTTCCGCTCAGCGAACCGGCTTCGCTAATGTCCCGCTACGCACACGCCCCGTGGCAGCGCCGCCGCGGAGCGCAGCCGTGAAGCGACGCGGTCCGGACAGGCCGGGCCGCCGACCGATCGGCGGCCTCTGAAGCGCGTCGCCGACGGGACTCGGTGACGCAACCGTCGCGAGGGGGCTGCCGACCTCACCACTAAGGAGTGGGCGTCGTGACCGCGGAGACCTCTCAGACGCTCGACCGGGGACTGCGTGTCCTCAAGCTGCTGGCCGACACGGACCACGGGCTGACCGTCACCGAGCTTTCCAACAAACTGGGCGTGAACCGGACCGTGGTGTACCGCTTGCTGGCCACGCTGGAGCAGCACGCGCTCGTACGGCGTGATCTGGGCGGCCGGGCCCGGGTCGGGCTCGGAGTGCTGCGCCTCGGCCGCCAGGTGCATCCGCTGGTGCGCGAGGCCGCGCTGCCCGCGCTGCGATCGCTGGCCGAGGACATCGGGGCGACGGCACATCTGACGCTGGTGGACGGCGCGGAGGCGCTGGCCGTGGCGGTGGTGGAGCCGACGTGGACGGACTATCACGTGGCCTACCGGGCCGGTTTCCGGCACCCGCTGGAGCGCGGCGCCGCGGGCAAGGCCATCCTCGCCGCCCGCCGCCAGCCCCTGGAGGAGCCCGGCTACACCCTGACCCATGGCGAACTGGAGGCCGGCGCCAGCGGAGCCGCGGCACCCCTGCTGGGAGTGACCGGGGTCGAGGGCAGCGTCGGAGTGGTGATGCTGGCGGACGCCGTACCGGAACGGGTGGGGCCGCGGGTGATGGACGCGGCGCGGGAAGTGGCGGAGGCGCTGCGCTGACCGCCCGGGGCGGAGCGGGATCACCGTCACGTTAGATTGACCCCGTGCTCTCACGTCTCTCGCGTCCCCAGGCCCTCGTCGTCTGCGCCGTGCCGGTCGTGGCGCTGATCGCCACGGCCGCGCTCGCGCCGCTGCCGTTCGCGCTCACGCAGCCCGGGATGACGGCGAACGTGCTGGGGGAGAACAAGGGCGAGCCGGTGATCACGATCTCCGGGGCGGCGACCCGGGACACCAGCGGGCAGCTGCGGATGACGACGATCGAGGCGACCGGCCCCGACACGAGCGTCTCGCTCGGCGACCTGCTCGACTCCTGGTTCCGCACCGACCGCGCCGTCATGCCCCGGGACGCGGTCTACCCCAGCGACAAGAGCACCAAGGAGATCGAGAAGTACAACACCGAGCAGATGCGCGAGTCCCAGGACGCCGCCTCCGAGGCCGCCCTGAACTACCTCGACCTCGACCCGGCCAAGGTCAAGGTCGACCTGGAGCTCGCCGACGTCGGCGGCCCCAGCGCCGGTCTGCTCTTCTCCCTCGGCATCGTCGACAAGCTGGACGGCGACGGCTCCGGCGGCGATCTCACCGGCGGCCGCACCGTCGCCGGTACGGGCACCATCGACGCCGACGGCAAGGTCGGCGCGGTCGGCGGCGTCGCCCTGAAGACCCAGGCCGCCCGCCGCGACGGCGCGACGGTGTTCCTGGTCCCCAAGGCGGAGTGCTCCGACGCCAAGGCCGAACTCCCCGAGGGCCTGCGCCTGATCCCGGTCACCACCCTCAAGGGCGCCGTCGACTCCCTGATCGCCCTGGAGAAGGGCAACGGGAAGGTCCCGAGCTGCTAGTGCGCCAGTACCGGCCTGGGGGTCGCCAGACGCAGGCCCACTTCTACGAGGGCCCAGCCGAGCCGGGCACGGACGTCGTACGGCTGCCGCGCCTCGGCGGCGAGTCGATGTGCCTCCGCCTGGGCGCGCAGCTCGGCGGCGCGGGCGTGGTGCAGGGCGAGGTGCGTCTCGGGATGCATCAGCGGTGACCTCTCACGCGGTACGGACAGGGAAAAGGTGGGTGTGGACGCGTACCTGCTCGGCGTCGGGGGCGTCCTCGGCCGGGGCCAGGGCGCGGTAGCTGTCGACGAGTTCGTGCATTTTGCTGATCAGCTCGACAGCGAGTTCGGGGGTCAGTCGTAGCGTCATGTCGCTCAGGTCGGTGGAGCGGTGCCAGGCGTCGGGCCAGTCGTGGGCGGTTCCGAGGTAGGTCGCGACTTCCTGGGTGTGGATGTTCGCCACTTCGTGGATGAACAGGTCGGCCGCCCCGCGCACGGCCGGGTCGGGGTGGTGGTGCAGGGAGTCGTCGAACTGCACGCTCCCGTGCGCCGACCGCCACCAGCGCTCCCGCCCCTTGCCGTGCTCGGGAGCGTCCTCGATGAAGCCGTACTCGGCGAGCTGCCGCAGGTGGTAGCTGGTCGCGCCGCTGGATTCGCCCAGCGCGGCGGCCAGTTGGGAGGCGGTCGCCGGTCCTCCGCGTCGTAGGGCGTTGAGGAGGGCCATGCGCAAGGGGTGCGCCAGGCCGCGCAGCGAACGGGCGTCCAGCACACGGGGATTCAGTTCATCTGCGGGATCGGGCATGCGTACAAAGGTAACGTTGCAAAGAGAGCTTTGCAACGCCTTCTTTGTAACTCACCCTTCCTTGACGAACCCCTCCTCCTTCATCCAGTCCAGCGCCACCTCGTGCGGGTCCTCGCCGTCCACGTCGACCTTCGCGTTCAGCTCCTGCGCCACCGTGTTGTTCAGGCGTGCGGTCACCGGGGCCAGTAGCTCTGCGATCGCCGGATACTCCTTCAGCGTCCCGGAGTTGATCTCCGGCGCCGCGTTGTAATTGGGGAAGAACTTCCGGTCGTCCTCCATGACCACCAGGTTCATGGACTTGATGCGGCCGTCCGTGGTGAAGACCTCCCCGTAGGTGCAACTCCCCTTCGCCGCCTGGGTGTAGATGATCCCGGTGTCCATCTGCGTGATGTTCCCGGCCGGGATGCTCATCCCGTACGCCTTCTCCATGCCAGGCAGGCCGTCGGCCCGGTTGGCGAATTCGCTCTCCACGCACAGCGTCACCGCGCCGGGGTCGGTCGCGGCCAGCTCCGCCACGTCGGAGAGGGTCTTCGTGCCGTACTTCTCGAAGTTGTCCTGGTTCATCGCCAGCGCGTACGTATTGTTCAGGGCGGACGGCTCCAGCCAGGTCAGCCCGTTCCTCAGATCGGCCTTCCGCACCGCCTCCCACTGCGCGTGCGGGTTGTCGATGGGCTCGCTGTTGCCCAGGTACGTGATCCAGGCGGTGCCCGTGTACTCGTACATCCCGTCCGCGTCCCCCGACTTGACCGCCTCCCGCGCCCCGATCGACCCCTGAATACCGGTCCGGTCGAGCACCTCCGCGCCCGCCGCCTCCCAGGCGATGCCCATGATCGCGCCGAGGATCAGCTGCTCGGTGAACTCCTTCGAGGTCACCGTCAGCTCGGCGCCCTTCAGCGGCTCGCCCTTGCCGATCGAACCGGGGACGACGTCGTCGACCATCGGCGAACCGCTCGTCAGCCCGCACCCCGACAGCAAAGCCCCGGTCAGCAGCAGACACCCACCCCGTCTCACGTCCCCACCTCCAACCCCCGCGGCCGCAGCAGCAGTTCGGCGAGCGAGGCCAGCCAGTCCACCAGCAGGGCCAGCGACACCGTGAGGATCGAGCCGAGCACCAGGACCGGCATGCGCTGGGTGGTGATCCCCGTGGTGATCAGCACCCCGAGGCCGCCGCCCCCGCCGAACGTGGCCAGCGTCGCCGTACCGACGTTCAGGACGAGGGCCGTGCGGACGCCGGCCAGGATCAGGGGGACCGCCAAGGGCATCTCGACGCGGGACAGCACCCCCAGCGGGGACATGCCGATGCCGCGTGCCGCCTCCAGCAACGTCGGATCGTTCGCCTTCAGGCCCGCGATCGTGTTCGCCAGCACCGGCAGGACGGCATAGACGGTGATGCCGATCAGGGCCGCCTTCGTGCCGGTGCCGAGCCAGATCACCAACAGGGCGAGCAGGCCGATCGCCGGAGTCGCCTGGCCCATGTTGGCCACGGCCATCGCCACCGGGGTCGCCTTGCGGAAGGCCTTGCGGGTCAGCAGGACGCCCAGCGGGATGGCGATGATCAGCACGAAGAAGGTGGAGATCACCGTCAGCTCCACGTGCTGCCACAGGGCTTTCGACACCTGCCCGTCGGAGAGCGCGTTCTCGGAGATCGGGTCCAGGTCGGCCTGCGCGAACCACAGCCAGGTCGCCAGCAGCAGCGCCACCAGCAGGGCCGGCAGGACGGTCAGCTGCTGCCAGGTCACCCGGCGCGCGGTGACCGCCGGTGGCGGCGGCGCCTCCTGCTCGGCCTCGCCCTCGTCGCGGAAGGCGAGCCCCTTGACCTCGTGCTCGCCCTCCGGGCGCTCTTGCTCGGGAGAGGTGGTCACGCCTTCGTCTCCCCTCCGTCGCCCTCCTGCTCGGCGTGCGTCTGGGAGGAACGCGCCGACTCCAGCTCGTGCTGGTGCTCCATCGCCTCCAGGCGGTCCGCCTCCAGCAGTTCGTGCACGGAGTTCATGAGGGTCTCCATGTCGACGACGCCGTCGTACTCGCCGCGCCGTCCGGTGACCGCGACCCGGCCCGCGTTGTCGGTGAGGACCGCCTCCAGGGCGTCGCGGAGGGTGGCGTCCCGGGTCACCGTGTCGTGCACCAGGGTGCCCGCGCGGGCGAGCGAGCCCTTGGCCCGCATCAGATCGCCGCGGCGCAGCCACTTGTAGGGGCGGCGGCGCTTGTCGAGCAGGAGGATCTCGTTGGTGCCGCTGGACCGGAGCCTGTTGAAGATCTCCTGGAGCGGATCGTCGACGGTGACCGTCGGATAGTCGGTGATCTCCACATCCCGTACCCGGGTCAGATTCAGCCGCTTCAGTGCCGCCCCGGCGCCGACGAACCCCGAGACGAAGTCGTCGGCGGGGTTGGTGAGGATCGCCTCCGGGGTGTCGAACTGAGCGATGTGCGAGCGTTCGCGCAGCACGGCGATCCGGTCGCCCAGCTTGATCGCCTCGTCGAAGTCATGGGTGACGAAGACGATCGTCTTGTGCAGCTCGTGCTGAAGCCTGATCAACTCGTCCTGGAGATGGTCCCGGGTGATCGGGTCGACCGCGCCGAACGGCTCGTCCATCAGCAGCACCGGGGGATCGGCGGCCAGCGCCCGCGCCACGCCGACACGCTGCTGCTGGCCGCCGGAGAGCTGCCGGGGATAGCGGCCGTGGAACTCGCCGGGGTCGAGACCGACCAGGTCCAGCAGCTCCTCCACCCGGTTCTTGATCCGCCCCTTCGGCCAGCCGATCATGCGCGGCACCAGACCGATGTTCTGCGCGACCGTCATGTGCGGGAAGAGACCGGCCGACTGGATCGCGTAGCCGACCTTGCGGCGCAGCTTCACCGGGTCGATGTCGGTGACGTCCTCGCCGTTGATGCGGATCCGGCCGCCGGTCGGTTCGATCAGCCGGTTGATCATCTTGAGCGTCGTGGACTTCCCGCACCCGGACGGCCCGACGAAGATGACGGTCTCGCCCGCCTGGATCTCCATGTTCACGTTGTCGACGGCCGGAGCGGGACTGCCCGGATACCGCTTGGAGAGGTTCTCCAGCTCAATAGAGGCGCCGGAGGCGCTGGCCTCAGGCACGGATCCCCCTCGGAATGGTCAGTCGTCCGAGCAGGACGTACGCGGCGTCGAAGAGCAGGGCGAGGACGATGATCCCGAGCGTGCCCGCGAGGACCTGGTTGAGCGCGTTCTTGCTGCCCAGCGAGGCGATCCCGCGGAAGATCTCGTTGCCGAGGCCGGGCCCGGAGGCGTAGGCGGCGATGGCCGCGATGCCCATCAGCATCTGCGTGGAAACCCGGATGCCGGTCAGGATCGGCGGCCAGGCCAGCGGCAGTTCGATCCGCGCCAGCCGGGTCAGCCGGGACATCCCGATGCCCTTGGCCGCGTCCACCAGGGTCGGATCGACCCCGCGCAGCCCGACGATCGCGTTGCGCACGATCGGCAGCAGTCCGTACAGGGTCAGCGCGATCACCGTGGGCGGTACGCCCAGGCCCACGATCGGGATGAGCAGACCGATCATGGCGAGCGAGGGAATGGTCAGGATGGTCGAGGTGGTCGTCGTCGCGATGTTCCCGCCCAGCTCGCTGCGGTAGGTGAGCACTCCGATCAGCACGCCCAGCACGGTCGCGACGACCATGCACTGGAAGACGGCGCTCGCGTGCTGATAGGCGTCGGTGAGCAACTGCTGGTGACGCGTGCTCAAGTACTCCCAGAAGGTCACATCGCTCACCCCTCCGGTCGGCTAGCTCCGCTGATCCTCCGCCGCCTGCTCCACCAGCGGGATGATCCGCAGCGGAACGGGGTTCTCCATCACGATCGCGGTGGCGGCCCGGACGATCCCATCAAAACCGACAACCCGGTCGATGACCCGTTGCAGATCGGCGTTCGAGCGCGCCACGAGCCGGCACAGCATGTCCCCGCTGCCGGTGGTCGTGTGCAGCTCCAGCACCTCTGGAACCGTCGCCAAGTGGGCCCGTACGTCGCGCCCTTGGCCCTGCCGGATCTGGAGCGTGGCGAAGGCGGTGACCGGATAGCCGAGCGCCGCCGGGTCCACCTGCGGACCGAAGCCCCGGATGACTCCGTTCGACTGAAGCCGGTCCAGGCGCGCCTGCACGGTCCCGCGGGCCACTCCCAGCCGCCGGGACATCTCCAGCACCCCGATCCGCGGCTCCCGCGCGAGCAGCACGATGATGCGCCCGTCCAGATGATCGATCGCCATGGGCCCTCCCGGCACTGGTCATCCTGTACAGAAAGCCCGCGGAGACGGGCGTAACACTGCGCACATTGCCCAGCGAACACGCAAACTATTGCGCACCTTGCGAGGCGGGGCCAGGCTGCCGCTATGACGCAGACCACTCACCACACTCCCGACACCGCCCGGCAGGCCGACCCCTTCCCGGTCAAGGGAATGGACGCGGTCGTCTTCGCCGTGGGCAACGCCAAGCAGGCGGCGCACTACTACTCCACCGCCTTCGGCATGAAGCTGGTCGCCTACTCCGGACCGGAGAACGGCGCCCGCGAGACCGCC
This sequence comes from Streptomyces davaonensis JCM 4913, assembly GCF_000349325.1. Classification (GTDB taxonomy): domain Bacteria; phylum Actinomycetota; class Actinomycetes; order Streptomycetales; family Streptomycetaceae; genus Streptomyces; species Streptomyces davaonensis. Next base: position 5,981,453 of record NC_020504.1, read on the forward strand.
TCGTACGTCCTGGAGAACGGCTCCGCCCGCTTCGTCCTCACCTCGGTGATCAAGCCCGCCACCGACTGGGGCCACTTCCTGGACCGGCACGTGGCCGAGCACGGTGACGGCGTCATCGACCTCGCCATCGAGGTCCCGGACGCGCGCGCCGCGTACGCCTACGCCATCGGGCACGGCGCCCGCTCCGTCACCGAGCCCTACGAGCTGAAGGACGAGCACGGCACCGTCGTCCTGGCCGCCATCGCCACCTACGGCGAGACCCGCCACACCCTCGTCGAGCGCACCGGCTACGACGGCCCCTATCTGCCGGGCTACGTCGCCGCGAACCCGATCGTCGAGCCGCCCGCCCAGCGCACCTTCCAGGCGATCGACCACTGCGTCGGCAATGTCGAGCTCGGCAGGATGAACGAGTGGGTGGGCTTCTACAACAAGGTCATGGGCTTCACGAACATGAAGGAGTTCGTGGGCGACGACATCGCCACCGAGTACAGCGCGCTGATGTCGAAGGTGGTGGCCGACGGCACGCTCAAGGTCAAGTTCCCGATCAACGAGCCCGCCATCGCCAAGAAGAAGTCCCAGATCGACGAGTACCTGGAGTTCTACGGCGGCGCCGGCGTCCAGCACATCGCGCTGAACACCAACGACATCGTCGCCACGGTCCGCACCATGCGCGCGGCCGGCGTCCAGTTCCTCGACACCCCGGACTCCTACTACGACACCCTCGGCGAGTGGGTCGGCGACACCCGGGTGCCGGTGGAGACCCTGCGCGAGCTGAAGATCCTCGCCGACCGCGACGAGGACGGCTATCTGCTCCAGATCTTCACCAAGCCGGTCCAGGACAAGCCGACGGTCTTCTTCGAGATCATCGAGCGCCACGGCTCGATGGGCTTCGGCAAGGGCAACTTCAAGGCCCTCTTCGAGGCGATCGAGCGCGAGCAGGCCAAGCGCGGCAACCTCTAGGGCCCGTCTAGGGCCCGTCAGGCTCCTCAGGCGCCTCCAGTGAGGGCTCGCCCAGCTCGTCCAGAGCCTGGCGTGCCCTCGGCGCGTGCAGCTTCGAGAAGTACGGATTGATCCGCAGCGCCTCTTCGAGATGCCGCCGAGCGGGACCGGCCAGCTCCAGGCCCCGCTCGATCATCCCGCGGTGGTAGACGTACAGCGCGCTGCGCACCCCGCCGCCCTTGGTCCCGTCCGTCGCGATCTTCGCGAACCGCAGCGCCTCCTCGCCCTCCCCGGCCCGGTGCAGCGCCCACCCCAGCGCGTCGGCCACCGCGATCCCCGGCTGCCGCTCCCACTCGGCCCGCAGCCGTCGTACGGCAGACTCCGGATTCCCGTGGTCCGCCTCCAACAGGCCCAGCACCAGCTCCTCGTCGGCCCCGCCCGCGGCGGCGCCGCGCACCCGCTCGCGCAGCAGGTCGTACTGCACCCGCGCCGCCTGCCCGAGCCCCAGGGAGTCGTACAACTCGCCAAGTTCCAGGGCGTACTGGGGGAGCGGCTGCTTGGCGAGCGCCACCCGGTAGGCGTTCAGCGCCTCCGTCGTACGGCCCAGCGCCGCCAGCGCCCGGCCCTGTCCGGCGAGCGCGGCCCGCTGGTCGGGGTCGAGGCGGACGGCCTCCTGGAAGTGCCGCAGCGCCCCGTCCCGGTCGCCGCGCTCCCAGGCCAGCTGCCCGCCCCGTTCCAGATAGGCGGCCCGCTCGGCCGGTGCCTCCGCCAAGGCCGCCGCGTCGGAGAGGGCGGCCGCCGCGTCCTCGCGCCAACCGTGGTCCCGGTACACGGCACCGGCCCGCGCCAGCACCGCCGGACCCGAGCCCAGCTCCAGCATCCGGTCCAGGGACTTCTTGGCCGCCTTGTAGTCGCCGAGCCCCGTGTACGTGTCGATCAGCAGGGGGTACGTCGTCCAGCGCCTTGGCGCCAGTTTCCGCGCGGCCTCGCCCCACCGCCGCGCGGCGGGGAAGTCACGGCGCGCGTTCGCCAGCGCGGCAAGACCGCCGAGGGCCTCCACATTGCCCTTCGCCCGCACCTTCAGCGAGGTGCGCAGCACCCGCTCCGCCTTCGGGTAGTACGCCGGATCCGCCGTCCGCCGCCCCTGCTCCACATAGGCCGCCCCGAGCACCGCCCAGGACTCCGCGTCCCTCGGATGGCCCCGCAGATGGCTCTCCCGCTCGTCGATCAGCACCGCCAGGTCGGGCAGCGCGGCCGGGACACCCGTGGTCACCGCTGCCAGCGCCTGCGCGCCCGGCGTCGGCGCGGGCGGCTCGCCCCCGGTCCGCCCCCACGGCAGCAGCACCAGCACCCCGCCGAGCACGGCACACCCCACGACCGAACCGACCAGCACCCGTCGGCGGTACCACGGGCGCCGCTCCTCCTGTTCGTTCTCCATGGCGCTCACTGTGCGTCAGTACGACGACCACATTCCCGTACCGAAAGCCCCTCGCCGACGGGGTTCACACCGATGGCCCCCGGTGTCAGGCTGTGATCATGAGCCACGACCTCGTTCACCGTCTGCTCACCGGCCTGCCCGCCGAGGCGGTGCTCACCGACCCCGACATCACGGCCTCCTACGCCAACGACATGGCGAGCTTCTGTCCGGCCGGCGCCCCGGCCGTGGTCGTGCTGCCGCGCACGGTCGAGCAGGTCCAGCACGTCATGCGCACCGCCACCGAGCTGCGCGTCCCGGTCGTCCCGCAGGGCGCCCGCACGGGCCTGTCCGGCGGCGCCAACGCCACCGACGGCTGCATCGTGCTCTCCCTGACCAAGATGGACCGCATCCTGGAGATCAGCCCGGTCGACCGGATCGCCGTCGTCGAACCGGGCGTCGTCAACGCCGACCTCTCCCGTGCGGTCGGCGAACACGGGCTCTACTACCCGCCGGACCCCTCCAGCTGGGAGACCTGCACGATCGGCGGGAACATCGGCACCGCCTCGGGCGGACTGTGCTGTGTGAAGTACGGGGTGACGGCCGAGTACGTCCTCGGCCTCGACGTCGTGCTGGCCGACGGACGCCTGATGTCCACCGGCCGCCGCACCGCGAAGGGCGTCGCGGGCTACGACCTGACCCGGCTGTTCGTCGGCTCCGAGGGCTCGCTCGGCATCGTCGTACGGGCGGTCCTCGCGCTGAAGCCGCGGCCGCCCCGACAGCTCGTGCTGGCCGCCGAGTTCGCCTCCGCGGCCGCCGCCTGCGACGCGGTGTGCCGGATCATGGCCGGCGGACACGTCCCGTCCCTCCTCGAACTGATGGACCGTACGACCGTCAAGGCGGTCAACGACCTGGCGCACATGGGGCTGCCGGAGACCACCGAGGCGCTGCTGCTCGCCGCCTTCGACACCCCCGACCCCGCCCCCGACCTCGCCGCGGTCGGCGCGCTGTGCGAGGCCGCCGGGGCCACCCAGGTGGTGCCCGCCGACGACGCGGCCGAGTCCGAACTGCTCCTCCAGGCCCGGCGGTTGTCGCTGACGGCGCTGGAGGCGGTCAGGGGCGTGACGATGATCGACGACGTGTGCGTGCCCCGCTCGCGGCTCGGCGACATGCTCGACGGGGTCGAGCGGATCGCCGAGAAGTACAAGCTGACCATCGGCGTCGTCGCACACGCGGGTGACGGCAACACCCACCCCACGGTCTGCTTCGAGCCGAACGACGAGGACGAGTCCCGGCGCGCCCGCGAGTCCTTCGACGAGATCATGGCGCTGGGCCTGGAACTCGGCGGCACCATCACCGGCGAGCACGGCGTCGGTGTCCTGAAGAAGGAGTGGCTGGCGCGCGAGATCGGCCCCGTCGGAGTCGAGATGCAGCGCGGGATCAAGGAGGTCTTCGACCCCCTCGGCCTCCTCAACCCGGGCAAGCTGTTCTGAGCCCGTACAGGCCCTACGGCTCACTCCCCGTCCTTGGACTCGTCGCTCGGCCAGGGGTCGCGCAGCCACAGGTCGTCGGCCGGGGTCGGGGCGAGCAGCTCGGCGAGGCCGTCGTCGATGCCGAGCTGCTCGGCCTCAGAGCCCGGAGGGACCACCCGCAGGGTGCGCTCCAGCCAGGCCGACACCTGTGCGGCAGGTGCCTCCAGCAGGGCGTCCCCGTCGGGTGAACTCAGCGCCATCAGCACGACGCTGCGGCCCTCGACCTTCGTCGGCCACACCCGTACGTCCCCGTGCCCGCACGGGCGGAACACGCCCTCCACCAGGAGTTCGCGGGCGAAGGTCCAGTTGACGGGGTGCTCGGAGCCGATGTGGAAGGCGATGTGGACGGCGAAGGGGTCGTCGCTGCGGTAGCTCAGCCGGGCCGGGACCGGGATGCTGCGCTCGGGCGACAGAACGAGCTTGAGCTCCAGCTCGCGCTCTACCACGGTGGGGTGCATGACGTCGGTGTCCTCTCTCGCGACTTCTCGTACGGGTCCTTCGGTGGGCCCGTACGAGTGGAGAGGGGGCTCGGCTCGGAGCATTACGCGGGTTCGCGAAAGTTTTTTCCGCACTTCTCTTCCGGGGCTGTGGAGGTCCTGCGCGAGGTTGCCCGGAAAGGGGCGGGTCCAGCGGGACCGGCAGTGGGGGTTGCCCGCGTCTGATAGATGTGGAGCCCCCAAAATGACCCCCGAGCAGATACGGGACGACGGACATGAGCGCCCCAACTCCGGCCCCCGGTGACGACAGGCCCCGCGAGGGGTATTACCCGGACCCGTCCATTCCTGGATATGTCCGGTACTGGAACGGCGCCTCCTGGGTGCCGGGCACCAGCCGTCCGGCACCGACGGACGGCGAACCGCTCGCCCCGCCGCCCGGCACGACCCCGGCCGTCCCCGCGGCCCCGGTCGAGGAGACCGGCCCGCACTTCTTCGACGAGGACCCGGCGGGCGAACCCGCCACGGCGCAGGGCCGGTCCCAGCACGGCAGCCGTCCGGAGCCCGCGTCCGCGTGGGGCGCCGACCGCTCCCGCCAGACCGGCTTCGGCGGCGACCAGGACCGCCGCGTCTCCTGGGGCGCCCCGGACCCGCGCACCCAGGACCCGCGCATCGCGGACCCGCGTACCCCGGCACCCGCCGAGGGCGCGACCCAGAGCACGGACGGCACGGCCACGATCCCGCCGGCCGACTCCGACCCCTCCGACACCGGGGCCGCCGCCAACAACACCTTCGTCTTCCGCCGCCCGATCCCCGGTCCCGCCGCCCAGGACGCCGCCGCCCAGGACGCTCCCGCGGACGAGGGCACCATGACATTCCGGGCAGTCTCCCCGCGCACGGGTCGCCCCGAAGGAGCGCCCGCAGCACAGCAGGGGCGCACACCGGGCTCGGTCCCGGGACAGGGGGCAAGTGGGTCCGGCGGTACGGGAGTCGCGGGCGCGTCGGGCTCCGCCCCCCAGGGCCCCGGCTTCGGTGCCGGTAAGGCGGCCGTCGACCGGGCCGCTGCCGCGCAGGGGGCCCAAGTCGCCGCTCCCACGGCGCTGTCCGGGCCGCAGGCGGCTCCGACGGTCCCCCAGCAGTCCGGGCCGCAGTCGGCCCCGCAGGCCCCCGCACAGGGCGCCGCCCCGGCCGCCACCCCGGTCACCAGTGGCCCCGGTGGCGGTCAGCCCTCCTGGGCGCAGCAGGTGCACCGGCTCGCCGGGGACGAGGACCAGCCGGTCGTCCCGTGGAAGCCCCCGGTCGAGGACCCCTTCCAGGCGGTGGTCCGGCGTCAGGCCGCCGCCCGGCCCGCCTCCCTCGGCAAGCGGCTCGCCGCCCGGCTGCTGGACACCGTCGTCCTGCTCGGCGTCACCGCGGCGGCCGCCGTACCGCTCGGCACCAAGGCGATGGACCACGTCGACGAGAAGATCGACGCGGCCAAGCTCTCCGGCGAGACCGTCACCGTCTGGCTGCTGGACGGCACGACCTCGGCGTACCTCGGCATCGTGCTGGGCGTCCTGCTGCTCTTCGGCGCGCTCTACGAGGCGCTGCCCACCGCCAAGTGGGGCCGCACCCTCGGCAAGAAGCTGTTCGGTCTGGAGGTGCGGGACATCGAGGGCCATGAACCGCCCACCTTCGGCGGAGCCCTGCGCCGCTGGCTCGTCTACAGCGTCCCCGGACTGCTGGTGATCGGTGTCGTGGGTGTCCTGTGGTGCCTGTTCGACAAGCCGTGGCGGCAGTGCTGGCACGACAAGGCCGCGGGTACGTTCGTGGCGGGATGACCGAATACGGCGAACCGCCCGGATAATTCCGTACTCCGGACGGCCGCTCGCCGGATGCGCGGACCGGGGGTTCGCGGTCGACTCGGGCCATGAGCAGTGAACCGCCTCCCGGCTCCGGCGGGCAGCCGCCGGAAGACGACCCGTTCAGGAAGCAGCCCCCGTCCGGGGACTCCGGCGCGGGCTCGCCGTACGACAGCCAGCCGCCGCCGTACCAGGGCGGTCCCTACGGCGGTGACCCCTACGGCGGTGGCGGATACCCTGCCGATCCGCTCGCCGGGATGCCCCCGCTCGCGGACAGCGGCCGGCGCACCCTGGCCCGGATCATCGACATGGTGATGGTGGCCGTCGTGGTGTGGCTGCTCACCTGGGCGTTCCGGGTCAACGAGCTGGACATGAACGCCGACAACGTCGACTACGGCAAGTCCCTCGGCCAGTCGCTGATCGCCGCACTGCTCTACATCGGCTACGACACCTTCATGATCTCCAGGACCGGCCAGACGCTCGGCAAGAAGTGGCTGGGCATGCGAGTGGCCAACCTGGACGACGGCTCCACGCCCTCCGTGCAGACCTCGCTGGTCCGCGCGCTGGTGCTGTGGATCCCGTTCGCCTTCTGCTGCGCCTGCATCTGGACCGCGATCTGCGGGGGCTGGAGCTACTTCGACAAGCCCTACAAGCAGGGCCTGCACGACAAGGCGGCCAAGACGGTGGTGGTCAGCACCCGGTGAGGCGCAGCGAGACGACGTGAGCTGCCGCGGGGGTGTCGCGGCAGTCAGGTCGCGGCAGTGGGGTCAGGCGGCGCGCTCGGGAACCGGCGCCGGGGTGGGCGCGTCCTGCGCAGTGACCGCGGGGGACGGCCTGCGCATCGCGATCACCCGGGCTTTGGGCGTCGGCACGGTCAGCGCGACCAGCACGCCGAGAGCCAGTGCCGCCACGGCGATGAGTGCGATCGCCGCACCCGAACTCGTCTGTGACAGCAGCAGCATGGCGAGGGTCGAGAAGAGCACGGTGCACGAACCGTAGGCGAGCTGTGCGGCGGTCGGACGAGGCATGTGAATCGTGTCCTCGGAATCGGGGGTACACGGGGGGTGTGGGCCTGGCATTCCGCCAACCTCTGGGCGTTCCGCCAATCGACTCTAATCGCGTGCATGCCCGAGCGGAACGAACAGTAAGCGTGACCTAACCAACAGTACCGGTGCACAGGGGGCGCACGGAGTCATGGCGTCCACCAAGTGGACGGCGTCGCGCGCCTGTCGAGCGGGCCGCAGGTGTCCGTAAAGCGGAACTCGACTTCGCATAGTGCACTTGACCTGCTCAAGTCAAGGTCTGTCTTTTCTGGTGAACCTCTAGTCAAATGTCGTCACTTGACTACACGCGTTGATCACGCGCGCGCGAACCCTCCATGACCAGGAACCCTCCCGTCGCGCGCGCCGAACGCGGGGGAGGATCTCAAGTGACCAGCAGAACATGGACGTTCAGAGCGGCCGCGACGGCTGTCGCGTTCGCGGCGGCCACCGCCACGTTCTCGACGTTCACCATGGCGCAGGCCGATGACACGGCCAAGAACGCCATCGACCGGCACGACCCGGCGCCGGCGCACAACGAGGCCGACCACGACCTCGAAGGCCCGCTGAGCCAGACTCAGGAGGCCCAGCGCGAGGAGGCCCTCAAGCAGGTCATATCGGGCAAGGCCCAGGTGAAGGAGCGCGAAGGCTCCCAGGTCGTCGAGCTCAAGAGCAAGAAGGGCGACAGCAAGTACGTCGAGCTGGGCCGCGAGAAGACCGACAAGATCTTCACGATCCTGGTCGAGTTCGGCGACCAGACCAAGCCCGAGTTCGGCGGCACCCCCGGCCCCGGCCACAACCAGATAGCCCAGCCGGACCGCGCCCAGGACAACAGCACGGCGTGGCAGGCGGACTACAACCAGAAGCACTTCCAGGACCTCTACTTCGGCACCGGCAAGGGTGTCGAGTCGATGAAGAAGTACTACGAGAAGCAGTCCTCGGGCCGCTACTCCATCGACGGCGAGGTCTCCGACTGGGTCAAGGTCCCCTACAACGAGGCCCGTTACGGCAACAACGCCTGTGGCGAGACCAACTGCCCGAGCGTGTGGAACATCGTCAGCGACGGTGTCACGTCCTGGGTCGCCCAGCAGAAGGCCGCGGGCCGCACCGACGCCCAGATCCAGGAAGACGTCAAGCAGTTCGACCAGTGGGACCGCTACGACTTCGACGGCGACGGCGACTTCAACGAGTCCGACGGCTACATCGATCACTTCCAGGTCGTGCACGCCGGTGAGGACGAGTCCGCGGGCGGCGGCGCACAGGGCGAGGACGCCATCTGGGCCCACCGCTGGTACGCCTTCGGCACCGACGCCGGCGCCACCGGCCCGGACAACAACCGCCTCGGCGGCGCCCAGATCGGCGACACCGGCATCTGGGTCGGCGACTACACGGTCCAGCCCGAGAACGGCGGACTCGGCGTCTTCGCCCACGAGTACGGCCACGACCTCGGTCTGCCGGACCACTACGACACCTCCGGCGGCGGCGAGAACTCCACCGGCTTCTGGACGCTCATGTCCTCCGGCTCCTGGCTCGGTACCGGCAAGGACGCCATCGGCGACCTGCCCGGCGACATGACCGCCTGGGACAAGCTCCAGCTGGGCTGGCTCGACTTCGCCAAGGCGAAGGCCGCGACCAAGTCGAAGCACAAGCTGGGCGTCGCCGAGTACAACACCAGGAACAAGCAGGCGCTCATCGTCGAGCTGCCCAAGAAGCCGGTCACGACGGAGATCGTCACCCCGGCCGAGGGCACGCAGCAGTGGTGGAGCGGCAGCGGCGACAACCTCAAGAACACGCTGGCCCGTTCGGTGGACCTCACCGGCAAGTCGTCGGCGGCGCTGACCCTCGACGGCTGGTGGGCCATCGAGGCGGGCTACGACTACCTCTACACCGAGGTGTCCACCGACGGCGGCGCCAACTGGACCGCCCTGGACGGCACGGCCGACGGCCAGCCGATCGCCCGCGACGGCAGCGACAAGCCCGCGCTGAGCGGCTTCTCCGAGACGTACAAGAAGCTGTCCTTCCCGCTGGACGCCTACGCCGGCAAGAAGATCGACCTGCGCTTCCGCTACGCCACCGACGGCGGCGTGGCCGAGAAGGGCTTCGCGGCCGACCGGATCTCGGTCACCGCGGACGGTGCGGCGCTGTTCACCGACAACGCCGAGTCCGCGGACGCGGCCTGGACGGCGAGCGGCTTCCAGCGCATGGGCTCGTCCTTCACCAAGGACTACGCGCAGTACTACATCGCCGAGAACCGCCAGTACGTGTCGTACGACAAGACCCTGAAGGTCGGCCCGTACAACTTCGGCTTCTCCACCACCCGGCCGAGCTGGGTGGAGCACTACCCGTACCAGAACGGTCTGTTGATCTGGAAGTGGGACACCTCCCAGGCGGACAACAACACCAGCAAGCACCCGGGTGTCGGTCTGATCCTGCCGGTGGACTCCCACTACAAGGCGCTGAAGTGGTCCGACGGCACGCTGATGCGCAGCCGTATCCAGTCCTACGACTCGCCGTTCAGCCTGTACCGCACGGACGGCATCACGCTGCACAACGCGGACGTCGCGACGAAGATCCCGTCGTCGAAGGGCGTGTCGGTCTTCAACGACCACACGAACACCTACTACGACGCGGCGACCCCGCTCGCGGGCGTCAACATCACTGACACCAACACCAAGATCAAGATCGTCAAGGAGGCCAAGAACGGCTCCACGATCTCGATCGAAGTTGGCCGCGCGGTGAAGTAGTCGGTAATTCCGCAGGTCAGAAGCGTATCGGCGGCGACCCCCTGGCGGGTCGCCGCCGATCGTGTTTAGGTGCGTCCTGTGGTTCTCTTATTGACACCGACGCACACGGGGGTGTGACCGCATGGCCGCAGGAGGTTTCTGCAAGCTGCCGACCGGCAGCGTGGTGGTGGCGCTGAACCTGCCCATGCCGACCGCGGACGGCACGGGCTCGGTCCGCGTCCTCGTCCACGCCCAGAACCGCGCACGCGCCCTGACCAGGCTGCGCAACCTGGGCCTGCGGGCGGTCTACCTGCGCGGCAACGCCTCCCCGCCGACCCCGGACGAGATCACCGCGGTCCTGCACCACCCCGACGGCCTCATATGGAGAACGGCCCCCGACAACGGTGTCGCCACGGGCCCGGAACTGGCCCAGGAGCTCTGGCGCCCGATCAGGGCACTGCTGAGACGTCCGGCGGCCCAGGCGTAGCTAGGCCACGACCGGCTTTCCGGTCAGTTCCACCCCGGCCTCGCGCATCTCCTCCAGGGCCCGGTCCGTGGTCTCCTCGGCGACCCCCGCGGTCAGGTCCAGCAGGACGTGCGTGCGGAAGCCCTCCCTCGCGGCGTCCACAGCGGTGGCGCGTACGCAGTGGTCCGTGGCGATGCCGACCACGTCCACCTCGGTGACCTCCCGGGCGCGCAGCCAGTCGGCGAGCGTGACGCCGTTCTCGTCGACGCCCTCGAACCCGCTGTACGCCGCCGCGTACGCCCCCTTGTCGAAGACCGCGTCGATCGCGCCGGAGGCGACGGTGGGGGCGAAGTTCGGGTGGAAGCCGACCCCCTCGGTGCCCGCGACACAGTGCGCGGGCCAGGAGCGGACGAAGTCGGGATTGTCGGCGAAGTGGCCGCCCGGCGCGATGTGGTGGTCCCGGGTGGCCACCACGTGCTGATAGCCCGTACCGGCGGCCTGCCCCACCAGCTCGGTGATGGCGGCGGCGACATCGGCCCCGCCGGCCACCGCGAGGCTGCCCCCTTCGCAGAAGTCGTTCTGCACGTCTACGACGATCAAGGCGCGGCGCATGGTGGACGTCCTTCGACTAAGAGTGAACTTACGAGCCTAGAGACTTCGACGGCACTGCGGGAGGGCGCACCCGCATTAGCTACCCGACCGCCCGGACGGGTACTCCGTCGGAATGACCGGTTCCCCCCGCGACAACTGCGTCGCCGACAGCGGCAGCCCCGCCCGAGCGGCGATGTGCCGATCCCGTACGGCGTCCAGGGGCTCGCGCGCGACGACCTCGCCGCCCTTGACCAGCTCCACCAGCAGCTGCCGGTCGGCAAGCTCCGCGGGCACCGCCTCGGTGCCGATGACCTCGGCCTCCGCCACGCCGTACGCGTCCACCCGCCGCGCCGCCCACTTGCGGCCGCCGATGGAGGTCTTGCCGCCGGTGGACTTCTTCGCCACCGGCACCAGCGGCGCGCTCGGGTCGGCGGACTCGGCGCGGGCGACCAGCTTGTAGACCATTGAGCAGGTCGGGTGCCCGGAACCGGTCACCAGCTGGGTGCCCACCCCGTACGCGTCCACCGGCGCCGCGGCCAGCGAGGCGATGGCGTACTCGTCGAGATCCGAGGTCACGATGATCCGCGTGTCCCGCGCGCCCAGCTCGTCCAGTTGCTGGCGCACCCGGTGGGCCACCAGCAGCAGATCGCCGGAGTCGATCCGGACCGCGCCCAGCTCGGGCCCGGCCACCTCCACCGCCGTACGCACCGCCTCGGCGACGTCGTAGGTGTCCACGAGCAGGGTCGTGCCCCGGCCGAGCGAGTTCACCTGGGCCTGGAAGGCGTCCCGCTCCCGGTCGTGCAGGAGGGTGAAGGCGTGCGCGGAGGTGCCGACGGTCGGGATGCCGTAGCGGAAGCCCGCCGCCAGGTCGGAGGTGGTGCTGAAGCCGCCGACGTACGCGGCGCGGGACGCGGCGACCGCGGCCAATTCATGGGTGCGCCGGGCGCCCATCTCGATCAGCGGCCGCTCACCTGCGGCCGAGGACATCCGGGAGGCCGCCGCTGCGATCGCGGAGTCGTGGTTGAGGATGGAGAGGATCACCGTCTCCAGCAGCACGCACTCGGCGAAGGAGCCCTCGACCCGCATGATCGGCGAGCCGGGGAAGTACACCTCGCCCTCCGGGTAGCCCCAGATGTCGCCGCTGAAGCGGTACCCGGCGAGCCAGTCCAGGGTCTCCTCGTCGACGATGCCGCGCTCGCGCAGGAAGCCGAGGACGCCCTCGTCGAAACGGAAGTTCTCCACCGCGTCCAGCACCCGGCCGGTGCCCGCGACCACGCCGTAGCGGCGCCCGTTCGGCAACCGTCGTGTGAAGACCTCGAACACGCTCCGCCGTTCGGCCGTGCCCGCCTGAAGGGCGGCCCGGAGCATCGTCAGCTCGTACTGGTCCGTGAAAAGCGCCGTCGAGGGAACATCCACCGGCAGCCCAAGGTCCGCTGTGTTCATGACGAAGACGATACCCCACTTCGCGTCAGTGTGACGATTTATCGGGGGCGTGGCAGCATGGGCCATGTGACGTCACCCGCGCCCGTAGAGATCGAACGCACCGAGTCGGCGGAAGAGGTTTCCGCCGTTCCCGAGCCCGACGTCCCCTGGGTCACGATCGTCCACAACGACCCGGTCAACCTCATGAGCTATGTGACGTACGTCTTCCAGACGTACTTCGGCTATCCCAAGGACAAGGCCACCAAGCTCATGCTCGACGTCCACCACAAGGGCCGCGCGGTCGTCTCCAGCGGAACCCGCGAGGAGATGGAACGCGATGTGCAGGCCATGCACGGTTACGGTCTGTGGGCCACCCTCCAGCAGGACCGGAAGTAGCGACCAGCGCTGATGCCAGGAACCTTCGAACCGCTCCCCGGCGGCGGCGCGGCCGTCGCCCTCGACGAAGTCGAGATCTCCATCATCCGGTCACTGGCCGTCCAGCTCCTGGAGCTGATCGGCCCGGGACCGGGCGAGGACAAGCCCGACGACCCGCTCGCCGAGCTCTTCGCCGACGGACCGAGCGAACCGCCCGCCGACCCGGTCCTGCGCCGGCTCTTCCCGGACGCCTACAGCGACCCCGAGGGCACCCCGGGGCCCGAGCAGGCCGAGGAGGAGCGCGCGTACTCCGCCGAGTTCCGCCGCTACACCGAGAACGACCTGCGCGCCGGCAAGCGGGAGAACGCCCTCGCGGTGATCCGCTCCCTGGACGAGCTCAGCTCCGCGGGTGACGGCGGCGCGGTGCTGAAGCTGGCGCCGGGGGAGTCCCGGCAGTGGCTCAGCGCGCTCAACGACCTGCGCCTCGCGATCGGTTCGCGGCTGGACATCGTCGACGAGGACGACACGGACCTGCTCTACCGGCTCCCGGACGAGGACCCCCGCAAGCCGATGGTGATGGCCTATCTCTGGCTGGGCGGGCTCCAGGAGACCCTCGTCTCGACCCTCATGCCCTGATGTGACCGATTGAGTGTTCGCTCAGCGGACGCTCAAATCCGGATAACGATCGCGTCACCCACCCGGCCTGCTGTGTCCCTTTTGTGCGCCGCTTGTCCCCTTCTCCCTGTGTGATACGCCACAGATCCCTCGGATGATCAATCCGGCGGCCGTGATAAATCTTCACGACCGCCCGGCGAACACCACCCATGTTCCGTCCGGGTGCGCCACCCACCGGCAGATCGCCGGTCAGGCACAACGCTCCATCAATCCGGGGGGATCGAGAACCGATCCGAGGCCGACGAGAGGCCCGGTTCGGCGTGGAGAAAGGCGCACGAATACATGACCTCCGCTCAGGTCGACACGGAGAAGGCCCCGGAAGAAGAGGGCTACGAGCGCGGCCTCGGCAGCCGCCAGGTCCAGATGATCGCCATCGGCGGCGCCATCGGCGTCGGCCTCTTCCTGGGGGCCGGGGCGAACATCGCCAAGGCCGGTCCCAGCCTCATCCTCATGTACGCCCTCGCGGGCGTCATCATCTTCTTCATCATGCGAGCGCTCGGCGAGCTGCTCCTGTACCGCCCGGTCTCGGGCTCCTTCGCGGAGTACTCCCGCGAGTTCCTCGGCCCGTTCTTCGGCTACTTCACCGGCTGGACGTACTGGCTGATGTGGGTCGTCACCGGTATGGCCGAACTGACGGCCGCCGCGATCTACGTCAACTATTGGTTCCCTCAAGTCCCGCAATGGGTCACGGCCCTGGTCTTCCTGGTGGTGCTGTTCGCGGCCAACCTGATCTCGGTGAAGCTGTTCGGCGAGATCGAGTTCTGGTTCTCGATGGTCAAGGTGACCGCGCTGATCGGCATGATCGTGATCGGCCTCGGCGTCCTCACCTTCGGCTTCAGCAACGCCGGTGACACCGCCGCGGTCTCCAACCTGTGGGAGTTCGACGGCTTCTTCCCCAAGGGCATCGGCTCCTCCCTGATGACCCTCCAGGGCGTGATGTTCGCCTACCTCGCCGTCGAGCTGGTCGGCGTCACCGCGGGCGAGTCGGAGAACCCCGAGAAGACCCTCCCCAAGGCGATCAACACGCTGCCCTGGCGCATCGCACTCTTCTACGTCGGTGCCCTCACCGTCATCCTGTGCGTGGTCAAGTGGACCGAGTTCGCGGAGGGCGTCAGCCCCTTCGTGAAGGCCTTCGCGGTCATCGGCATCCCGGCCGGCGCCGGCATCGTCAACTTCGTGGTGCTCACCGCCGCCCTGTCCTCCTGCAACTCGGGCATGTACTCCACCGGCCGCATGCTGCGCACCTTGGCCGACAACGGCGAGGCCCCGCGCGTCTTCAGCAAGCTGTCCTCCACCAAGACGCCCGCGCTCGGCATCACCATCTCGGTCGTCTTCATGGGCATCGGTGTGGTCCTGAACTACATCGTCCCGGAGAAGGCCTTCGGCTACGTCGTCTCCGTCGCCACCGCGGCCGGCATCTGGACCTGGCTCATGATCCTCGTCAGCCACGTCCTGTACCGCCGCGCGGTCGACGCGGGCCGCCTGCCGGCCTCGTCCTTCCCGGCCCCGGGCGGCGCGAAGTGCAGCTGGGTCGCCATCGTCTTCCTGCTCTTCGTCACCGGCCTCATCGCCTACGACGCCGACTCCCGCGTCTGCCTGTACGTGATGGCGGGCTGGGCCGCGGCGCTCGGCGTCGGCTGGCTTGTGCTCAAGTCCCGCAGCCCCGAGGTCACGCAGCGCCGTGAGCCGGAGTTCGAGAAGGTCGGCTGACCCCCATCCCAGCCGTCCGGCATGTGGGCCGCCCCGTACCACTCCTCGGTACGGGGCGGCCCCTCTGCTTATCCTGGCCAGCATGCTGACCATCACCCAGGCCCTCGTCGACCAGATCGTCGCGCACGCGCGCAAGGACCACCCGGACGAGGCGTGCGGCGTCGTCGCGGGGCAGGCCGGTACCGACCGCCCCGAGCGCTTCATCCCCATGCTGAACGCGGCCATGTCGCCCACGTTCTACGAGTTCGACTCCGGTGATCTGCTCAAGCTGTACCGCGAGCTGGACGACCGGGACGAGGAGCCGGTGGTCATCTACCACTCCCACACGGCGACCGAGGCCTACCCGTCCCGCACGGACATCTCCTACGCCAACGAACCCGGCGCGCACTACGTCCTCGTCTCCACCGCCGACACCGACGGCCTCGGAGAGTTCCAGTTCCGCTCGTTCCGGATCCTGGAGGGCGAGGTGACCGAGGAGGAGGTCAAGGTCGTAGAGGCGTACTGATCTCATTGCGTGGATGGTTTATGTCCGGTAGGTGAGATCACACTCCAGGAGCCGGTCCGGGAATCGATACGATGAACCCATGGTTCTTCTCGACGTGAGCGACAAGGCGCCGGGCACACTGCTCGTTGCGCGGCTGCACGTCGACCTGTGCAGGCTGAACAGCGCCATCTGTTGACCGTCCCGCTGTAAGCCGTACGGCCGCGCAGACGCGGCGTGCCGCCGCGCGCCCACCGAGACCAGACCACTTTTTCCGACAGGAGCCCTTCGCCATGGCCATCGAGGTCCGCATCCCCACCATCCTCCGCACGTACACCGACGGTCAGAAGGCGGTGGAGGGCTCCGGGGACACCCTCGCCGAGCTGTTCACCGACCTGGAGACCCGGCATGCGGGCATCCAGGCCCGCATCGTGGACGGCGAGCAGCTGCGCCGCTTCGTCAACGTCTACCTCAACGACGAGGACGTCCGCTTCCTCGACGGCATCAACACCAAGCTCACCGACGGCGACAACGTCACGATCCTGCCGGCCGTGGCCGGCGGCATGGTCTGATCCCGCATGCGCTACGACTCCCCGCTGGCCGCGGTAGGCAACACCCCCCTGGTGCGCCTGCCGCGGCTGTCGCCGTCCGCCGACGTCCGGATCTGGGCCAAGCTGGAGGACCGCAACCCCACCGGCTCGGTCAAGGACCGCCCGGCCCTGCACATGATCGAGCAGGCGGAGAAGGACGGCCGGCTCACCCCCGGCTGCACGATCCTGGAGCCGACCAGCGGCAACACCGGCATCTCCCTGGCCATGGCCGCCAAGCTCAAGGGCTACCGCATGGTCTGCGTGATGCCCGAGAACACCTCCCAGGAGCGCCGGGACCTGCTCGGCATGTGGGGCGCCGAGATCATCTCCTCCCCGGCCGCGGGCGGCTCCAACACCGCCGTACGCGTCGCCAAGGAGCTGTCCGCCGAGCACCCCGACTGGGTGATGCTCTACCAGTACGGCAACCCGGACAACGCGGGCGCCCACTACGCGACCACCGGCCCCGAGATCCTCGCCGACCTCCCCTCCATCACCCACTTCGTGGCGGGCCTCGGCACCACCGGCACGCTGATGGGCGTGGGCCGCTTCCTGCGGGAGCAGAAGCCGGACGTGAAGATCGTCGCCGCCGAACCGCGCTACGACGATCTCGTCTACGGCCTGCGCAACCTCGACGAGGGCTTCGTCCCCGAGCTGTACGACGCCTCCGTCCTCACCACCCGCTTCTCCGTCGGCTCGGCGGACGCGGTCACCCGCACCCGTGAGCTGCTCCAGCAGGAGGGCATCTTCGCGGGCGTCTCGACGGGCGCCGCCCTGCACGCCGCGATCGGCGTCGGCAACAAGGCCGTGAAGGCGGGCGAGAGCGCCGACATCGTCTTCGTCGTGGCCGACGGCGGCTGGAAGTACCTGTCGACCGGCGTCTACACGGCGGCGACGACCGAGGAAGCGATCGAGACGCTGCAAGGCCAGCTCTGGGCGTAAGCCCCCGGCCGTCACTCTTGAGGGTGGTTCACGACGCCAGGTGACGGACCTGGTCCCACAGGACCGGGTCCACCACCCCCACCTTCCGCCGGAAGTCCCACACCGGCACCTCGCGCAGCTCGTCCGTCTCCAGGAAGCTCGCGCGGCCCTGGGCATCGCTCACCGCACCCGGGGGAAGCGGAATCACCCCGGAACGCTCGTCGTGGTAGCGGCTGGTGATCTTCGCGACGCGCACCCGCTTGCCGTGCACCGCCAGCACCAGACACGGCCGGTCCTTCGCGCCGGGCCGGTCCTCGAACGGCACGCTCGCCCACCAGATCTCCGTGGGCCGCGGCCGCACCCCCGTCCGCCGCCGCCCCGGCCGCCCGGCGGGCCTGCGCCCCCACCCGTCCACCAGCGCGGCGACCAGCGCGAGCAGCACCACCGCCGCGAGCGCGAGCCACCAGGACGTGTCCATAGGACGACGTTACCGGCGCGCGCCACCCCGCGCGCGCCCTTCTCGCGCCTCACCTGCCGCGGTGCCAGCCGAACCGGTGACAGCACAGGTGAGTTCGCCCACAACAGCCCTTGGCGGAGGAGCGACAGGACGTTTTGCGCCTTACGCTCGACGAACCGCACGACCCCCGTCGCCCCCTATCCGGATTTCCCGCCAGCGGAGGTTTCTGCTTCATGAAGCTCACCGTCGTCGGCTGCTCGGGGTCGTTCCCGTCCGCGGAATCGGCCTGCTCGAGCTACCTCGTCGAGGCCGACGGCTTCCGGCTGCTCCTCGACCTGGGCAACGGCGCCCTTGGCGAGCTTCAGCGCCACTGCGGTCTCTACGACCTCGACGCGATCTTCCTGAGCCATCTGCACGCCGACCACTGCATCGACATGTGCGCCTACTTCGTCGCGCGTTACTACCGGCACGACGGCGGCCGCTGCGACCCGATCCCGGTCTACGGACCCGAGGGCACGGAGCACCGCCTGACCACCGCCTACGCCGACACCCCCTCTGCCTCCTCGATGAGCGAGGTCTTCGACTTCCACACGGTCAAGCCGTCCACCTTCGAGGTCGGCCCGTTCACCGTGCACACCGAGCGCGTGGCGCATCCGGTGGAGGCGTACGGCATCCGCGTCGAGCACGCCGGGAAGTCCCTGACGTACTCCGGCGACACGGGTGTGACCCCGGTGCTCGACGAACTCGCCCGGGACACGGACCTGTTCCTGTGCGAGGCGGCCTTCACGCACGGCAAGGAGAACATCCCCGACCTGCACCTCAACGGCCGCGAAGCAGGCGAGACGGCAACCCGCGCGGGCGCCCGCCGCCTGGTCCTGACCCACATCCCCCCGTGGACCGACCCCCAGACCAACCTCGCCGACGCGCGAGCGGTCTACGACGGTCCGGTGACACTGGCGGCGCCGAGGCAGACGTACGAGATCTAGCCGGTACGCAGTCGAAGGCCCCGGTACCTGTTCGGTACCGGGGCCTTCGTCATCGTGCGGGGCTCACGCCTTCGTGAGGTCCTCGACCTCCTCCTCGGGCTCGCGGCCCGGGGTGGGGAGATTGAACTTGGCGATCGCGAAGCGGAAGACGAAGTAGTAGACCGCCCCGAAGACCAGGCCGATCGGGATGATCAGCCATGGCTTGGTGGACAGCGACCAGTTGAGCCCGTAGTCGATGGCGCCCGCGGAGAACGTGAAGCCCGCGTGGACGCCCAGCGCCCAGGTGATCGCCATGGACAGGGCCGTGAGCACCGCGTGGATCGCGTACAGCAGCGGCGCGATGAACATGAACGAGAACTCGATCGGCTCGGTCACACCGGTCACGAAGGAGGTCAGCGCGAGCGAGATCATCATGCCCATCACGGCCTTGCGGCGCTCGGGACGGGCGGCGTGCGCCATGGCGATCGCGGCGGCCGGCAGACCGAACATCATGATCGGGAAGAAGCCCGACATGAACTGACCGGCGTCCGGGTCACCGGCGAAGAAGCGATTCAGGTCACCGTGCACCACATCGCCCGCGGCGTTGGTGAAGTCGCCGATCTGGAACCAGGAGACGGTGTTCACGAACTGGTGCATGCCGATGGGGATCAGCGCGCGGTTGATCAGACCGAACAGACCGGCACCCGCGGCGCCCAGACCGGTGATCCACTCACCGGCGTCGGAGATGACCTCGCCGATCGGCTCCCAGACCAGGCCGAAGAAGACACCCATGGCGGTGCCGACGAAGGCCATGATGATCGGGACCAGTCGGCGGCCGTTGAAGAAGCCCAGCCAGTCCACCAGCTGCTTGCGGTGGTAGCGCTGCCACAGCACCGCGGAGAGCAGACCCATGAGGATGCCGCCGAGGACACCGGGGTTGTTGTAGGTCGCGGCTATGTCGGCGCCCGCCTGGACCTTGGCCTCGGTGACCGGGAACGCCTTCAGGACGTTGCTGTAGACCAGGAAGCCGACCAGCGCGGCCAGCGCGGTCGAGCCGTCGGCCTTCTTCGCGAAGCCGATCGCGACACCGATGCAGAACAGCATCGGCAGGTTGTCGAAGATCGCGCCACCGGCCGTGGCGAAGACCGCCGTGACCTTGTCGGGCAGGTTCAGCTTCTCCTGAACGTCCGCCTGGCCCAGCCGCAGCAGGATGCCCGCCGCCGGCAGTACGGCGATCGGGAGCTGGAGGCTGCGGCCGACCTTCTGAAGACCCTGGAACAGGCCGGATCCCCACTTCTTCGTGGGGGCCGCCGATGCGGTGGCGGTGCTCATAGACTTCCTCCATCGGGTGGTGGTCTACACCACTCAGTGGTGTAGACCTGTTGTAGCACGATGAAGGGCGCATAAGGAACCCGCGATTCCGTCGTCGGAACCGCGGGTTGCGCAACCGTTATTCGGGACTGAACGTCAGACCTTGGTGACGTCCTCCACCTGGTCCTCCGGCTCCCTGCCCGGCGTCTTCAGATCGAACTTGAGGATCGCGAAGCGGAAGATGACGTAATACACGACTGCGAACGCGAGGCCGATCGGAATGATCGCCCACGGCTTCGTCGCCAGGTTCCAGTTGATGATGTAGTCGATGAGACCGGCGGAGAAGCTGAAGCCGTCGTGCACCCCGAGCCCCCACGTCACCGCCATCGACACACCCGTCAGCACCGCGTGCACCGCGTACAGCAGCGGCGCGATGAACAGGAACGAGTACTCGATCGGCTCGGTGATGCCGGTGACGAACGACGTCAGCGCGACCGAGAGCATCAGACCCCCGACCTCCTTGCGGCGATTCGGCTTCGCGCAGTGCGTGATCGCCAGCGCCGCCGCCGGCAGCGCGAACATCATGATCGGGAAGAACCCCGACAGGAACTGCCCCGCGTCCGGATCGCCCGCCAGGAACATGTTGATGTCGCCGTGCACCTCCGTGCCGTCCGGCTTGGTGTACGTGCCGAACTGGAACCAGATGGGCACGTTCAGGAACTGATGCAGTCCGATCACCAGCAACGCCCGGTTCGCGACACCGAAGATGCCCGCACCCCACGAGCCCGCGTCGCTCAGCCAGTCGCTGAAGTTCTCCAGCGCGTCACCGATCGGCGGCCACACCCACAGACACAGCGCCGCGAACGCGATCGCGACGAACGACATGATGATCGGCACCAGTCGGCGGCCGTTGAAGAAGCCCAGCCAGTCCACCAGCTTGGTGCGGTGGTAGCGGGCCCAGAAGAAGGCCGTCAGCAGGCCGATGACGATGCCGCCGAAGACCCCGGGGTTCTGGTAGGTGAACGCCTCCACCGCCCCGTCGGCGGTCCCCTGGCAGCCGATGTTCGTGACGGCCTTCGTGCCGTCCGGGCAGTCCTCGGGGAACTGGCGCAGCACCTGGTAGTAGACGAGGAAGCCCGCCACCGCCGCGAGCGCGGTCGAGCCGTCCGCCTTCTTCGCCATGCCGATCGCGACACCGACACAGAACAGCAGCGGCAGCCCCAGCGACCCGTCCAGCAGCGCGCCGCCCGCACCCGCCATGACCTTGGAGACGTCCGTCCACCCCAGCCCGTCGTCGCCGAACACGTCCGGCTGGCCAAGGCGGTTGAGGATGCCCGCAGCCGGAAGTACGGCGATCGGGAGCTGAAGGCTGCGGCCCATTTTCTGAAGGCCCTGGAACAACTTGTTCCAGCGCACCCGCGCAGGGCTCAGCGCCTCGTCGGAACTCATCCGGACCCCTTAGCTGGAAGCGGGTTTGGCGACCGCCCGTCAGGTGGTGTAGACCAGTTGACGGGGCGGTTCCGCTGTCATGATCGCCATCATTCGGCACGTACGGCATGACCGCTCGCGAAGATGGGCCAACTGTGGGTTACTGCGACAAAGCGGTTCGGATCAGGGAGAAACGACATGGCCAGCAAGGCTGAGAAGATCGTTGCCGGTCTCGGCGGCATCGAGAACATCGAAGAGGTCGAGGGCTGCATCACCCGCCTGCGCACCGAGGTCAGCGACGCCTCCCTCGTCGACGAGGCGGCCCTGAAGGCGGCCGGCGCCCACGGAGTCGTCAAGATGGGCACGGCGATCCAGGTCGTCATCGGCACCGACGCCGACCCGATCGCGGCGGAGATCGAAGACATGATGTGAGCCGCACCCGCTCACTCGTGAGGGGCTCTTCCCACCGGGGAGGAGCCCCTTCCGCATGTCCGGCTAGGCTCATCGCCATGTCACGCATCGACGGCCGCACCCCCCAACAGCTCCGCCCCGTCACCATCGAACGCGGCTGGAGCAAGCACGCAGAGGGCTCCGTCCTCGTCTCCTTCGGCGACACCAGGGTCTTCTGCACCGCCTCCGTCACCGAAGGCGTCCCCCGCTGGCGCAAGGGCAGCGGCGAAGGCTGGGTCACCGCGGAGTACTCCATGCTCCCCCGCGCCACCAACACCCGCGGCGACCGCGAGTCCGTCAAGGGCAAGATCGGCGGCCGTACGCACGAGATCAGCCGACTCATCGGCCGCTCCCTGCGCGCGGTCATCGACTACAAGGCACTCGGCGAGAACACCATCGTCCTCGACTGCGACGTCCTCCAGGCCGACGGCGGCACCCGCACCGCGGCCATCACCGGCGCCTACGTCGCCCTCGCCGACGCCATCTCCTGGGCCCAGGGCAAGAAGCTGATCAAGGCAGGCCGTCAGCCCCTGACCGGAACCGTGTCCGCCGTCTCGGTCGGCATCGTCGGCGGAGTCCCCCTCCTGGACCTCTGCTACGAGGAGGACGTCCGCGCCGAGACCGACATGAACGTCGTCTGCACCGGCGACGGACGCTTCGTCGAGGTCCAGGGCACCGCAGAGGCGGAACCCTTCGCCCGGGACGAACTGAACTCCCTGCTGGACCTGGCGGTTTCGGGCTGCACGGAACTCGCTGTCTTGCAGCGCACCGCACTTGATACCGTCCTCCAAAAGTAAAGGGCGTACCAAGAGACGCGGGGGGCGCGGGCAACCAGGCCGCCCGCCCCCGCGTCACTACGAGTACGGGCGTACGCCCGCCAGGTACGGGGGCCTGCACCGAGGCAGGACCTGAGCACGGGAGGGACACAGCATGGGCGCGAGCCGACGCCGTCGGAGCCGTATCACCATCGTCGCCGCAGTGGCGGCCGTAGGGCTGACCGTGGGGCTGACCACCGGCTGCGATGCCGTCAGCAAGGCGCTGGACTGCGTCCAGACCGCCGAGGCGGTCGCCGACAGCGTGACCGAACTCCAGCAGGCCGTGGAGTCCGCCGCGAACGACCCGACGCAGATCGACGAGTCCCTCGACACCATCGACGAGAACCTCGACAAGGTCGGCGACAAGACCGACAACGCCGACGTCGAGAAGGCCGTCGACGACCTCGCCGCGGCCGTCGACAACGTCCGTACGGCCGTCAAGAACGGCGACGAGACCCCGGACCTGACCCCGGTCACGGACGCGGCCGGCGAACTGACGAAGGTCTGCACCCCCTGATCCCGGGGCCCCCGATACTGGGGACATGACCCGCCTGATCCTCGCCACACGCAACGCCGGAAAGATCACCGAACTGAAGTCGATCCTCGCCGACGCAGGTCTGCCCCACGACCTCGTCGGCGCGGACGCGTTCCCGGACATCCCCGACGTCCCCGAAACGGGAGTGACGTTCGCCGAAAACGCCCTCCTGAAGGCCCACGCCCTGGCCAAGGCCACGGGCCTGCCCGCGGTGGCCGACGACTCGGGGCTCTGCGTAGACGTCCTGAACGGCGCCCCGGGCATCTTCTCGGCCCGCTGGGCGGGGCAGCATGGCGACGACAGGGCGAACCTGGAGCTGTTGCTGGCCCAACTGTCGGACATCACAGCGGAACACCGGGGAGCCCACTTCGCCTGCGCAGCGGCGCTCGCCCTGCCGGACGGCCGCGACCGAGTGGTCGAGGGCCAACTGAGAGGCGTACTCCGCCACACCCCCTCCGGCACCAACGGCTTCGGCTACGACCCCATCCTCCAGCCGGACGGCGAGACAAGGACGTGCGCCGAACTGAGCCCGGAGGAGAAGAACGCGATCAGCCATCGGGGGAAGGCGTTCCGGGCGTTGGTGCCCGTCGTGCGGGAGTTGCTCGGTTAGAGACTGGTGCGGCCGGAGGGACTCGAACCCTCACGGGAGTTACCCCACTGGGACCTAAACCCAGCGTGACTGCCAATTCCACCACGGCCGCCGGAGACTGCCCGGCCATGCTACTGGCCGGGCAGGGGAGTCAGATGCCCAGGTCCTTGATGATCTTGGCTACGTGGCCCGTGGCTCGGACGTTGTACAGGGCTCGTTCTACCTTGCCCTCCTCGTCCACCACGATCGTGGAGCGGATGACGCCCATGTACGTCTTGCCGTAGTTCTTCTTCTCGCCGTAGGCGCCGTAGGACTCGGTGACCGACTTTTCGGGGTCCGCCAGGAGCGTTACCTTCAGGGACTCCTTGTCGCGGAACTTCGCCAGCTTCTCCGGGGTGTCGGGGGAGATGCCGATGACGTCGTAGCCGGCGCCGGCCAGGAGTTCCAGGTTGTCGGTGAAGTCGCAGGCCTGCTTCGTGCAGCCGGGCGTCAAAGCCGCCGGGTAGAAGTAGACGATGACCTTGCGGCCCTTGTGGTCCGACAGGGAGACGCCCTTGCCGTCGGCGTCGGGGAGGGTGAAGGCGGGGGCTACGTCCCCGGGCTGGAGTCGCTCGCTCATCTCGCTAGCGTAACCGGGGGTCCTGACAGTGCGGCGGCGCGGAGAGCTGACAGACTGTCCGGAACAGTATCAGCGGACTTCGGAGGCCGTACGGTGGCGGAAACGTCGGACACCAGAACCCCGGCGCAGATCGAGGCGGACATCAGGCGCCGCCGCGAAGCGCTGGCCGAGACGCTCGACGAGATCGGGGTTCGGGTCCACCCGAAGACCATCGTCGGGGATGCCAAGGCCAAGGTTGTCTCCAACATTGATCACACCCTCGGGCGTGCCTACGTTCAGGCCAACCGGGTCGTCAGCGACGTCAAGGCCAAGTTCGTCGACGACGAGGGCGCTCCCCGGCTGGAGCGGGTCGTCCCCGCCGCGCTGCTCGTCGTGGGCGTCGTGGGGCTGCTCGCCGTCGGCACCCGGCGCCGCAGGCGCTGACCCGGCGGCGTACGGACGCGGCAAAGGCAGGTAGGTTCGAGGCGTGAGCGCCAACAGAAACGACACCACCCACCACGACAAGCTGCCCATCCGGATGCTGCACGACCGGGTTCTGGTGCGGCAGGACACCAGCGAGGGCGAGCGGCGTTCCGGTGGCGGGATCCTGATTCCGGCCACCGCGGCGGTCGGCCGTCGGCTGGCCTGGGCCGAGGTCGTCGCGGTGGGGCAGAACGTACGGACGGTGGAGCCCGGTGACCGGGTGCTGTACGACCCGGAGGACCGGGCCGAGGTCGAGGTGCGGGGCATCGCCTATGTGCTGATGCGGGAGCGCGATCTGCATGCCGTGGCCGCCGATCGGTTCGAGGGTTCCGAGGACTCGACCGGTCTGTACCTGTAGATCAGTGGCTCGAAGGGGCCGGTGACCATCGTCACCGGCCCCTTCTGTCATTCCTTTGCTAGCTTTGAAGGCAACCCCGACGAGACGCGCCGTACCGGGACAACGCAAAGACGACGCACCGACGTCCGTTCGTTCGTCCGTTCGCGTTTCTGTCTCTCGGAGGTTTCCCCATGGCCTGGGTCCTGCTCGTCGTCGCCGGTCTGCTCGAGGTCGGGTGGTCGGTCGGGATGAAGTACACCGACGGGTTCACCCGTCTCGTGCCCAGCCTCTTCACCGGTGCCGGAATCGTCGCCAGCATGCTGCTGCTGTCGTACGCCGCCCGTTCGCTGCCCATCGGCACCGCCTACGGGGTGTGGGTCGGTATCGGGGCGGCCGGTGCGGCGGTGGTCGGGATGGTGGTGCTGGGTGAGCCGGCCACCGCCGCGCGGATCTTCTTCGTCTGTCTGCTGCTGGTCGCCGTGGTGGGTCTCAAGGCGACCAGCGGTCACTGATCAGGGGCTCATTCGCGGCGGCTCGTGTACAGCGGGCCCGCCGCCGTCCCCGCCCCCGTATCGCCCCCGGTCGTCCCGCCCCCGGTGGTCGTGTCACCCGTCGTGCCGCCGTCCGCCGTGCCCCCGCCCGTCGTGGTGTCGCCGCCGGTCGTCTCGCCGGTCGTCGTGCCGCCGTCGGTGGTGGTGCCGCCGTCCGTCGTGCCGCCGTCGGTGCCGCCGGTCGTGGTGCCGCCGGTGGTGGTGTCACCGCCGGTCTGGCCCTCGGTCTGTCCCTCGGTGGCGCCCGGGGTCTGGCCCCCGGTGTCCGCGCCGCCGGTCGTCGTACCGCTCTCCTCCTCGTCCTCCTCGCCCGTGCCCGGGTCGGTGGGCGGCTCGACGGGCAGGGTGTCGACGATGTCGGCGCCCTCCTGGAGCTCCAGGTCGAAGTCGGTGACCGGCTTGCCCTTGAGGGCGTCCTCGGTGAACTGGGCCCAGATCTCCGCGGGCGCCCCGCCGCCGTTGATGCGGGGCAGGCCCATCACGTCGTACAGCGACTTGTGCTCGGCGGTTTCCGGGTCCTGGCCCATCACGGCGACGACGGTGGCGAGTTCGGGGGTGTAGCCGGCGAACCAGGCCGCCATGTCCTCCTCCGCGGTGCCGGTCTTGCCGGCGGCGGGGCGGCCCGCGGCCTGGGCGGCGGTGGCGGTGCCGGACTCCACGACGCTCTGGAGCACCGAGGTGGTGGTGTCGGCGGCGGCCCGGCTGATGACCTGGGAGGTCTTGCGCTCGGGCAGGTCGATGACGTCGGCGCCGTCCTTGGTGATCCGCTCGATCATCGTGTACGTGCCGTGCTTGCCGTGGTTGGCGAGCGTCGCGTACGCCTCGGCCATGTCCAGCACGCTGGCGGTGGCGGTGCCCAGCGCGATCGACGGGTACGGCTCCAGGTCCGGGGTGTTCGTGGGCAGTCCGAGGTCGATCGCGGTCTGCTCGACCTTCTCGGGGCCGACGTCCACGGCCATCTGCGCGTACACCGAGTTCACCGACTTGTCGGTGGCCTCGCGGACGGTGATGTCGCCGTAGGAGTACTGGTCCTCGTTCTCGGGGGCGTAGGTCTCGCCGGTCCAGCCCTGGACGGGGCGCACGTTGGTGCCGTCGTAGATCGTGTTGGGGGTGATCAGGCGGCCGTCCTGGGTGTTGGAGGTGTTCTCGACGGCGGAGGTGAACACGAACGGCTTGAAGGTGGAGCCGACCTGGAAGTCCCGGCGGGTGGCGTTCGGGGTGTACTGCTTGACGTAGTCGATGCCGTTGTACATCGCCACGACCTTGCCGGTTCTGGGGTCGACGGAGGCGCCGCCCGCGCGGACGTAGGAGTCGACCTTGCGGGCCTTGGGGTCGAGCTTGTCGATGAGCTTGTCGTTGACGGCCTTGACGAAGGCGTCCTGCCGGGTCCTGCTGAGGGTGGTGGTGATGCGGTAGCCGCCCGCCTCCAGCTCCTTCTCATCGACGATCTTGTTCGTGATGAGGTAGTCCTTGACGATCCGCACGATGTAGCCGCGCTGCCCGGACAGGTTGGTGGAGACCGTCGCCTCCTTCGGCATCGGGAACTTCAGTCCCGTCCGCTTCGCCTGGCTCAGCCAGCCTTCCTTGACCATGCCGTCCAGGACGTAGTCCCAACGGGCCTCGGCGGCCGCCTTGTTCTCGGGGTGGGCGACGACGTCGTACTCGCTGGGCGCGTTGAGCAGCGCGGCGAGGTAGGCGCCCTGGGCGGCGCTGAGCTCGGCGGCGTCGACGCCGTAGTAGGCCTGGGCTGCGGCCTGGATGCCGTAGGCGTTGCGGCCGAAGTAGCTGGTGTTGAGGTAGCCCTCCAGGATGTCGTTCTTGGACTCCTCGCGGTCCAGCTTGATGGAGATGAAGAACTCCTTCACCTTGCGCGTGACGGTCTGTTCCTGCGCCAGGTAGTAGTTCTTGACGTACTGCTGGGTGATCGTGGAGCCGGACTGCTTGCCCTTGCCGGTGGCGGTGTTCCAGGCGGCGCGCAGCATCGCCTTGGGGTCGATCGCGGACTCGCTGTAGAAGTCCCGGTCCTCGGCGGCCAGTACGGCGTGCTGGGCCTCCTTGGAGATCTGCGAGAGGGTGACGTTCTCCCGGTTGACCTCGCCGTCCCGGGCGAGCTGGGTGCCGTCGGAGTACAGGAAGACATTGGCCTGTTTGGTGGCGAGCGCGTTGGCCGGCGGGATCTTGACGAGGGAGTAGCCGAGGAAGAACAGGCCGACCAGGAGCATCACACCGATGACGAAGGTGCCGAGCACCATGCGCCAGGTGGGGATCAGCCGACGCCAGCCGGTGCGCCTGGGCCGCTTGGGCTTCTCCGTCGACTGCTCTGGCTGCGGCTGTGGCTGCGGCTCGTCGCTCATCTGGTGCCGTGACTCCTGTTTCGCGTCGTACGTTCCCGTACGACCTTGTACGCGTTCTGCGCCCCCAGTTGAAGACTCTCGCACCATGCGTTCCGTTCCCGAATCGCGGCACGCTTCGGCAACGGAAAACGCGTGGCGGGCGTCACCGGCTGCGCGCTAGGCTCCTGCGCTTCGGTGTCCGGCGGGGCGAGGAGGGCTGTGGCGGTGGGTTCCGGACGGTTGTACGGGGCCGTCGCGGCGGGGGGATTCAGGCGGTACGCGACTTATCGGGCCGCCACCGCCGCCGGGGTGTTCACCAACACCGTCTTCGGGATCATCCTGGTGTACACCTACCTGGCGCTGTGGGACGAGAGACCGCACCTCGGGGGGTACGACCAGACCCAGGCCGTCACCTACGCGTGGCTGGGCCAGGCCCTGTACTCGACGCTCGCGATCCAGGGCGGCGGCGCCGAGAAGGACCTGATGACCCGGATCCGCACCGGGGAGATCGCGGTCGATCTGTACCGTCCTGCCGACCTCCAACTGTGGTGGCTGGCAAGCGACTTGGGCCGCTCCGCGTTCCAGCTGCTGGGCCGCGGAGTGATCCCTTTCACCTTCGGCGCGCTGTTCTTCACCATGGCGCTGCCCCGGTCCGCGGCCACCTGGGCGGCCTTCCTGGTCGCGGTGGTGCTGGCGATGCTGGTGAGCTTCGGGATCCGCTACCTCGCCGCGCTGGCGATGTTCTGGCTGATGGACGACCGGGGCGTCAACCAGACCCTGATGATCGCGGGCGTCTTCTGCTCCGGCATGGTCCTGCCGCTGAACGCCTTCCCGGAACCGTGGGGCGACCTGGTGCGGGCGCTGCCGTGGGCGGCGCAGCTCCAGATCCCGGCGGACGTGCTGATGGGAGAGACGTCGCTGTGGAGCGCGTACGCCTTCCAGGCGGCCTGGGCGGTGGCGCTGCTGGCGGCGGGACGGCTGCTCCAGTCGGCGGCGACGCGGCGGGTGGTGGTGCAGGGTGGCTGAGACTTCCGTGCCGTCCCGGCTCGGGGAGGGCCTTCGGGCGTACCGGATGATCGCCGGGATGTGGATCCGCTCCACGACGGCCTACCGCACCTCCTTCGCCCTCACCGTGGTCGGCAACCTGCTGATCACCGGGCTGGACTTCGCGGCGATCCTGCTGATGTTCTCGCAGGTCGACTCGCTCGGCGGCTGGACGCTGCCCGAGGTCGCCCTGCTGTACGGCCTGGCCGCGACCGCGTTCGGCCTCGCCGATCTGCTGCTCGGCTCGATGGACGTCCTCGGCGGCCGGATCCGCGACGGTTCCTTCGACGTCCTGCTGGTGCGCCCCGCGCCGGTGCTCGCCCAGGTCGGCGCCGACCACTTCGCGCTGCGCCGCCTCGGCCGGATCACCCAGGGCGTACTGGTGCTGGGGTACGCGCTGGCGGCCGTGGACGTCGAGTGGACGGCGGCGAAGGTGCTGCTGGTGCCGGTGATGGTGATCTGCGGCGGGGTGATCTTCAGCTCGGTGTTCGTGGCGGGCGCGGCCTTCCAGTTCGTGGCGCAGGACGCGGCCGAGGTGCAGAACGCGTTCACGTACGGCGGCAACACGCTGCTCCAGTACCCGCCGACGGTGTTCGGGACGGATCTGGTGCGCGGGGTGACGTATCTGCTGCCGCTGGCCTTCGTCAACTGGGTGCCGGCCGCTTATGTGTTGGGGCGGCCGTATCCGCTGGGCCTGCCGGAGTGGGCGGCCTTCGCGCCGCCGGTGGTGGCGGCGGGGTTCGTGCTGGTGGCGGGGCTCGCGTGGCGGGCGGGGTTGCGGGCGTATCGAAGCACGGGGAGTTGATGATTGCGTGTTCATTGAGGTGGACGGCGTCGAGAAGGTCTTCGACGTGCGCCGGAAGACCGGGTTCCTGAAGCGGGAGCGGCGGCAGGTGCGGGCGGTCGACTCGATCTCCTTCACCGTGGCGCGGGGCGAGATGGTGGGGTACATCGGTCCGAACGGCGCGGGCAAGTCGACGACGATCAAGATGCTCACCGGGATTCTGACGCCCAGCGGAGGGCGGCTGCGGGTCGCCGGGATCGACCCCTCGCGGGAGCGCCGGCGTCTTGCACACCGGATCGGCGTCGTCTTCGGCCAGCGCACCACGCTCTGGTGGGACCTGCCGCTGATCGACTCCTACAAGCTGATGCACCGCATGTACCGCATCCCGGACGCCCGTTACCGCGAGAACCTCGACCGCTGCGTGGAACTCCTGGAATTGGGCGGCCTGTTGGAGGTCCCGGTACGGCAACTGTCGCTCGGCCAGCGGATGCGCGGCGACATCGCGGCGGCGCTGCTGCACGACCCCGAGGTGCTGTACCTGGACGAACCGACGATCGGCCTGGACGTGATCTCGAAGGCGAAAGTCCGGGGCTTCCTGCGGGAGTTGAACACCGACCGCGGCACCACAGTCCTGCTCACCACCCACGACCTCCAGGACATCGAACAGCTCTGCTCCCGGGTGATGGTGATCGACCACGGCCGCATGGTCTACGACGGCGCGCTGGCCGGGCTGCACGAGGCGGGTGGCAGCGAGCGGATCCTGGTGGTGGACCTGGAGCGGGAGCTGGCGCCGATCGAGGCGGGTGAGGCGGCGCGGGTGGTGAAGGTGGAGGGACCGCGTCAGTGGCTGGCCTTCCCGGCGGGCGAATCGGCGGCGGGCCTGGTCGCCCGGATCGCGGCGGAGTATCCGCTGGTGGACCTGTCCGTCCGGGAGCCCGACATCGAGGCCGTGATCGCACGGATGTACGCGGACAAGGCCACCGCATAGTCCCGGGCCGTTGGAACTCGTAGGCTGAACGCATGACCGAGGAACTCCCTGAGCTTCGAGCATCCGACGCCGACCGTGAGCGGGTCGCCGAGATCCTGCGGGAAGCCCTGGCCGAGGGGCGGCTCGACATGGAGGAGTTCGGGGAACGGCTGGACGCGACGTACCAGGCGAAGACCTACGGCGAACTGACCCCGATCACTCGTGACCTGCCGGTGGCGGCGGCCACCGTGAACCTGGTCAAGGGCCCTGAACCGGACGGCAGTTGGCCGAGCCGCATCACCGGCGGCGAGGGCTCCTCCACCCTGGGCATCGCGGTCCTGTCCGGCTTCGAGCGCAAGGGCCGCTGGACCGTGCCGCGCCGCTTCAACTGCTTCGCCTTCTGGGGCGGCGGGGAGATCGACCTGCGCGACGCGAACTTCGCGGACCGCGAGGTCGTGATCAACTGCGTGGCGATCATGGGCGGGGTGAACGTCATCGTGCCGCCCGGCGTGGAGGTGGCGACCCGCGGGATCGGCATCATGGGCGGCTTCGACCAGCGCGAGGACGGCGTCCCGGGCGACCCCGGCGCCCCGCGCGTCGTCATCACCGGCTTCGCCTTCTGGGGCGGGGTCGGCGTGGAGCGCAAGGCCACCAGGGCCGAACGCCGACGGCTGCGCGAGGAGCGCCGCCAGGAGAAGCTGGAGCGGCGGAAGGCGCGGGGGGCCCTGGACGGGCACGGCTTCCACCACCGGTCGCGGGACGACGACTGACCCTTCGGCGCGATCGGCTCAGAGCCGCGCCGGCGCCGCCCCCTTCAGGCTCTTCAGGTCGACAGCCTCCGCCATCTGCTCATAGCCCCGGTCGCTCATGTGGAGGTGGTCGCCCGAGTCGTAGTCGGGCCGGAGCTTGCGCGGGTTGTACGGGTCCCGCAGTGCCTCGTCGAAATCCGCCACCGCGTCGAAGACCTTGCCCGCCCGGATCTCCGAGTTGATCTGCTGACGGACCCCTTCCCGCTCGTCGGTGTAGCCCCGGTGGCCCCCGAACGGCATGAGCGTCGCGCCGATCACCTTCACCCCGCGCGCGTGGGCCTGGCCGACCAGCGTGCGCAGGCCGCCGAGGATGCGGTTCGGGTCCGCGAGCTGCGGGTCGCGGAGGATGTCGTTGACGCCGAGGACGATGACGACGACCTTCACGTTCGTCACGTTCAGCACGTCACGGCCGAAGCGGTCCAGGCCGCTCGGGTTGTCCGCGGGCCGGCCGAGCCCGCCGGTCAGGATCCGGTTGCCGCTGATCCCCTGGTTGACCACGCTGTAGCGCGGCAGGTCCTCCCCGGCCGCGAGCGCCGTGCGCAGCCGCCGCGAAAGGGCGTCCGGCCAGCGGCGGTTGGCCCCCGAGGTGGAGGTGATCCCGTCGGTCAGCGAGTCCCCGAGGACCACGATCGTGCCGTCGGCGTCCTTGGACAGCACGTCCAGCGCGGTGAGGTACCGCCAGACCCCGACCTCCTCCGTGTACGCCGTGCCGGTCGCGTCCTCGGTGCGGTCGCCCCGGGCGACGTAGGAGGTCTGGCGCGCGTGCGGGTGGTAGGTGACCGGGCCGGATGCGGTCGGGGAGTACGTCGTGACCAGCACGTCCGCGTCCGCGGGTACGCCCACGCGCACGGCGTCGCTCATGACCTGCCCGCCCGGCGGGATGACGACCGTGGTGTCACCGCCGAAGGTGAGCCGCCGCATGCTGTGCGTCACCGCGGCGGCCGTGTCCGACCCGGAGGCGACGGCCAGCGAGGCGTGGGTGATGGTCAGCGGCGACTGGCCGAAGAGGTTGGACAACGTGATCCGGGCGCTCGTCCCGCCGACGCCGGTGTGCACGACATTGCGGACCGAACGTCCCGCCATGCCCTCCGTCTCGGTGCCGGGCTCGGCGGCGGCCGGTGAGGTCGACCAGGAGCCGACCCAGGTGCCGGTGGAGACCGGTGCCGCGGGGTTGCGCGGGGTGTTCCCGCTGGCCAGGGTGGACTCGCGGCCGCTTCCGTCGTCGGCGGCGACTCCGACGTAGATCGCCGCGGACAGGCCCAGGATCAGGGCGACGACGGCGGACAGCAGGGCATAACCGTAACGCCTGGTCATGCGGTGCGTATCTCCTCGGGCAATGGGAGCCCGAGGCTCCGATGTGATCATCTCATGATGCGTCATGAGAGTGGGAGGACTCGAACAGACCCCCCATTGGGCCATGGACCAACCCGGAGATTTCCCCGGTGTTCCCCCCTCCGAACAGACGCCGGGAACTCTTGTTCCGTTCCATGAGTCGGTCAGGAAGGGACAATGTGTACGGGGATCGCGGACGGGTGGAGCGGATGGAACGATCGAAAACGGAACTGTCGGGGGCTTCGGACGTAGGGGAGCATTCCCGGCGGGACGCGTCGGCCAATCCTGTCGGCGTCCCCGCCTCGGCCGTCCGTGCGATGACGACCTTCAGCGCCGCCGACGAGGAGAAGCAGCGCGGCGTCCGCCGGATGAAGCTCACCGCGACCGGACTGCTGCTCTTCGTGGCCCTGGTGTACGTCCTCGCGAAGTGGGCGTCGAACGAGGGCGCCGGCGCCTGGGCGAACTATGTCGCCGCAGCAGCCGAGGCGGGCATGGTCGGCGCGCTGGCCGACTGGTTCGCCGTCACCGCCCTCTTCCGCCACCCCCTCGGCATCCCCATCCCGCACACCGCGATCATCCCCACCAAGAAGGACCAGCTGGGCGTATCCCTGGGCGAGTTCGTCGGCGAGAACTTCCTCTCCGAGGACGTCGTACGGCAGCGGCTGCGCTCCGTCGGCATCGGCAGCAGACTCGGCGCCTGGCTGGCCGAACCGGACCACGCCGACCGGGTCACCGCCGAGCTGTCGGCCGCGCTGCGGGGCGCGCTGACCGTGCTGCGGGACTCCGACGTCCAGGCGGTCGTCGGGGAGGCGATCACCCGGCGGGCCGACGCCCAGGAGATCGGCCCCGGCATCGGCAAGATGCTGGAGAAGGTGGTGGCCGACGGCGGCCACAAGCGCGTGGTCGACCTCGTCGTCTCCCGTGCGCACGACTGGCTGGTCCTGCACGACGAGCAGGTCATGGACGCCGTCCAGGGCGGGGCGCCCGGCTGGACCCCCCGCTTCGTCGACAAGCGGGTCGGCGAGCGCGTCTACAAGGAGTTGCTGCGCTTCGTCACCGAGATGCGCGACATGCCCTCCCATCCGGCGCGCGGCGCCCTCGACCGCTTCCTCAACGACTTCGCCGCCGACCTCCAGTCCGACACCGAGACCCGGGCGCGCGTGGAGCGGCTCAAGGGCGAGGTGCTCGGCCGGGGCGAGGTGCAGGACCTGATCGCGTCCGCCTGGACGGCCGTACGATCCATGATCGTCTCGGCGGCGGAGGACGAGCGCAGCGAGCTGCGGCTGCGGCTGAGGGCCTCGCTGCTGTCGCTGGGCGCCCGGATGGCCGTCGACCCCAAGCTCCAGAGCAAGGTCGACAGCTGGGTGGAGGGCGCCGCGGTCTACGTCGTCACCACCTACCGCAAGGAGATCACCTCCCTGATCACCGACACCGTGGCGAGCTGGGACGCCGAGCACACGACGAAGAAGATCGAGGCGCATATCGGCCGTGACCTTCAGTTCATCCGGATCAACGGCACGGTGGTGGGCTCGTTGGCGGGGTTGCTGATCTATACGGTGTCGCGGGCGCTGGGGGCGTAGAGGCGGCTTGGGGGGCTGTCCGGGGTGGGTGGCGCAGGTCACATTTTCCCGTGTCACACGGCGTCGGGCCGTTCCGTCATAGGGGTGTAATCACCTACGACGGCTAAGGAGCCAGTCATGGAAGCCCGCCTCAACCTCTTCGAGAACCCGGTCCTGGCCAAGGTCTTCCGGCACGTCAACACCGCGGCCAAGGCGGTGGCCGACTCGACGCTGCCCGACTCGACCGCGGAGCTCGTGAAGATCCGCGCCAGCCAGATCAACGGCTGCGGCTTCTGCACCGACATGCACACCAAGGACGCCGTCGCGGCCGGGGAGACCCACCAGCGCCTCCACCTCGTCGCGACCTGGCGCGAGGCGACGGTCTTCACCGAGCCGGAGCGAGCCGCGCTGGAACTGGCCGAGCAGGGCACCCGCATCGCCGACGCGGCGGGCGGCGTCCCGGCCGAGGTGTGGGAGAACGCCGCCAAGCACTACGACGAGGAGCAGCTCGGGGCGCTGGTGGCGATCATCGCGCTGATCAACACGTACAACCGGGTCAACGTGATCCTTCAGCAGCCGGCTGGCGACTACGTGGTGGGCATGTTCGGGTGAGTTTGGGTGTGGGGCTGAAGGTGGGGGCGTGTGTGCGCCCCCTCGGCCCGGCTACTCGGTGGTCCTGCCCCGGCGGCGCAGCAGGAGCAGTCCGCCTGCCAGCGCGCCGATACCGGTCGCGGCGGCCCAGCCGAGGAGGTCGTCGGAGCCGGTGGCGGCGAGGTCGCCATCCGTGGCCGACGGGGCGGCGCTGGAGCTTCCCCGGGGGCGGGGGCCGTCGGACGGACCGGCTGAGGGCGTCGCCCGTACGGCCGTCTTGGCCCGCGTGAACGCCAGTGTCCCGAAGCCGAGTTGGTCGTATCCGCCGCTGTTGGGCCCGTAGTCCCCGCCGCCGCCCTCGGGGCCGGACTGGGCGGCGATCCGGATGACGTAGGAGGCGTCCAGCGTCCGGCGCCTGGTGTAGTGGTTGGCGATCATCGCCCAGATGGGCCGGGTCATGGCCGGGTCGACCGGCGCGGCCTCGGTGACGGTCTCGCTCCCCGACCAACCACCGATCGCACCCTTCTTGCGGGTGCTGGCGGTGAACGGCACGTCGCCACCCATGGCCCACTTGGCCACGTACTGGGCGCCCTTGAGGAAGCGGCTGTCGTCGTAGCCGTACAGATCGATGCCCTGGTTCCAGGCCATCTCGCAGAACGTGCCCATGAGCCCGACGCCGAGGAGCGCGTGCCCCTGGTCGCGCCCGGCCTCCAGCCACTCGCCGAGTCCGTCGTCGTGGAGGACGGGAATGGCGTGGCGGATGGACCCGAGTCCTTCGCCGTGCTTGAAGTAGTCGACGGCGCGGGCGACTTGGGCCTTGTCGTCGCAGAGGATGCCGGTGGCCAGGACGCATGCCATGGCGGCGAGATCCCAGTTGGTCCAGTAGTTGGAGACGACGGCGCCGTTGTGCCGTACCAGGAAGTCGTCGCTGACCGCGCCGAAGACGGTGCTGAGCATCTCCTGGAACCGGGCGAGCTCGAAGTCCGGGTGGTCGCGGACGAGTTCGGCGGCGTTGGCGAACTGGTAGCCGTACAGACCGGCGGCGAGGAACCGGTCGGCGCTGCCCGCGAGTTGGGTCAGCTTCCCGGACCAGGCGTTGAGGACGGTGACGGCGGCGTCGAGATGGGCGTCGTCGCCGCTGACGTGACCGCGCAGGGCGTTCTGGTAGGCGGCGTGGATGTCGTTGTAGAGGATCGCGTAGTTCTCCGGCGAGCCCGCGCCGCGGTAGACGGTGGCCTGCGGGTTGGCGGTCCAGGTGCTCTGGGAGTGCCGGTTGGCGGTGAGCCTGGCGAACCCGCCTGTGTAGGGGGCGGCGCCCTTGCCGACCTTCTTGGCCATGCGGTCCAGGTCGGTACGGGTGTGCAGGAGCCCGGGATGAGCGTAGGCGGCCGGGGCGGCAGCGGCGGGCGCTGCCGTACCGATGGCGACGGCTCCGGCTCCCGCCGCGGCACCGGTCGCCTTGAGCAGGCTGCGGCGGCTGATCTGACGTATCACGTGCGCGTACCTCGGCGTCGGGGGTGGGGACGCAGAGGAGACGGGGGGTAGGGGGAGGGGATAACAGAAACCGGCGACACCTACTCACCCACGTACCCGGGGGCCCGTGATGACCATCCGCAGAATCGTCCCGAACATCCAGGTCGAGTCCGCCGAGGCACTGCCCCCGAGCCGCGACTTCTACGGCCTCCTCGGCTTCGAGGAGGTCATGAACATGGGCTGGGTGACCACCCTGGCGTCCCCATCCAACCCCACCGCCCAGATCAGCCTCTTCACCGAGGAACGCACCGCCGCGGTCGTCCCCGACCTCAGCGTGGAGGTCGAGGACGTGGACGCGGTGTATGCCCAGGTCACCGCCTCAGGCGCGGAGATCGTGCGCGAGCTGCGGGACGAGGAGTGGGGGGTGCGGAGGTTCTTCGTACGGGATCCGAATGGACGGGTGGTGAATGTGCTGACGCACAAGGACCGCTGAGGTCTGTAGGCCCTACGAGCGTCACTGCCCCAGCCACACAGCAGCGGCCGGGGAGGCAGTACTCATGCCACCCCGGCCGTCAGGTCTGTTGGTTCCGTCAGAGCTGACCGGACGCCGAGATCGTGATCTTCGCCGACGTCGTGCCGCTGCGCGAACCCAGCGCCTCGATCTTCTTCACCAGCTTCATGCTGTCCTCGTCCGCGACCTCGCCGAAGACGACGTGCTTGCCGTCCAGCCAGTCGGTGACGATCGTCGTGATGAAGAACTGGGAGCCGTTGGTGTTCGGGCCCGCGTTGGCCATGGAGAGCAGGCCCGGGCGGGTGTGCTTGAGCTGGAAGTTCTCGTCGGCGAACTTCTCGCCGTAGATGCTCTTGCCGCCCGTGCCGTTGCCGGCGGTGAAGTCGCCGCCCTGGAGCATGAAGTCCGGGATGACCCGGTGGAAGGAGGAACCGGCGTAGCCGAAGCCCTTCTCGCCCGTGGCCAGGGCACGGAAGTTCTCGGCCGTCTTCGGGACGACGTCGTCGAAGAGGTTGAAGTTGATGCGTCCCGCGGGCTCGCCGTTGATGGTGATGTCGAAGTAGACCTTGGTAGTCATACCCCCCATCCTGCACCCTCCGGTCCCGTGCCACAGTCGCAGGGGCTTGTCAGCGACGTCATGGCGTGCGGTCAGTGGTCCTTGGGGGGTGCTCTACGGGTGTTTCGTGAGTGCTCAACGGGCGCTCCACGGGTCCGCCCGTCTCGCCAGCCTGCCCGCCCTTCGGCGCAGCGCCGGCGGGAGGCGGTGGAGCAGGTTGCGGGTCGTGCGGCGCAGGTCGGGGGAGGTCGTGGTGCGCAGGAGCAGACGGTGGTGAAGGGCCGTGGCGCCCGGCGGGCCCACCGCCAGCCGTAGTTGCCCCTCATGGGGTGTCCTCGTCGGGATGATCAGACGAGGCGGGCTGCCCGCGGCCGCCGTGCGGATCCGTGCGAGGCTGCCGTCCGGGATGACGCGTGCTCGGCGGCCCACCCCCAGAAGCTGCGCACTCGCCCACACGAGGTGCGTACCCGGCAGCAGGGGCTCGCCGCCCGCCAGGGTCAGCGGGTCGATCCTGGTCGTGCCCGAGAGCAGTACGCGGTGGCGGCCCCCGCCCGCTGGTTCCGTCCGTGGCGCCAGGTCCGCGTCCGGAAACCACCACTCGTCGCGGGTCGTGTCATGGGTGAGCAGTTCGCCCTCGGCATGCGCCAGGGGGTCCGGGACCGTCCAGTTCTCGGCGCCCTTGATGCCGTTCAGGAGCTCGGGGTCGAGGCAGAGGCGGCCCTTGCGCTCGTGGAGCATGAGAGGCTCGCCGTCCGGGCGGAGCATGTCGATCGTCGTGGTGATGTGGAGCCCGCCGCCGCGCCAGTGGATGTCCTCCACCGTCAGCCGCGGCCTGATCGCCCGCACCCTCCGCGCCAGCTCGACCAGGGAGTCCAGGCGGCCCTCCTCAAGCAGCGTCGCCCTCAGGCGGGAGATCGCGGGCAGGCCCTCCCGTACGCCCGTCGGGAAGCAGTCGAGGGCCGTACGGCGAACCGTGGTGAAGTAGCGGTCCAGAGCCGCTCCGCTGCGTTGCAGGACTCTCGGTTCGCTCACCGGGCGCAGGAGTTCCACCCGGTAGGAGCGGCGCAGGAGGTCGTCCTGGAGCGGGCCCGGGTCGGTGCCCTCCTTCACCGCGTCGATCACCTGGCGCAGGTGGGCGTAGTACGTCTCCGGCGTCGTGGCCGTGGCGCTGGTGTTGCCGCCGTCCTCGCGGCGGTTCCAGACGTAGCAGGGCGTGGAGAGGATCGACACCGTTTTGGCGCGCACGTAGGCGCGGGCCATGAACAGTTGGTCCTCCAGGCGTACCCGGCCCTCGGGGAACTCGATGCCGTGGTCGAGGAGGAAGGCCCGGCGGAACATCTTGTGCGGGGTCAGGCTCTCGAAGAGCGGGGCGTCGGCGACGGTGCAGCGGTCGACTGTGCGCTTGAAGACCCTGCTGGGGCCCGCCATTGTGCCGACCACCCGGCCCAGGACGATGTCCGAGTCGTTGCGCACCGCGAGGGCGTACAGATTCTCCAGCGCCCCCGGCAGCAACTCGTCGTCCTGGTCCACGAACTGTACGTACTCCCCGCGGGCGTGCCGCACCCCGACGTTGCGGGGCTTGCCCGGCCAGCCGGAATTCTCCTGGTGCACCACGCGGACGTGTTGCGGGTGCTGTGCCGCCAGCCGGTCCAGGCGCGCTCCGGAGCCGTCGGTCGAGCCGTCGTCGACGTAGACGATCTCGTACGCGTCGCGGCCGATGGTCTGGCGGAGGAGGGAAGGGGCGCAGCGGTGCAGGTAGTCGCCGGCGTTGTGGACGGGGACTACGACCGTGACTTTGAGCATGACTGACCCCTGGGATTCACCTACGGTTCATTTGTGCGTAGATGACACGTTATGTCAGCTTCTGGGGTACTGCGCGCTGTCGCGGCCATGAACGCCTCCACCACCGCGTACAACCGCTCAGGCTGGTCCAGGTGTACGTCGTGCGCGGCCGACGGGATCGTGTGCAGTTCAGTGTGATCCCGGGTGGTCGCCATGGTCTGGAACTCCTCCTCCGGCATCCAGCCGTCCGCGCCCCTGATCACCAGCGCGGGTGCCGTCGTACTGCTCCACTCGGCCCAGTAGTCGCGCCTCGTCAGGTCCGTGATCATCCCCACCATCACGTCCCGGTCCGCCCTCGGCCACCAGCCGTCCGCCCGCTCCTCCAGACCCCTCGCCCACGCCTCGTGGCCGAGGAAGTCGCTCGCCTCCTGGAACGACTTGAACGGCTTCGGCCAGCTGTCCAGCCACGCACCTATCTGCGCGGGGAGTTCCGCGGGAGGCCGCCCCGGGCCCGCCTCGATCAGGACCAGCGCCGACACCAGGTCCGGACGGGCCACCGCCCGCAGCATCGCCGTATGGCCGCCCAGGGACTGGCCCACCAGCGTTACGGCGGACAGAGACAGATGCTCGATCAGCGCCGCCGCGTCCGCCACGCACACCTCTCGCGTCACGCTCCGCGGACGGCGCGTGCTCGCGCCGTGGCCTCTCGCGTCGTACGTCACCACCCGGTGGCCGCCGGCCAGCAGGCGGGCCGTCAGGTCGTCCCACTCGCCCTGGTGGCCCGCCAGGCCGT
The DNA here is from genome assembly GCF_000349325.1 of Streptomyces davaonensis JCM 4913. Taxonomy (GTDB): domain Bacteria; phylum Actinomycetota; class Actinomycetes; order Streptomycetales; family Streptomycetaceae; genus Streptomyces; species Streptomyces davaonensis. Next base: position 6,021,657 of record NC_020504.1, read on the forward strand.
GGAGGAGGAGTACCGCGGGGCCGGGGGCACGGTGGTCGCGGTAGGCGATACGGGTGCCGTCGGGGGCGGTGAGGTGCTGGTTCTGTGTCACCGTGCTCTCTCAAGTGGGCGGTCCCCCATCCTGCCGGGGCGTTCGAGTGATCGTCGAGCGGGACGATTAGCCTCTTTCCCATCAGTCACGTAGGCAGGAGGCAGGCAGACATGGCAAAGATTCCCAGCGCGGCGATCGCCGCGGGCGGGCTCCTCGGCGGGTACGGCGTGGCCCGGTGGACGAAGAAGCGGCCGCTCGGTGGTGTTGTGCTCGCCGCAGCCGGGGCGGCCGCCGCCAAGCAGTGGCGGCAGCGGGCCGGCGGACCGGCCGCGGGCGCGCTGACGGCCGCGTACGTCGCCGGGTTCGCCGGGTCCCACCCCCTCGCCAAGAAGGTCGGCGCCTGGCCGGCCGTGGTCGGCGTGGCCGGAGTCGTCGCCCTCGCCTCGTGGGCCGTGGCCGACCGCAACGGCTGATTCAAGAGGATCGGCCACCCCACGGGAGCTAGTCGTGGGGTGGCCGCATGCTTCTTCCGGTCATCAGTACCTCGTGGTTCGCGAAGAGCGAGCCCAGGTCGAACCGCCGTCGGATCGACGCTGTCCCCACCGCGCCTGGGTGAGGATCCACTGGGCCCGATCCTCATCATGGGCACGCCCTCCGAGGCTGTGCGCCAAGCGCCACAGCACCTCACCGTCGCTGCTCTCGTCGACCATGGTGACGACGGGCCCTGATCGTGAGAGCGATCGAGTCACTGAGCTGACGCGTATGGTGCCGCTTCACCGGAGCAAGTGATCTGCCTTGCCTGCCTTGATGTTGAGGATCATGGTGCGCAGGGCCTCTCGACTGTCCGTGATGAATCGATCCTCCTGGCCGTGCACTGCTATGTAAGCGTTGCCGTCTTCGTCGACCCCTATTCGGAAGCATGCATTGCCTTCCCCGCAGAAGGGCTCTTCCCACTGGATCTCGCGCATGACGCCCCTAGAGTTCGCGTGCGATGGTGCGGATCAAGTCCCTTGAGTCGTCAGGGGACAAGGTGAGTTCTTCCGTTCGATCCAATTGGGCACGATACTTGGCCAACTCGGACTGGCCGTGCAGGAAGTCCGGGCCGTGAGAGTTGTCGATCTGCACTGTGTCCAAGCGTTCCGCGGGACCTTCCGCGTACAGCACAGTCTGGCCTGCACCAGGGAATGCTCCCCGGACGAAGGGCACTGCCAAGACCGTCACGCTGGGCCGTTCGGACTGGTTCAGCAAGTGCTGAAGTTGCTCACGGGCCACCCGACGCCCTCCGAACTGCATTCGGAGCGCAGCCTCATGAACAATGGCGATCAAGGGGGGAGGGGCATCACGGCGCAGAACCTCCTGGCGATGGCTACGATGCGCAGCCCTCATCGCCACCTCGTGTTCCGGTAGGGGTGGAAGGACGGCCCGAAACACCGCTAACGCGTGGTCCGTTGTCTGCAACAGTCCCGGAACATGCACCGTGGACGCCACGCGCATGCGAGTGGCCCGCGCCTCCAACTCTGCGATGTCTAGAAGGCCTTGAGGAAGAGATCCGCGGTACTGATCCCACCAGCCCTGGTTGCCGGCCGAGGCCATGTCGACCAACGCATCGACATACTTCTCATCGTGGCACTGGCAGTGGTGAGCCAAGGTGCGTAGACGCGCCTCGCTGATGTTCCGAACCCCGGACTCCATGTTGGAGATCTTTCCTCGGTCGACGCCGAGGAGGTTCGCTGCCTGCTCTGCTGACATCCCTGCGGCTACCCGCATGCTGCGCAACTCATGACCCAGGCGCTTCTGGCGCTGACTGAGGAGTGCCTTCGGGGACATGCCGTTCCTTCCGGTGTGCGTTGAGCGGCAGTCTGCCGTGTCTTCCATGCCCGAACCACGATCGAGCTATTTTGCCGAAGTAGATGGCAAATTTACCTCAGCATCTCTACGTTGAGTATCGAGCTGCTCACGTGCAGCGAGCGGAAGTGCATCGTGCAGGCTTGTCGGCCTCTCCTGCCCTGGGAGCGGCGAGCCTGTGCCAGGGAGACAGGCCACTGCTTGCTGGGGATGACGGGTGGCGTGGATCGACTGAGTCAAGGAGGCCGCACGTGAACCACGACAACTGCGTACCCCGCAAAGGGTGGGAGGTTCCCTTTCGGGCCACTCCGAGAGAGGTGCCAGCTCTGCGTCGGATCATGCGCCTGCATCTCACGTACTGGGGACTGCTCGATGTGCTGGAGAACGCTCAACTCTGCGTCACTGAGTTGGCCACCAACGTGGTCAAGCATGTGGGGTTAGGCGTTCCCGCCGTGCTTGCCGTCTGTATGAACGGCACGAAGCTCCATCTGGAAGTGCAGGACCCACATGCGGACGCGGTCCCGACACTGGACTCTGCAGGAACTCGCGACGAGGGAGGCCGTGGTCTCACGCTCGTTGATGCGATGTCGGAGAGATGGGGCGTGCGCCGTACATCTGTAGGGAAGGCGACGTGGTGCGAGCTGGCCACAGCGCTCACGTCCCCACATGGGCATGTGCAGGACCACCGCGTTTCTCGCGCTGACGGGTTGCTGTCCTCGTACGACGCCCATGCCGCCTGCTTCACGGGGGCGGGCACGAGCATGGCAACCCTCGATCAGGCGGCCAAGGGTGCCGCGAGCCTGATTGTCGATCTCCTGTACTGGACTCAGGCTCACGGACTTGATCCCGATTCGCTGCTCGAAGAAGCGCAGGGGTCCTTCGAAGAACTTCGCTCGGGCGCCACCGATGAACTTTGATGAGGACGGAGAGTTGGAACCTGCCAGCGCGTTCAACATCGGCTGGCGCGATCCGGATTCGCTTCGAGTGCTGTGTGAGGTTGCCGGGGAGATCGGACTCCTGGACGGGGTAGAGGTCGTGCCGCTCGCAGTTGATCCCACAAGGAGCGAGTTGGAGCCTCCTGAGGGTGTGATCGGGATCGGGGCTGCTCATCATGTGTTGGGATGCCTTGCCGAGATCGCGCGGCGCACCAGAGCTGGACTGGGCAAGTACACCTGGTTGCGGTCCGACCTGTGGTGGCCCTAAGCGGGTATGGGGCAATTCAGGCAGCGGAAAGGTTGTGGTGTGCTGCTTGGGGACGTGCCTATCTGAAACTCGGAGAAGCCCCCGCTGTCGTTGCGGTACACGAGGCCGATCCCGTGTTCGGCGAGCAAGTCGCGGAGATCCATATCGGGAAGGGCCGGGGCCAGAACCATCAGGTGCAGCGGCTGATCGTGAGGGATCTCGTTCAAGTAGCGGCGTGCACGTAGGAGTTGAGCTAGAGCCTGAGTGATTGACTCGCTCGCAGCGGTGCTTGTCGGCTCATACACGGTGTTGTTCGCTGGGTTGTACAGATCGAACATGAGCCGAGAAGTTGAACTCCGCATCGATACGTCTAGTTGACCAATCGTTTCCCCACTTGCGGTCTCGCGCTCTTCGAACGCATCCGCCAGATCATCGCGGGCTGCTGCTACCTGATCGACGTCAGTCTGCGGCCGCCGTTCGCGGATTCGACGTCGAGTCGCTCGGGTGTAGCGGCCTGCGGTTCGGCTGAACCCCAGCCGGGAATGGGGTGCTCGGTCGAGAGTGTCAGACGCCTCCCGTATGTAGCGGCCGATAGGGCGTAGCCGGAAGACGATGACGTCGCGGTCGTTGCCCAACTCATCTTTGGCCTCGCGTATCTCGAACGGCTTACGCTCGTCGAGTTTGAACATCCCGATGTACCTGTGCGTCCGTGTGTCGCTTCCAGGAACCTTCCCCACGGCGACGAATAGATGCAGGGTGCGTCCCATCCTGGCGTGGTCCAGGATGGATAAGTTGCCGCCTTCAAAGGCCTGGTTGCCCTGTTTACCTGTTCCGGTATAGGTGAATACGGGCCCGAGGTCGTCATCTTCGGCCATCCATCCATCGCGATATCCGAAGCGCTTTCCGACCTTGCTGTCGGAGAAAATGAGAACGTTGCGCTTCTCCACTGCGGGACAGATTCCAGCAAATCCGGCGCCACCAAGCAGGGGGTGGATCTGCTTACGCGTCAGGATGTCACCGGGCTGGAACCCGGAGGGGGCTGTCGTCATGTGCTGAGGCTAGTGCGTTCACTGTTCGTGGAGTGTGACAGGTGGTGCAGTCGTCCGGAAGGTCGTTGTGGCTGTGCCTGGCTCGGGCGAGGATGGTGCGATGGGTGAGGCAACGGGGACGATCGTCGCGGCTGGTATTGCGTTTGCATCCGCAGTCATTGGGGCCGTGATTGCTGGTAGGTATGCCAAGGGTGGAGCGGAAGCCGGCGGACGTAAGGCAGTTGAAGCCGCTCTAGCCCAGGTGCACGGTCAGGCGGCAGCGGAGCACTGGCAGTGGGTGCGTAGTCAGCGGCATCAGTCCTTTGCTGCTCTCTTTGCGGCCTATGCCGTACTCGATGAAGTGCTCACTCGCATCGCCCCCGAGGTGAGAAGCGGCGGTGGACTTGATGCTGCGGCAAGGCGGGAGTTGGGCGACGGCACGCTTGAAATGCAGGCAAAAACCAGCCAATTGGCACTCTGGGGGCCAAGCGAGGCAAACGAACTGGCCTACGCGCTGACGGAGGGGGCGATAGCGGCAGTGGCCTCCTTGCTGGCGGTAGCGAGCGCGAGCCCTGAGAACATGAGCGCAGTTTGGTTCCGCTTCGCCCAAGCCAAGGAAGAGATGGCGCAAGCTCATGCGGCCTTCCTCCAGAGGGCTGGAGAAATCGTGCGCGATCCACAACAGCCGGTCAGTTAGCGGATTCTCGTCGTTGGCTACCCCGCAGTGATCGCCGAGTACGACCACACATCCGCAGGCAGTTCGTGGCGCAACTGCCAGGTGATGGCCATGGGCTTGCTGCCCTTGTGCCGGACGTAGGTCGCCGGGCCGAGCAGCATCCACGGTTGGGCCTTGCCGATGTCGGTGTCCTTGTAGCGTCGCATGAACATCAGCACATGGCTTCCGCGTTGAGCGTGCTGCTGGTAGCGCAGCCCGGTGGGTGAGGTCTCTGCGGTTGTGCTCTGCGACTCCCAGTGGAAGAGGGAAGGACTCAGCGCGTAGTCCTTGTAACGGACGGTGGGTGAGAAGTCCTTCTCGTTCTTTTCGAGGGTGATCAGCAGCGAATCCGTCTGGTTGCGCTCATCCCACAACACGCCCTGTGCAAAGGACCCAGGCATCTGGCCACCGAGCCGGGCGACACCTAGCGCGGCGAGGATCTCCGAGCGGTTGTACGCGCTGTGGATTTTGAGAGGTATGTGTGCGTGCGGGCCATCGAGCTGGATGGGGAAGTGGTCGGCCTGGCCCATCACATGCTCAAGCACCTGCCGTAGTTCGCTGCGAAGGGCCCGCTGCACACGGAGCGAATCGAGCCCTTCCGCGTACGAACTGAAACCGCCAGCCTTGTCCCAGAGATTGAAGAACAGCATGCGGGCGAATGTCTTGTCCCGCGGATTCAAGGACTCGTAAGTGGGCGCGTCATCGCTCAACAAGCGAGCGTAGGCCTCGGCGCGTTCGAGGTCATCCACGTGCAAAAACGCATGCACTCGCTTCAGTAGGTCTTCCTCGCCGGCTTGTTCGGGTAGGTCAGTCATGCTGGCTCGACGGAGGACGGAAGTCCATGAGTTGCTCGACTTATACAACTCCCGGATCTCACGGCGACTCTCCTTGAGGTAGTCGGCGAGGAGGGGCGTATCAAACGCCTTGACTTCCTTAGCGAGGGTCTGAACGTTCGCCTTGATCTGGGTGCGGATGTTTTCCAGCACCAGGTCCTTGGACTTGCCTTCGAGGATGATCTGGCAGCCCGATGGCAGCAACGGAAAGTCGTGCTCAGCGTGCTCAAGGAGCCGGTTACGCGACAGGTTCGTCATCGCGCGGAACTGCTCCTCGAACCTGAACTCGGCACGATGCTGGCCGATGAAGTCGAGCACCGTGAGCACAGGCTTGTCTGGCGTGCGGCGGAGACCCCGACCGAGCTGCTGAAGGAAGACGGTGGCGCTGCTCGTCGGGCGCAGAAGGAGCAGCGTATCGACGTCAGGGATGTCCAAGCCCTCGTTGAAGAGGTCTACCGAGAAGATGACTTGGATCTCGCCCGCCTTGAGCTGGGCCAGCACCCGATCACGGACCTCGGGCTTTGACTCGCTATCCAAGGCCGCAGCCTTGAGGCCTGCGCTCTCGAAGCACTGCGCCATGAAGTGAGCGTGCTTCCTACTGACACAGAAGCCAAGTGCACGCATGCTCATCGGGTCGGAGACCTTGTCCCGCACCTGTTTGAGGACGATGCGTGCGCGGGCGTGGTCGGCGGAGAACAGCTCACCAAGTTGGCTCTGGTCGTACGTCCCCGAACGCCAGTTGAGGCGTCTGAGGTCCGTGCCGTCAGGCAGGCCGAAGTAGTGGAAGGGACAGAGGAGGTCGTTGTCGAGTGCCTCCCACAGTCGCATCTCGGCGGCGATCCGCCCGTCGAAGAACTCGTCCTGAACGTTGAGACCGTCCGCGCGTTCCGGAGTTGCGGTCAGCCCCAGGAGCTGCTTCGGCTTGAAGTGGTTGAGGACGCGGCGGTACGTCGTGGCGGTGGCGTGATGGAATTCGTCTACGACGATGATGTCGAAGTGCTCTGGGTCGAACTGGTCCAGCCGCTGGTCAGTGAGAGACTGGACGCTAGCGAAGACGTGCTTCCAGTCGCGCGGTAGTTCACCGCTGAAGAGAACTTCCCCGAACGACGCGTCATCGAGTACTTCGCGATACTTACGCAGGGACTGCTTGAGAATCTCTTTGCGGTGTGCCACGAAGAGGAGCCGCGGGTACTGCTTGCCGCCCAACTGCTTGTGTAGGTTTCGGTAATCGAGGGCGGCCATAACGGTCTTGCCCGTACCAGTCGCGGCGACAAGCAAGTTGTGGTGGTGACCTCGGACTTCGCGTTCGACATGCAGTCGCTCCAGCATGTCGGCCTGATGCGGGTACGGCCGAACTTCAAGACCGGAGAGGCTGATCTTGAAGTCTTGTCCAGCTGTCGAACCACCTGCGACGCCTAGAGCCTCGTCCAACTTGAGTGCGTCGCGATCCGGGTCGTAGAGCTCAAAGGCGATGTCGTTCCAGTAAGCGTCGAAGGTGGCCTCGAACTTCTTGAGCACCACTGGAGTGGCCACTGAAGATAGGCGTACGTTCCACTCCAGTCCGTCGAGTAGTGCGGCCCTTGAGAGGTTGGAGCTACCGACGTATGCCGTATCGAAGCCGCTCTTGCGGCGAAACAGCCAGGCCTTTGCGTGAAGGCGTGTCGAGCGGGTCTCGTAGTTGACCTTCACCTCAGCGCCGAAGTCGCGAACGAGTCGGTCGAGCGCATGGCGGTCGGTTGCGCCGATATAGGTGGTTGTAATGACGCGAATTGGGACGCCTCGTTCCTTGGCGGCGCGGAGAGAGTCCTCAAGCACCCGTAGCCCGTACCACTTGACGAAGGCGCAGAGTAGATCGATGCGGTCTGCGGTGGCGAGCTCAGCGCGCAGCTCACTGCCGAGGCTCGGGTCCTCGGGAGAGTTGGTGATGAGGGCGGTCTCCGAGAGGGGAGTAAGCGGGCGTATCGCGTAGACGCCAGGGGCTTCCTTCTCAGCCAGTGCCAAAAGCTGGCGAGGTCCATCGGCGATGAGCTCAACACCATCACTCGAGGCGAGTGACTCGATGATCTGGTTGGCTGCGGCGACGCGCTGGTCAGGGGGTAGCTGGCTGAGTCGATGGCTCACAGCCCGTCCGATGTGGCGGGCGATTACATGGGGTGATGATTCCTCGCTGACTTCGTCATCGATGGCCTTCCAGCCCGCTGCATTCAGCTGCTGCATCTGCTCTTGCATGCGTTGGGTGACGAGTTCCTCGTAAACACCCGCGACAGGCTGCGACAGATCCCCCGGCAGAGCCACGCCGTATCCCCAATCCCTCACATAGCAGTGGCTCTGTTGTAGCAGGCGGCTCTGACACTTCGCAGCGCGCGGCTGTCGGACTCCGCTGTTTTCATGGAGCCATGACCAGTAAGAGTGTCGTGGTTGAGCGGCGTATTGCAGCTGCTCAGGGTGCGGTGTGGGAAGCCCTAACCGACCTACAAGGCATGCAGCGCGTCCTGAGCGGTGTCTCGAAAGTCGAGGTTCTCTCGGACGGGAGTTTCGGGGTGGGCACCCGTTGGCGCGAAACCCGGCGGATGTTCGGGAAGGACGCCACCGAGGAGATGTGGGTGACCGTCTGTGAGGCGCCCGAGCGGTATGTCGTGGAGGCTGAGTCCCACGGTACGCACTACACCTCCGAGTGGGGCCTGCGTGCGGACGGGCCGGTGACGACTACCGTCCGCATGACGTTTACGGGGACTACCTCCGGGGGCGGGGTCATGGGCGTGCTGGCCAAGGTGCTGGGTGGGGTGGGTGCGCGGGCGGTCAGTAAGGCCATTGCCAAGGATCTTGAGGACGTGGCTGCCGCTGTTGAGGGGCGTGCCGGGTGAGCTCCGGTTCCCCCAGCTGCTCGGCTACTCGGTTACTCCGACCCGTGACACGACCCGTACTCCCGGCCCGAACCGCACCAACACACCGCGCCCCGCTGCGGCGGCCACTCCACCGCCCGCCCCCGCGCCGCCAGCGTCGTCGCGTACTGCGGCAGCAGCGACACCTCGCCCGGTGACATGGCCTCCGACGCCGCGAACGCCTCGTACGACGGGACCGTCCCCGTCACGATGCCGAGGTTCGGGGTGCCCGAGGAGGACAGCTCTCGAAGTGACGCCTCTATCGTCGACAGGTGGGTGGCGTGGGACGGGTACTCGTCCGCGAGGGTCGGGTACGCCTCCAGGAGTTCCGTCAGTTCCGGCTCCGGCCAGTGCAGGACCGCTACCGGGAACGGGCGGGACAGGGCCTCGCGGTAGGCGCCCAGTTCCGCTCGGAGGCGGCTGATCTCCGCCTCCAGTTCCGCCGGGTTGTTCGAGCCTAGGGACCAGACGCGCTTCGGGTCGTGGAGCTCGTCGAGGGAGACCGGGGAGGAGTGCAGCGTGTCCGCCAGCATGTCCCAGTCGTCGTGTGCCGCGCCCAGCATCCTGCGTACCCGGTGGCGGCCGTACAAGAGGGGGTGCGTCGAGTACGGGGGCTCCGGTACGTCCGTCAGGAGCAGGCGTACTCCCTCCGTGAACGTCTCCTGCGCCGCCTCCAGCTCGTCGTGTGCTTCCAGGGCCTCCGCCACGATCACCCAGGGCGCCGGGTCCCGGGGTGCCGCCGCGCGGACGCCGTCGATGATGGCTCGGGCCTCCGCCTCGTGGCCGTACTCCCAGAGGTTCGCGGCCTTCAGGGACCTCACCAGGTGGGGGTGGTCCAGCGAGGCGGGGGACGACAGCAGGCGGTCGTAGAGCGTGGACGCGGCGGGGCGGGCGCCGGCCAGTTCCAGGTGGGCCGCGGCCCGCAGGAGCAGGGCTTCGGCGTCCTCGGGGTACAGGCCGGCGGTCCGCTCCAGGCGTGCCGCTTCGGCGTTGTGGTCGACGTTCTCGGCAGGCGTGTCGGGGCGCATGAGGGACACCGTACTGCGGGGGCCCGGCGAGCGTGAGATATGCGCAGACCAGGCGCCCCGGGGGGAGATCAGGTCGTCACCCCGTCCACCTGAAGGGTCTGTACCGACCCCGCCGCGAACGTCGCGCTCACCGATTTTCCGGTTACGTATGTATTCGTGTACGCGCGGTACATGTCTCCTCCGCCCGTCACCGTGTTCCAGCGCGGGACCAGGCCGCCCGAGCCGCCCGTCACCGTCGTGAAGCGGGAGAGGTCGAAGGTGAAGGTCTGGGGGGATGTGGAGGTGTTCACCGCTACCAGGACCAGGCGGCGCGCGCTCGCGTCGTACGCCGCCGCCGCGAAGCTCACCCCGGTGTCCAGGATCGTCATGCCGGGGCGGATGTGGCGGCTGAACTGGGCCATCACGTAGTACTTCGGCTGCACGGTCGTCGGCTGGAGGGTGTTCGCGTCGTACGCGATCATTGCCCAGCCCGTTGACGGGTCCATCACTTGCCAGTAGCACCAGGCCGTCGGGTGCAGCCAGCGGAAGTCGTAGCAGAGGTTGCGGGCCATGCTCAGGCCTGTGCCGTCGCTGTCGCCCGTTTCCGAGTTCCACAGCTTCTTGCCCGATGTCGTCACTACGTCCGTGTAGAGCAAGTCCCTACGGCCGCCTGTGCCCTGGTAGCCGTGCACGTTGACCTGTGACACCAGGGCCTTTGTCGCCGAGCCGAACGACGACCATGTGCTGCGCGCCGTGTCGTAGTTCGTCTCGTCCGAGGCCGAGATGCGGACGCCGGTCAAACCCCGCTTGTCCAACTCGCTTCTCATGTAGGGGAGTACGGCCGCCTGCACTGCCGGGTCCAGGTGGCAGCCCTCCTGGGTGCCGGACGCCGTCCACCAACTCGACGCCGGCTCGTTGAAGGGGTCCACCGTCGCGAAGTTCACGCCCCAGTTCGTCCTCGCGTACAGGGCGACCGCCGCCAGGTGGGAGGCGTGCTGGCGGTAGTTCCAGGTCTGGAGGTTGTTGCCGCCGTCCGCCGCGCCGGAGGGGTTGTGGTTGTAACACATCCACCACATCGGGGAGTTGGCGAACAGTTCGGTCACAGCGCCGCGCTGCGTCGCCTTCACCAGCATCGCGCGCTGTGTCGCGTCCGCCGTCCAGTCCCAGGCCGAGGACGTCGGGTCCTCGTTGTTCCAGTCCTGCCAGAAGCCCTCGATCTGCTTGAACGCCGGGATGTTCGGAGACTTCACCATCGTCTCGCCGTTCACGGCGTTCCAGCTGCACGCGCCCAGGTTGTAGCGGGCGATGTTCAGGCCCAGGCCCGGCAGTGAAGTGCCGTTGTACGTCACCGACTTGGTGGTGAAGAAGAGGTCCGCGAAGTCGTCCCGGGTGCCGAAGACATTGCCCCACCAGGCCAGGGACGTGCCCCAGCCCTCCCAAGTGCCGTACCTGGTCCCTGGGTTGATCACGATCGTCGCGTCCGCGTGCGCTGTGCCCGTCGCCAGGGTGCTGCCCAGGACCGCGCCGCCCGTCGCCGCCAGCAGGGTTCTGCGTCGGATCATGACTTCTCCGCCTCACTGGAAATGTTCAGTACATGCCATGCCGCCTCTCGTGACGAAGCATCGGGCGTCCTTCGCGTGCTTGTCGAGGGTTGTGACGGCCCTTTTTCAAACCACCGTACGAAGTCTCGAACGGGGCGGGAAACTCTGGTGACTTCGCCTTTCTCCGCCTATCGTTCGGCCCGCCGAGAAGAAGGCGGGGGAAGGAGGCGTACGTATGCGCGGACCCCTCGTCGTCCGGCACGGCACCCGTCGCCGCCGCGCCCTGCGGCGCCGTGCGCTGTGGACCGGCGGCGAACTCCTCGTCACCGTCGGCCTTGTGCTTCTGCTGCTCGTCGCCCATCAGCTCTGGTGGACCAATCGGGAGGCGAAGGCGGAGGCGCGGAGGGGGGTGGCGACGCTGGAGCGGGAGTGGGGCGACGGCCGGTACAGCCCGACCCCGAGCGCCGCACCCCAGGCATCCCCGAGCGCCGAGCAACAGGCCTCCCCGGGAGCGCCCCGATCCCCCAGCCCTCAACCACCCCCCACCCCCGACTGGTCCCAGGCCTACGCCATCCTCACCATCCCGGCCCTCGACCTCCGCGTCCCCGTGGCCGAGGGCATCAGCAAGTCCGGTGTCCTCAACAGGGGTTACGTCGGCCATTACCCCCGCACCCAACAGCCCGGCCACCCCGGCAACTTCGCCCTCGCCGGGCACCGCAACACCCACGGCGAGCCCTTCCGACGGCTCGACCGGCTCGGTGACGGTGACGAGATCGTCGTAGAGACGGAGGAAGCCGTGTACACGTACGCCGTCGATCAGACGCTCGCGCAGACCTCCGCGCATGACAACGGGGTCATCCGGGCCGTGCCCCGCAGCTTCGTCCATCCCGGCCGCGGCTACCGCGAACCCGGGTACTACATCACCCTGACCACCTGCACGCCCGAGTACACCTCCCGGTACCGCCTGGTGGTGTGGGGGACACTTCTCTCGATGCGAGCGCGTTGAGGTATAACAAAGAGCAACAGGGAGGGGGGAGTTCGATGATCAAGCGCTGGTCCGCGTTCCGGCCCGCTCTCGTTCTCCTCGCCCTCGTCCTGGACGTCCTGCTCCTCGACTCCGGCAGCCTCTTCGCCACCGTCGCCCTCGCCGCCACTGCCGCGGCCGGTGCCGCGCTCGCCGTCTGCGCGGTCATCGCCGCGCGCTGTGCGCCCGCCGTGCCGCCCACCCGGGTGCGTACGGCCATCCGCGACCGGGACCTGCGTACGGCCTTCCTGCCGCAACGCGACCCCGACGCCAAGGGACGCACCCGCCCCCGAGCCCCCGGATTCGCCCTCCCGGCGACCGCAGCGTAGGGGCCCCACCTTCGCAGTGACCCCGCGCGGGTCGTCATGCCGCCATTCCGTATCCCGGCACGACGAGACCCCCGGAGGGCTCACCCATGTCCGTTTTCGCCCGCCTTGTCGAGCAGCTCGCCGAGCTGCTCCAGCCCCTCTTCCACGGTTCCGCGGCCGCCGCCGCGATCGTCCTGTTCACGATGCTCGTACGGCTGCTAGTGCTTCCGCTGTCCCGGGCCGCCGCCCGGGGCCAGAAGGCCCGCACCGCGCTTCAGCCGAGGATCGCCGAGCTGCGCCGCAAGCATGCGCGCAACCCCGACAAGCTGCGGCAGGCCCTGCTGGAGCTGCACACCGAGCACCGGGTGTCGCCGCTGGCCGGGATTCTGCCGAGCCTGTGCCAGTTGCCGGCGTTCTTCCTGCTCTTCCATCTGTTCTCCAGCTCGGAGACCGGCGGGCGGGCGAATGAGCTGCTCGGGCACGAGCTGTTCGGCGCGCCCCTCGGCGACCGCTGGGCCGATGCGCTGAGCGGGGGAGGAACGGCGGGGCTCGTGTACGTCGGGCTGTTCGCGCTCGTCGTCGGCGTCGCCTTCTTCAACTACCGCCGCACGAAGGCAACGCTGGCCGAGAGCGTGCCCCTGGACACCCCGGGGGCGGGGGCGATCGCCAAGGCCATGCCGTACGTCTCCTTCTTCACGCTGATCACCGTGGCCGTCGTACCGCTCGCCGCCGCGCTGTACATCGTCACCAGCTCGACCTGGAGCGCCGTGGAGCGGGCGGTGCTGTATCGCTGACACCGCCGTCCTACGGTCCAGTACGTGAACCGGGTATTGCGGAGTGGACTCGGAGCTTGGAGGATCGACCAGTCCTCCGATGGCTGCACACGTCGGCGGGCGCCCCGCGATCGAGGGAGATTGTGACCATGAAGCTGCTGCGAGTCGGTACGGCGGGAGCGGAGACGCCCGCGCTGCTCGACGCCGAAGGCGTTCTGCGGGACCTGTCGGGCGTCGTGCCGGACATCGACGGAGCGCTGCTCGCCGACGACGAGGCGCTCGCCCGGATCCGTGCCGTGGCCGGTGACTCGGCGGGAGCCGGTGAGCTGCCGGTGCTGGACGCGGCCGGGCTGCGGATCGGTCCGCCGCTCGGGCGGATCGGGAAGATCGTGTGCATCGGCCTGAACTACCACGACCACGCCCGCGAGACGGGGGCCGAGCCGCCCGCCGAGCCGGTCGTCTTCTTCAAGGCCCCGGACACGGTCGTGGGGCCGAACGACACGGTGCTCGTGCCGCGCGGCTCGGTGAAGACCGACTGGGAGGTCGAACTGGCCGTCGTCATCGGGCGTACGGCGCGGTACGTCGAGTCCGCGGAGGCGGCGCTCGGGCATGTCGCCGGGTATGCGGTGGCGCATGACGTCTCCGAGCGGGAGTTCCAGATCGAGCGGGGCGGCACCTGGGACAAGGGGAAGAACTGCGAGACGTTCAATCCGCTCGGGCCTTGGCTGGTCACCGCCGATGAGGTTCCGGATCCGCAGAACCTGTCGCTGAAGCTGTGGGTCAACGGGGAGCTGAAGCAGGACGGCACCACCGCCGAGCAGATTTTCCCGGTGGGGGAAGTCGTGCGGTACGTCAGCCAGTTCATGACCCTCTACCCCGGGGACGTCATCAACACGGGGACGCCGGCGGGGGTGGCCCTCGGGCAGCCCGAGCCGAAGCCGTTTCTGCGGGCCGGGGACGTGGTCGAGCTGGAGATCGAGGGGCTGGGGCGGCAGCGGCAGGAGCTCAAGGACGCCTAGCCCCTCGACACACCTCTCTCTTACTCGGCCTTGCCCAGGAACTCCTCCAGCGCCTCCACCACGAACCGGTGGTCCGCCAGCTGAGGCAGTCCGCTCACCGTCACCGCGCCGATGACGCCGACCCCCTCCACCGTGAGGGGGAAGGAGCCGCCGTGCGCCGCGTACACGTCCGGGTCCAGGCGGGAGGAGTCCTCGAAGGTCGTGCCCTTGGCCCGGGAACGGGCGCCGACCAGGTAGGACGCGGAGTGATAGCGCTCCACCACCCGGCGCTTCCGGTCGATCCACGCGTCGTTGTCCGGGGTGGCGCCCGGGAGCGCGGCATGGAAGAGCTGCTGTCCGCCGCGGTGGATGTCGATGGCCACCGGCGCCTGCCGCTCGCGGGCCAGCTCCACCAGGAGCGAGCCGAGCCGCCAGGCGTCGTCGGGGGTGAACTCCTTGAAGACCAGGCGGCGTTCCTGGGCCTCCAGCTCCTCGATGGTCGGGGTGATCTCCGGGGTGATTCCGTTCTTGTGAGTCACAGCGCCACCGCCACTCCGTCGCGGGCCGAACGGCGGGCCGCCTCCAGTACGTCGAGGGCGGCGGCCGCCTCCAGGGCGGTCACCGGGTTGGCGCCGCCGTCGGTAATGGCCCTGGCCACGGCCGCATAGTACGCGGGGTAGTCGCCCGGAAGGGTCGGTTCGGGGCGCCCGCCGCCGGTCAGCGGGGACTCGCCGGAACCCACCCGGCCCCACAGCGACTCGGGCTCGGTGCCCCAGTCCGCGCCGGGCAGTTCACCCTCGCGCAGGGCCGCCTCCTGGGGGTCGAGACCGTACTTGACGTACCCCGCCTTGGAGCCGAGGACCCGGAAGCGCGGGCCGAGTTGGGCGGTGGTGGCGGAGACGTAGAGGTGGGAGCGGACGCCGTTCGTGTGCGTGATCGCGATGAAGGTGTCGTCGTCCGTCGCGGCGCCGGGGCGGCGGATGTCGGACTCGGCGTAGACGGAGGCGGCGGGGCCGAAGAGGACCAGTGCCTGGTCGACGACATGGCTGCCGAGGTCGTAGAGGAGACCTCCGATCTCTGCCGGGTCGCCGGACTCGCGCCAGCCGCCCTTGAGTTGGGGCCGCCAGCGCTCGAAGCGGGACTCGAAGCGGTAGACGTCGCCCAGTTCGCCCTCGGTGATCAGCTTGCGGAGGGTGAGGAAGTCGTTGTCCCAGCGGCGGTTCTGGAAGACCGACAGGAGCAGTCCGCGGTCCTCGGCGAGCGCCGCCAGCTCACGGGCCTCGGCGGCCGTACCGGCGACCGGCTTGTCGACGACCACCGGGAGGCCGGCCTTGAGGGCGGCGGTGGCGAGCGGGACGTGCGTCTTGTTCGGGGACGCGATGACGATCAGGTCGAGTTCGTCGGCGCGCGCGAACAGCTCGTCCGGCGTCGCGGCGATCCGGACGTCCGGGTGCCCGGCTCGGGCCTGCTCCTGCCGCTCCGGGTTGGCGGTGACGACCGTGTCGAGGGTGAGGCCCTCGGTGGCCGCGATCAGCGGGGCGTGGAAGACGGAGCCGGCGAGGCCGTAGCCGATCAGGCCGGTGCGGAGGGGTGTGCCAGTCATGGCCCCTACTTTCGCAACGCTGTTGCCAAAGTGCAAGCGGTGGGGAGAATGGGGGTGTGAGCAGCAGCGTGAAGGGGATCAGTGGTGTGGGCGCGGGCGGTGTCGGCTCGGCCGGTGTGGGTGGCGGGGTGAATCTGCCGGGGCTGCGCAGTCACAACGCCGCGCTCGTGCTGGATCTGCTGCGAACCGCCGGGGCCGACGGGATCAGCCGTCTTGAGCTGGCCGAGCGGATCGGGCTGACCCCGCAGGCCGTCAGCAAGATCACCGCACGGCTGCGGGCCGAGGGTCTTGCGGCGGAGGCGGGGCGGCGGGCGTCGACGGGCGGCAAGCCGCGGACCGTCCTGCGCCTGGTGCCGGAGGCCGGACACGCGGTCGGCGTGCATCTGGACCGGGACGCGCTGCGGGCGGTGCTGGTGGATCTGACGGGGGCGGTGGTCGCGGAGCGGGCGGCTCCGCTGGGTCTCGGGGCCGGGCGGGCGGCGGTCGTCGAGGGCGTGACGAGCGAGGTCACGGCGCTGCTCGGGGAGCGGCCGGGGGGCGCGCTGCTGGGGGTGGGCGTGGGGCTGCCGGGGCCGCTGGACCATGCCCGGGGAGTGCTGCACCGGGTCACGGGGTTCCCCGAGTTCGACGGGTTTCCGCTGCGGGAGGCGCTGGAGCGGGGGCTGGGGGCGCCGGTGGTGGTGGACAAGGACACCAACGCGGCGGCGCTCGGGCTCGCGGTGGGTGGGGCGGGGACGGTCGGCGGGGTGGGGGAGTCCTTTGCCTATCTGCACTTCGGGGCGGGGCTCGGTGGCGGTCTGGTGCTCGGGGGTTTGGTGCATCGGGGGGCGCGGACCGGGGCGGGGGAGTTCGGGCATCAGGTGATCCAACTGGACGGGCCGGTGTGCGAGTGCGGCAACCGGGGGTGCGTGGAGGCGCTGTGCCTGGCGGCGGTGGCGCGCGGGGACTTCGAGGAGGCGGCCCGGGTGCTCGGCACGGGCGCCGCGAACCTGGTCGCGCTGCTGGACATCGACGTGGTGCTGCTGGGCGGTCGTACGGTCGCGGCCCGCCCGGAGTGTTTCGTACGGGGCGCCGCGGCCGTCCTCGAGGAACGCGGCCGGAGGGTCGGCGAGGAGGCCGTGCCGGTGCGGGTGGCTCCCGGTGGGGGGCGGGAGGTCGCGGAGGGGGCGGCGCAGTTGACGTTGGGGTCGGTGTTCGGGCGGGCGGTGCTCTGATCGAGCGGACTTCCGGTGCTGTGCGGGGTGGCGTCCGCTGCTCGGGGAGGCGGTCCGGCATGGTCATGTGTTCATGCGACTGCGTTCGTTAGTGCCTTTGCCCCGACTTCTGTCCGTGCCTCGCTCCCTCTCCGCCTCCCTCGCCGGAGCCGTCGCCCTGATCTCCGGGCCGGGGGTCGCACACGCCGCCGAGCCCGCCGGCACGTGTACCGCCTCCGACGGGCGCTCCTTTCCGCTGAGCACCCGGATCCGCGGGGGGCCCGAGTCCTATGAGTCCGGTGGGGGATACGGCACCTGGTACCTGGAGCTCAGCAACGAGACCGGCCGTACCTGCCGCAACGTCCACCCCGTCGTCGTGCTCGTCGACGAGCGGCGCGCGCTCACCCCCGCCCAGCCCCGGATGGAGTTCTACGCCGGTGACGAGACCCACCCCGTCCGCTTCGAGACCACCGACGAGGACGAACTCGTCGGCGCCTTCGACGGGTTCCCCGGGTTCACCGTCGGCCCTCGCGCGACCGTCACCGTGAAGGTACGGCTCTCCCTCACCTCCGACGCCCTGCCCAACCGCGTCACCGCCAACGCCGCGGTCGTCCAGCGCCACGACGACGACGGCGACTGGATCGGACAGTCCAACGACTACCGGTTCGGCATCGACACCGAGCCGGACACCCCGCTCGACCCCGACCCTCAGAGTTCCACCGGAGCCACCCCGCCCCCGCTCGCCTTCGCGGACGAACTGGCCGCCACCGGAACCCCCGCCGTCGCCGTCGCCGCCACCCTCGCCATGCTGCTCACGGCAGGCGGCGCGCTGCTGCTCCTGCGGAGGCGGCGCTGAGCCGACCGGGTCCGACTGCGACGGTCCCCGCGCCGAGGCGGTCGCGTTCGTCTGCGACGATCCCTTCCGTGGACTACCCGAACGACCAGGCCCCCGGCGCCCCCGTCCGCTCCGGCATTCCCGAGCACGGGCGCATCCCCAAGTACTACGCGGTCAAGGCGCGCATCGACCGTCTCCTGGCGGAGCTTCCCGAGGGGAGCGCCATCCCCACCGAGCGGGATCTGTCCGAGGAGTACGACGTCGCCCGCGAGACCGTCCGGCAGGCGCTGCGCGAGCTGGTGCTGGAGGGCAAGCTGCGGCGGCAGGGCCGCGGCACCGTCGTCGCCGGGCCCAAGCTGGAGCAGCCGCTGTCGCTGGCCAGCTACACCGAGGGCGTACGGCGTCAGGGGCGCACCCCGGGCCGTACCCTCGTCACCCTCGACCGCTTCCCCTGCCCCGACGCCCTCGCCGCCGAGACCGGGCTCACCCGGGGTGAGGCCGTCTGGCACCTGGAGCGGGTACTGCTCGCCGACGACGAGCGGGTCGGCCTGGAGAGCACCTACGTCGCCGTCGCCCGAGTGCCCCGGCTGGACACGGACTTCGACCCGGACTCCTCCTTCTACGCCTACCTCCACTCCCAGGGCATCGCCTTCGGCGACGCCGACGAGCGCATCGAGACCGTGCTCGCCACTCCCCGCGAGGCCCTTCTCATCGGCACCCCGCCCGCCCTGCCGATGCTGCTCATCCACCGTGTCTCGCGGGACACGGACAAGCAGCCCCTGGAACGCGTCCGCACCCTCTACCGCGGCGACCGCTTCTCCTTCTCGGCGCATCTGAGCGGCTGAAAATCGCTCTGCCGACCCCTCTCCTTTCATCACGAAAAGATAACGGGTCTAGCCCAAACGTGATAGCCCGTTCACGCTCCTGTTGGTAGCCGGACCTTTCCGGTTCCCCGAGTCCGAGGAGCGTTGCCGTCGTGAGAGTGATAGTCGTCGGAGCCGGCGTGGTGGGCACCATGCACGCCTGGCAAGCAGTGGAACGCGGCCACGAGGTCGTACAGATCGAGCGCGAGGCGGAGGCTCGCGGCGCCTCGCTGCGCAATTTCGGCCAGATCTGGGTGAGTGGGCGCGCGGAGGGCGAGGAGCTGGAGACGGCCCTGCGGGCGCGGGAGTTGTGGGAGGAGATCGGCGCCCGGGTGCCGAAGCTGGGCTTCCGGGCCAACGGCTCCCTCACCCCCGTCCGCGGCGACCTCGAACTCGCCGTCGCCGAGGCCGCCGTAGCCCGGGAGGACGCCGCGGCGCGCGGTCGCAAGCTGCTCACCCCGGCCGAGGCGCGCGCCCTCAACCCCGCCCTGCGCGGTGAGTTCACCGCCGCCCTGTACTGCGAGCGGGACGCGGCCGTGGAGCCGCGTACGGCTCAACTCGCCCTGCGGGAAGAGCTGTTGAGGTCGCCGAACTACACCTTCCTGCCGGGCCGCGAGGTCCGTGAGGTGATCGGCGAGAGCGCCGTCCGCGACGACCACGGGGACGTGCACCACGGCGATGTGGTCGTGCTGTGCACCGGCGCCTGGCTCGGCGGCCTGGTGCGCGAGCTGGCCGGGCCCGAGCTGCCCGTGCGCCGGGTCCGGCTCCAGATGATGCAGACCGATCCGCTCGGCGAACCGCTGCCCACGTCGGTCGCCGACGCCGACAGCTTCCGCTACTACCCGGCCTACCGCGGCGGCGCCCTGGACGACCTCAACTCCGGGCAGCCGCAGGCCGAGACGCCCGCGCGGCACAAGATGCAGCTGCTCATGGTCCAGCGCGCCGACGGCGGACTGACCATCGGCGACACCCACGAGTACGAGCACCCCTTCGCCTTCGACACCCTCGAAGACCCCTACGACCACCTCACCGAGGTCGTCGAGTCCTTCCTCGGCCGCCCGCTGCCGAAGATCCGCCGCCGCTGGGCCGGGGTGTACGCGCAGTGCACCGACCCGAGCCGGGTCGTGCACCGGCAGCGGGTGCGCGACGGGGTGTGGCTGGTCACCGGGCCCGGTGGGCGCGGAATGACCTGCTCGCCCGCGATAGCCGAGACCACCGCGACCGAACTGGGCTGGTGACCAAGATGACCCCCGACACGCGCAC
Source organism: Streptomyces davaonensis JCM 4913 (assembly GCF_000349325.1). Classification (GTDB taxonomy): domain Bacteria; phylum Actinomycetota; class Actinomycetes; order Streptomycetales; family Streptomycetaceae; genus Streptomyces; species Streptomyces davaonensis. Next base: position 6,041,581 of record NC_020504.1, read on the forward strand.
CCAAAAAACTCCCGACATCCGCCTCGTCGTCCTCGACATGGCCGGCACCACCGTCGCCGACGGCGGGCTCGTCGAGCAGGCCTTCGCCGCCGCCGCTCGCCGACTCGGCGCCGAGCCCGACTCGATGCTGGACCACGTCCGCGCCACCATGGGCGAGTCCAAGATCGCCGTCTTCCGCCATCTGTTCGGCGAGGAGGCCAAGGCGCAGCAGGCCAACAAGGCCTTCGAGGCGGCGTACGCCGAACTCGTGGACGGCGGCCGGGTCGCGGCCCTGCCCGGCGCCCGCGAGACCATCGAGGAACTCACCGCCCAGGGCCGTACCGTCGTGCTGACCACCGGTTTCGCCCGCCCCACCCAGGACGCGATCCTGGCCGCGCTCGGCTGGCAGGACCTGGTGCCGCTCACGCTGTGCCCGGCGGACGCGGGGGGCCGCGGGCGGCCGTACCCGGACATGGTGCTCAGCGCCTTCCTCCGGACCGGCGCGGCGGAGAGTGTGCGGCAGATCGCGGTCGTCGGCGACACCTCCTACGACATGCTCAGCGGGGTCCGCTCCGGCGCGGGCGTCGTCGCCGGCGTGCTGACCGGGGCGCACGACGCCGTGGCGCTGGGCGCGGCCGGGGCGACCCATGTCCTGCCGTCCGTGGCGGAGTTGCCGGGAGTGCTCGCATGAGCAGCGGTATCCGCTTCGACGGCGTCACCGTCTCCTACGACGGCACTGTCGTCCTCGACGCCCTCGACCTCACCGTCGCTCCCGGCGAGGTCATGGCGCTGCTCGGGCCGTCCGGATCCGGCAAGACCACCGCGCTGCGGGCGGTCGCCGGGTTCGTACGGCCCGCCGCCGGGCGGGTGTTCCTCGGTGACCGCGATGTCACCGGGCTGCCCCCGTACCGGCGGGGCATCGGGATGGTCGTCCAGCAGTACGCCCTCTTCCCGCACATGCGGGTCGAGGACAACGTGGCCTTCGGGCTGAAGGCCCGCAAGGTCGCCCGCGTCGAGATCCGCGAACGGGTCGCCGAGGCACTGGAGATGACCGGCATGGCGGCCTACGCCCGCCGCTACCCGCGCGAGCTCTCCGGCGGCCAGCAACAGCGCGTCGCCATCGCGCGGGCCCTCGCCATCCGGCCGGGCGTGCTGCTGCTGGACGAACCCCTGTCCGCCCTCGACGCCCGGCTGCGCTCCGGCATGCTCGCCGAACTGGCCCGTCTGCACCGCGAGTTGCCGGACGTCTCGATCCTCTACGTCACCCACGACCAGGTCGAGGCCCTCACCCTCGCCGACCGGATCGCGGTGATGGACCGGGCCCGGTTGCAGGCCGTCGGCACTCCGGGGGAGCTGTACCGGGCCCCGGCCAACGAGTTCACCGCGTCCTTCGTCGGCAACGCCAACCTGCTGCCGGTGACCGTGAGTTCGGGCGGGGTGACCTTCGGGGGCGTCGATCTCACGGTCGACACCGCCGGTGCCGCGAAGGGCGCGAGCGCCACCCTGTGCGTACGGCCGCACCTCATCGGCGTCGGCGACGGACCCAACCGGCTCTCCGGGACCGTACGGGAGATCCAGTGGCGCGGCGCCACCCACCGCCTGTACGTCGAGGTCGACGGGCACCGCATCATGACCGACCTGCGCGAGCTGAAGGACCCGCCCGTCCTCGGCGAAACCGTGGACCTGCATTTCGCCCCGGAGGACGCGGTCCTGCTCACCGCGGGAGTCAGCCATGACTAGGCGGCTGCTGTGGGCGGCCCCACCCGTCGCCCTTCTCGCCCTCTTCTTCCTCTACCCGCTCGGCCTCGTCGTCGAGCAGTCCCTCAAGCCCGACACCGGCGGCGTCTCCCTCCAGCCGTACGCCGACGTCCTCGCCTCCGAGCCCTTCCGTGAGGCGCTGTGGACCACCGTCTGGCTGGCGCTCGCCGCGACCGCCGGTTGCCTGGTGCTCGGGTTCCTGCTGGCGCTGGTCATCGCCTTCGTGCCGTTCCCCGGGGCGCGGGCGGTCGCCCGGTTCGTCGACGTCTTCCTCTCCTTCCCGTCCTTCCTGATCACGCTCGCCCTGCTGTTCATCTACGGCACGGTCGGCATGGCCAACGGGCTGTGGACGGACGCCACCGGGGCCGCCGAGGGGCCCTTCCAGTTCCTCACCACGCCGTGGGGCGTTCTCCTCGCCGAGATCACCTACTTCACGCCCTTCGTGATGCGGCCCCTGCTCGCGGCCTTCGCCCAGCTCGACACCGCGCAGCTGGAGGCGGCCGGTTCGCTCGGCGCGCGGGCGCCCAGGATCGTCCGGCGGATCATCCTGCCCGAGGCGCTGCCCGCCCTCGCGGCCGGCGGCAGCCTGGTCCTGGTGCTCTGCCTCAACGAGTTCGGGATCGTGCTCTTCACCGGCGCCAAGGGCGTCACCACCCTCCCGACTCTCGTCTACAGCAAGGCGATCCTGGAGTCCGACTACCCGGGCGCCTGTGTCGTCGCCGTCGTCAACGTCCTGATCTCCGTGGGCCTTTACGGCCTCTACCGGGTGGTGAGCCGTCGTGCTGGTGCATAGCCGCCGGGCCAAGTGGGCCGTATGGGCCGTGTTCCTGGTGCTCTTCCTGCCGCTGTTCGCGCTGCCCCTGCTCGTGGTGGCCGCCGCCTCCTTCGCCACCCACTGGTCCAGCGCGCTGCCCTCGGACTTCACCACCGAGCACTACGCCGCCGCCACCCGCGGCGAGGCCCTCCAGGCGCTCACCACCAGCCTGCTCACCGCGGCCGCCGCCAGCCTCCTCGCCCTCACCGCCGGGACCTGGGCCGCGCTCGCCGCGCACACCCTCGGCAGGCGTGGACGGCGGCTGCTCGACGGGCTGTTCGTGCTGCCGCTCGCGGTGCCCTCCGTGGTGGTGGGCCTCGCCGTGCTGGTCGCCTTCTCGCAGCCGCCGATGCTGCTCAACGGCACCCGGTGGATCGTGATCGTCGCCCACACCGTGCTGGTCACCGCCTTCGCCCATCAGTCGGTGTCGGCCGCGCTGACCCGCCTCGACCCCGCCTACGAGCAGGCCGCCGCCTCGCTCGGGGCGCGGCCCTCGTATGTGCTGTGGCGGGTGAAGCTGCCCCTGCTGCTGCCGTCCCTGTCCGCCGCGGCCGGCCTCTGCTTCGCCCTGTCCATGGGCGAGTTGAGCGCCACGATGATGCTCTACCCGCCCGACTGGACCCCGCTTCCGGTCCTGATCTACGCGGCCACCGACCGCGGCGCCCTGTTCACCGGGTCCGCCGTCGCGGTGGTGCTGATGGCGGCGACCCTCCTGGTCCTGTTCGCCATGTCCCGCGTACGCACCAAAGCCTCGTACCGCTGATCCTGCCCGCTCACCGACACCCCTTCCCGCAAGGAGTTCACCTCGCCATGCCCAGAAACCGCAGCGCGCTCGCCATAGCCCTCGCTCTTGTCGCCACCCCCGCGCTCGCCGCCTGCGGCGGCAGCTCCGCCGCCTCCGACGAGAACGTCGTCACCGTCTACAGCGCCGACGGCCTCAAGGGCGAGAACGGGGACGGCTGGTACGACCGGGTCTTCAAGGACTTCGAGAAGGAGACCGGGATCAAGGTCGAGTACGTCGAGGGCGGCTCCGGCGAGATGGTGCAGCGCGCCGTCCGCGAGAAGAGCAACCCGCAGGCCGATGTGCTGGTCACCCTGCCGCCGTTCATCCAGCAGGCCGACGGCAAGGGCCTGCTCCAGAAGTACGTCCCGGCCGGCGCCGACCAGGTGAGCGGGGCCGACAAGTCGGCCGACGGGACCTGGACCTCGGTCGTCAACAACTACTTCGGGTTCGTCTACAACAAGAAGGAGCTGGCGCAGGCGCCCACCACCTGGGAGGAGCTGCTGGACGGCAAGTACAAGAACAAGCTCCAGTACTCCACTCCCGGTGTCGCCGGTGACGGCACCGCCGTCCTCATCAAGGCGATGCACGACTTCGGCGGCGAGCAGCCCGCGCTGGACTACCTCGGCAAGCTCCAGTCCAACAACGTCGGCCCGTCCGCCTCCACCGGCAAGCTCGCCCCCAAGGTCGACAAGGGCGAGCTGCTGGTCGCCAACGGCGATGTGCAGATGAACTACGCCCAGTCCAAGGACATGCCGAACCTCGGGATCTGGTTCCCGGCCAAGGAGGGCGGCGAGCCGACGACGTTCGCGCTGCCGTACGCGGCCGGTCTGGTCACGGATGCCCCGCATTCGGAGAACGGCAAGAAGCTCTTGGAGTACATGCTCAGCCAGAAGGCCCAGCAGCAGGTCAGCGAGATCGGCGGCGGCTTCACCGCCCGCCAGGACGTGAAGGCGGTCGACGCCGACGCGATCGCCCTGACGAACCTGATCAAGGACGTGGAGGTCTTCGAACCGGACTGGGACGCCATCGAGAAGAACCTGACCGACTACGTCGACCACTGGAAGTCGGCGACCGGCAGCTGAGCCCTCGCCGGCGAGACAAGCCCCTTACCGCCCCGCCCCCGGCACCATCACCGGGGGCGGGGCCGGGTCCGAGCACTTACTCTTCCCACCGGAGGAACACGCGATGTCCCATCCGTCCCGCCGCACCGTGCTCACCGCCACCGCAACCACCGCCGCGGCCCTCACCCTCGGCGCCGCACCCGCCCGCGCCGTGCCGACCCTGCCCGGCGGCACCAGCCAGGACAAGGTCCTCGTCGTCGGCATGGACGGCCTCCGGCACGACCGGATCGCCGCCGCCAACGCCCCGCACCTCAAGGCGATGATGAGCGAGGGCACCTACGGCACCTCCCTGCTCTACGCCAACCCGATGGCCGCCACCTCCTCCGGCCCCGGCTGGTCCACGATCTCCACCGGAGTCTGGCCCGACAAGCACGGGGTGAAGGACAACACCTTCGCGGGCAAGAAGTACGGCCAGTACCCCGGCTTCCTCGCCCGCCTCACCCAGGTCCGGCCGGCGCTGTCCACGTACGCCGCCGTCGACTGGCTGCCCCTCGACACCCAGGGCACCATCACCCCCGGCGCCGACGCCAAGCTCGTCCTCGACGGCGACCGGGACGGGTACACCGGGCACGACGCCACCATCGCCGCCGAGGCCGAGGCGATCATCAAGGGGCAGAACCCGGACGTCCTCTTCGTCTACTTCGGACAGTCCGACATCGTCGGCCACAACCAGGGCGCGGGCAGCCAGGCCTACCTCGACCAGATCGCCGTACAGGACGCCTACCTCGGGCGGCTGCGCGCCGCCATCAAGGCACGGCCCAGCCATGCCACCGAGCGCTGGACGGTCATCGTCGCCACCGACCACGGCCACACCGACCCGGGCGGCCACGGCGGTTCGTCCGTCGAGGAGCGGCGCACCTTCGTCCTCGCCACCGGGCCCGGTATCGCGGCCGGAGCCCGCCCCATCGACACGCGGCTCGTCGACGTCGTACCCACCGTCCTGAAGCAGCTCGGCATCCCGGTCGACCCCGCCTGGGGCCTGGACGGCAAGCCGATCCAGGAACGCTCCGCCGACCCCTTCGACACCCTCCAGTCCTCCCTCACCGGACGGGTCGACGAGACCGGCATCCCGGCCGGCGTCCTCGGCTTCACCCACACCCCGCCCAGCGGCTGGTCCCTCATCAACAACGCCATGGGCACCGGCGGGGTGACCGAGTGGCGCGGCTGGTCCTTCGCCACCGACGAGTTCTGGTCCCGCACCCAGCGCGACCAGTCCCGCGAGCTCAACGTCCGCGCCCGGGGCGTCTTCGCCGTCGCCGACTCCGACGAGTGGTCGGACAAGTCCTTCTCCGGGAACTACGACACGACCCTCGTGACGCCCGCGTACGACGTCACCGGCAAGACCACGGTCCGGCTCGACTTCACCACCTTCTACCGACAGGAAGGCGCCCAGAGCGCCCAGATCCTCGTCTCCTTCAACCTCGGTGCCCCCACCGCCGTCAAGAGCTACACCTCCGACGTCATCTCCCAGCCGCAGTCGGTCAATGTGCCGGTCCCGGCCGGTGCCTCCAGCGTGAGCTTCCGCTTCCACTACACCGGGTCCAACAACTGGTATTGGGTGATCGACGGGGTCAAGGTGACCACTTCCTGATTAGGCTGAGGGCGTCGGTACGCCGTGGTTCCGGCGCCCTCCGCTCATCGCTCGTACGTACGCCAGGAGTCCCGCACATGGCAGACCGCAAGCCCATCGAGTCATGGCTCACCGACATGGACGGTGTGCTGATCCACGAGGGCGTACCGATCCCCGGCGCAGACGCCTTCATCAAGAAGCTCCGCGAGTCGGGCAAGCCGTTCCTGGTCCTGACCAACAACTCGATCTACACCCCGCGCGATCTGCACGCCCGCCTCAACCGCATGGGCCTGGAGGTGCCGATCGAGAACATCTGGACCTCGGCCCTGGCCACCGCCAAGTTCCTGGACGACCAGCGGCCCGGCGGCTCGGCGTACGTCATCGGCGAGGCCGGACTGACCACGGCACTGCATGACATCGGGTACATCCTCACCGACCACGAGCCGGACTACGTCGTCCTTGGCGAGACCCGCACCTACTCCTTCGAGGCCATGACCAAGGCGGTCCGGCTCATCAACGGCGGCGCCCGCTTCATCTGCACCAACCCCGACGAGACGGGCCCCTCGACCGAGGGCCCGCTGCCCGCGACCGGCGCCGTGGCCGCCCTGATCACCAAGGCGACCGGCAAGCAGCCCTACTTCGCGGGCAAGCCGAACCCGCTGATGATGCGCACCGGCCTGAACGCCATCGGCGCCCACTCCGAGTCCAGCGCCATGATCGGCGACCGGATGGACACCGACGTACTGGCGGGTATCGAGGCCGGGATGCAGACCTTCCTGGTGCTCACCGGGCTGACCCGGCCCGAGCAGGTGGAGAACTTCCCGTACCGGCCCTCCCAGGTCGTCGACTCCATCGCGGACCTGGTCGACCGGATCTGAAACCCCCCGACCCCGGAAAACGACCCGTACGGAGCAGTCGGACCCCGCTGAGGATGCGGGGTCCGTCGCCCAGGAGGACGCTCCAGGTATCTGGAGGTTCACGATGGGCTCAATGAAAGTCACTCTCTGTGCGGGCGCCGCGGTCCTCTTCACGGCGCTCACCCCGGCGGCGAACGCGGCGGACGGAGGCGGCATCTCCGTGAACCCCGCCTCGCCCGCCCCGGGCGCCGAGGTCGCGCTGCGCGTGACGGGCTGCGCCGAGCGGACCGCGAGCGCGGTGTCGGCGGCGTTCGTCAGCGAGGTGCGGCTCAGCGTCACCGGCGAGGAGAACACCCTGGTCGGCGAGAGCCGCATCCGGTCCTCCCTGGAGGTCGGCACCTACGAGGTCATGGTCATCTGCGGTGAGGCCAAGCGCACGGTCTCCCTGCCGGTCGGGCAGGCGCCCTCCGCGCACGCCTCTCCGGTCGCGCCCGTGAAGGCGGGCGGTGGCGGCGCCGCGGCCCACCTCAGCACCGCTGACGACGACGCCGGTACGACGGGTCCCGGTACGGCGCAGACGGTGACCGGACTGGTTCTCGCCGGTGTCGCGGCGACGGCCGTGGCGCTCAGAAGCGCCCGCCGGAGCCGCAGGACGGACTGATCCGATGTCCGCGCGCCACCGTCCCGCGTTCTCCGGGCGGCTGCTGACCGGCATGGCCTGGGCGGTCCTGCTGCTCGGTCTGTGGCTGTGGGGACGCGAGGTCACCGACGTACGCCGGGGCATATCCACGCCCACCACCGGCGACATGGCGGCCGTCGGCCGCCCGCCCGACGTCGATCTGCCGCCCCCCGCCCTCCCGTTGGGCGAGGCCGGACCCCAGCGCGTCGACATCCCCGGCCTCGGCATCCAGGCGCCCGTCGTGGCCCGCGGCCTGGACCCGCAGGGCGCCGTCGACCCGCCCCCCTTCGATCAGCCCGGCGTCGTCGGCTGGTACGCCGCCGGAGCGGCACCCGGCGCTTCCGGAGCGGCGCTGCTCGTCGGGCACGTCGACACCGAGACCCGGCCGGCCGTCTTCTACAAGATCAGCGCGCTGAAGCCCGGCGAGACGGTCCGGGTGATCCGCGACGACGGCAAGGTCGCCGAGTTCACCGTCGACGACGTCCAAGTCCTCACCCGCGACCGCTTCGACGCCCGCCGGGCCTACGGCCCCCGCGAGCCCGGCCGCGCCGAACTGCGGCTCATCACCTGCGGCGGCACCTTCGACCGGGCCAGCCGCAGCTACACGGCGAACGTCGTGGTCTCCGCCTACCTCACGGGCACGGGTCTGTGAACGCACCTGGCCCGGTCGACGACCCGCTCCCCCCGAGGCCGCCGACCGGGCCGGCCCTCGACCGCGCGCGCTCGGGCTGCGGGAGTAACCCGGCGGCACGCGCGGGAGGCATGGGTGGTCATCACGGGGGAGGGCGACAGGCCGGGGGCTGGGGCCGTCTCACACGACTCTAGAACGGATGTGCGCCCGGGCCTAGAGTCCGACTGGCGCCAGGCTGGAGCCCGGTGGCACTGAGTGATCCGCGCAGCTGATGCGCCGTGCCTACTGCTGCACGCCGGGCCCGCCCTCCGCCTCCCGGCGCAGCTCCGCGTTGTCGGCGACGCGGTCGATGACTGACTGGGCCACTCGGTCCAGCGGGAGACGGCGGCGGCGGGCGTACTGCCGCAGGGCCGTGAAGGCGTGGTCCGCGCCGGTCTGCCAGCGCTCGGCGAGCATGCCCTTGGCCTGCTCGATGCGCACCCTGCTGGACAGCGCCGCCTGCAACTGGTCCGCGAGCGTGCGGTACCGCGTGTACGCGCGATGGTTCTGGAGCCCCACCGCCGCCGCGTCGGCCAGCGCCTGCGCCAGCCGCAACTCCCCGTCGCCCTCCGGCGTCCGGCCCTCCGGCAGCGTCGGCGTGAACACGTTCAGCGCGCCCAGCAGCGTCTCCCGCCGCCGCACCGGCACCGCGAAGGTCGCCGCCACCCCGTGCCGCAGCGCCTGTTCGGTGAACCCCGGCCAGCGCGCCCCGGCGTGCGCCACGCTGATGGAGACCGGCGGCACCGCCCGCCCGGTGCCGTAGCTGTCCAGGCAGGGTCCGCCGCCGGACTGCGCCCGGAGCAGCTCCAGTGCGAGTTCCCGCTGCCCGCTGCACCCGGCCAGCGAGACGGTCCGGCCTGAGTCGATCAGCATGAAGCCGGCCGCCCGCGCGCTCAGCAGCTCCACGCAGTGATCGGAGACCCGTTGTAAGTAGTCGGTCGTCTCGAACCCCTCGGTGAGCGTGTCCGACGCCTCCACCAGCGCCGCCGCCAGCCGAGCCTCCCGGGTGGTGCACCGCATGCTCCCCCACGTCCCTTCCCCTGTCGGCCTCCCCGCTCAGCGGCGCACTTACCCTCGCCCCCGGGGGTGTAACAGCTCGCGGACAAGGCTCGGCCGATCTCGTATGCCCCAGGGCAGGTATGTCAGGATTGAGCCTTCGAACGGTGCACCCAAGGGGGAGTTGGATGTACGGCAGCAGGGGGGCCCGAAGGGGAGCCACCGCGACGGTGCTGGGGGCGGCACTGCTGATCGCGGGGTGTTCCTCCTCGGACGACGGGGGTGACGAGCCGGAGAACGCGGCCGGCATCACCCAGCAGCCCAAGGAAGTCGACCCGTTCTGGGTGAACCCGGACGGCAACGCGGCCCAGCAGGTGGCCACCTACGCGAAAGACGGCAAGGACGACGACGCGGAACAGATCCGCAAGATCGCCGAGCAGCCGACCGGTGAGTGGATCGGCCCGGAGAACCCGGAGGACGAGGCGCGCGGCTTCACCGAGGCCGCGGACAAGGCGGGCCGTACGGCGCTGCTGGTCCTCTACAACATCCCGCACCGTGACTGCGGTCAGTACTCACAGGGCGGCGCCGCCGACGGCAACGCCTACCGTGAGTGGATCGACGGCGTGGCGGCGGGCATCGGTGACCGCTCGACGACGGTCATCCTCGAACCGGACGCCGTGCTGCACCTGGTGGACGGCTGCACCCCGGACGAGTTCCACGAGGAGCGCTACGACCTCCTCAAGGGCGCCATCGAGAAGCTCAAGTCCCTGAAGAACACCAAGGTGTACCTGGACGCGGGCAACGCCGGCTGGGGGAACCCCGACCAGATCTTCGAGCCGCTGAAATGGGCGGGCGTCGAGGGCGCGGACGGCTTCTCGGTGAACGTCTCGAACTTCTACACCACCGAGAACTCCATCGAGTACGGCAAGACCCTCTCGTCGAAGATCGGCAACAAGCCCTTCGTCATCGACACCAGCCGCAACGGCAACGGCCCGTACGAGGAGGGCGACGCGGGGGAGCGCTGGTGCAACCCGCCGGGCAGGGCCCTGGGCGAGACCCCGACGACAAAGACGGCGGACGACCTGGTCGACGCCTACATCTGGGTCAAGCGCCCAGGAGAGTCGGACGGCGAGTGCAAGGGCGGCCCGAAGGCCGGGGAGTGGTGGCCGGAGTACGCGCTCGGCCTGGCCAAGGCTTCTCAGTGACCATCCCCGCGCCCCGGAAGGGGCGCGGGGATTCGTTCTACGGGACCTGAACCCACTGTGCCTCGGACGGCACGCCCTGGTCGTCGACGACGAACAGCATGTACCAGCCGGCCTGAACGAGGTTCTTGTTCTCCGGCACAGTGACCGACACCTTGTTCCCGTCCGTCTTGAAGTCCAGCGCGATGGACCGCTGATCGACGTCCGTCACATGCGTGGCCGCGCTCGGCCGGATCAACCGCACCTTCTTGATGGACGAGGCGTGCTGAGACGTGAACGTCCCCGTCTCGCCGCGCTCAATGCTCTCCGGCCCCTTGGACAGCGACGGCCGGGACCCCTGGTACAGATACGGCGGCGTGTAGATCTCGATCCGCTGCTCGAACTTCCCCGGCTTCGTGTTCGCCTTGTCCGCGTACAGCGAGTCCGACCCGAAGAACATCACGCGTCCGTCGGGCAGCAGAATCGACCCGGAGTGGTAGTTCCGCCCGACCAGCGGATCCGCGACCTGGTCGAAGGTGTTGCTCGAACCGTCGTAGATCCGGGCCTGGAGAATGTTGGAGTCGCCGCGCCCGCGATAGTCCTCGGAGCCGCCCGACACCAGCACGGTGTCGTTCGGCAGCACCGACGCCTGCGGATACCGCGTCCCCTTCTCCATCGACGGCCCGTCCACGAACTTCGGGCTGTCGTCCTTGAGATCGATGAGCCGGGTCTTCTCGCTGGACAGCTTGGACTCGCCGACGCCACCGCCGCCGATGACCATGTACTTCTCGTCCTGCGCCGGAGGCAGCAGCACGGTCCCGGAGGTCTCCAGCTGATCGGCGTCGCTCAACCCGGGCAGCTTGGTGAACTTGTTGGAGTCCACGTCCCAGATGCCAGGCTCGCGCCCGACGTCATCGGGTCCGTATCCCGCGTTGGAACCGGAGTAGAAGATCTTCCCGTTCTGCATCAGGAACAGCGCCGGATACGTCGGGAACTGCCGGATCTTCGAGGTGTACGTCCACTTCTTGGTGTCGGGGTCGTAGACCTCGTTCTTGCCCGGCACCAACTGCCCGATGTCATCGAGCCCGGAGACGCTGAGGATCTTCCCGTCGCTCAGCGTGGTGAGCGTCGGGTACCAGCGGGCCTCCTTCATCGGGTCGACCTTGATGTACTTCTCGGCGACCGGGTCGAACTCGTAGGCGTCCCGGATGCCCTGGAAGTCCTTCTTGTCCAGGGCCAGCTTCTGCGCGATGCCGTACGTGTTCCGCGCGGCGGTGCCGGACAGGCCCTGCACCCGGTAGTTGTCCTCGGTGCCGGTCTCGTACGCGGAGCCGCTCTTCTGCGCCTCGACGTAAATGCGCCCGAGTCCGGGGTCGTTGCGCAGGAACTCGCCGGTCTCCTGGTCGAAGACCTTCTTGGCGCGCGGCACCAGCACCGGGTCCTTGGAGACGAACGTCTTGCCGTTCTCCTTGCCGGTGAACTTGGTCCCGGCGGGCAGGGTGATCGGCTTGTCCGGGTTCTCGTTGTGGACGATCATCAGGCCGCCGGCCTTGGTGACATCGCCCTTGAGCTTCTCGTACCGCTTGGTGCCGCCCGCGATCAGCAGGTTGCCGTTGGCGAGCTGGGTGTGGCCCGTGCAGAACAAGTCGCTCGGCGTCGGCACCTTCTTGATCGTGCCCTTGACCGGGTCCCAGATCCGGGTGTCGAACTTCTTCGCGTCGAAGTTCTCCTGGTTGTTGCCGGAGCCCGCGACGAGCAGCACCTTGCCGGTGCGCAGCAGCGCCGCGTGGATGGTGTTCTGCCGGTACTCCTCCGGGAAGTCGATGATCTCCCAGTGACCGTTGTCGGCTTTGTACTCCGGTCTGTTGATCTGGTACTGGTGGTATTTCTCGGTGCCGAAGCGGTAGAGCCACGGACCGTTCATCCCGGCCAGCGCGAGCACCACCGCCGTGCCTATCGCGAGTCGACGGACACGGCGGCGGCCGGCCTGGTCTTTCATTCCTTACGTCCCCCAAGTCCACCAAGGGCGATCTGCATGGTCTGGTCGGTGCCGCCGCCCTGCGAGGCGGCCCAACTCGGCTTGTGCTGCGGGCTGTGCTGGCCGCCCGACTGGGTCGGCAGCGGCTGAGCCTGGTGCGGCACCATCGGCGCGACCGGGTCCGGCTGGACCGGAACCGGCGGCTTCTTCTTCTCCTGTCGCAGCATGTGCCGCCAGGCGAAGATCGGAGTGGCGGTGATCAGCATGGCGAACGTCGCCCAGATGACCATCGCGGGGTGCGCGTGCCCGTAGTAGAAACCGGCCGCGATGGACGCGCCGAAGATCAGGATGAAGTACCAGTGGTAGCGGAAGGTCCCGAACCAGCGGTCGGGGCTGGCCGAGTCGCCCTTGGGGGTCACCACGAACTTGCTCTTCTTGCGCAGCACCGAGTCGATCAGCGCCTTGGCGTACAGCGGCGCCGACAGCGCGGACATCACCATGCCGGCCACACCGCCGGAGCCCTCCGGCTCGTGCGGCGAGACGTTGTGGCGGCGGTTCCAGACGTACAGGCCGATCTGGAGCGCGGAGGCGTTGCCGTAGAGCATCAGCCATATCGTCGGGTCGATGTTCACACCCGAGGCGCCCAGGCCCAGGAACAGGGCGCAGCTCAGCGCGGCCAGGATCCAGTTGAGGGCCGACATCGGGTAGAAGATGATCATCATCGTGTAGTTGAAGAGCTTGCTCGGCGGCAGCGAGTACCAGCCCTTCCAGTACTGCTTGAGGATCGTCTCGTACGTCCCTCGCGACCAGCGCATCTGCTGGGTGAAGAAGTCCGTCCAGGCGCTCGGGCCCTCACCGACGGCGAGCACGTCCGGGGTGTACACCGAGCGCCACTTCTTGCCCGTCGCCGGGTTCTTGTGGCGGTGGATCTCGAAGCCGGTCGCCATGTCCTCGGTGATCGAGTCGTACAGACCGCCGATCTGCTTCAGCGCCTTGATGCGTACGGCGTTCGACGTACCGACGAACATCGGGGCGCCGTACTTGTTGCCCGCCCGCTGGATCAGGGCGTGGAAGAGGAACTGCTGGGACTCGGCGGCCTTGGTGACGAAGTTGTCGTAGTTGCCGTAGACCTGCGGGCCGATGACGAAGCCGACGTTCGGGTCCCGGAAGAAGCCGAGCATGCGCTCCAGGTAGTTGGGGAGCGGGACATGGTCGGTGTCGACCGAGGCGAAGAAGTCGTAGTTGTCGCCGTGCGCGTCGAGCCAGGCGTTGTAGTTGCCGTGCTTGGTCTTGGCGCGGTGCGGGCCCTTGGCCTGGTTCCACTTGGCGATGCCCTTGCGGGAGAAGTGGTGCACACCGAGCCGGGCGCACACCTCCTTGACCTCCGGGTCGTCGCCCTCGTCCAGCAGCCAGACGTGCATCAGACCCCGGTGGCGCAGCTTGACCGCCGCCTCCAGGGTCTTCGTCACCATCTCCAGCGGCTCCTTGCCGGGCACGAAGGAGGTCAGGAAGGCGACTCTGGTGCCGGTCTCGGGAACCACCGGGATCGGGTCGCGGGCGACCAGGGTGGCGTGCGCGTTCGACAGGACGTTCATGCAGCGGAAGAACTCGATCAGACCGATCGAGACGAGCATGACGATGTCGAGGGCCGGCAGGAAGTCGTACTCCACGTAGTCGCGCTCGGTCCAGTGCTCCGGCTGGAGCAGCCAGGCCAGCAGCACCAGCGACAGCAGCGGCGCCGCGGCGAGCATCAGGGCGACCCGGATGCGGTGCGGCTCCTGCGAGATCAGCGAGCGGTACTGCACCTTGTACGGCTTGTTCGGATCGGGCTGGGTGAGGGGACCCGCCAGCCGGCTGTAGTGCTCGTAGTCGTACTTCGGCAGCGTCTTCTTGATGCGCCTGAATGCTCCGGTCCGATGCGTCGGCACTCTGAGCTGAGTGGTTTGTGACGGGTCGGAGTTCGGCCGGGCGCCCGTCGGCGTCGACGTCATGAGTCATCCCCCCACACGCAGGTCACCGCGTGTCTGTCGGTTCCTTCGTCTGTTTAGGTCCCCCTCGACCTTCACAGACGTATCAGTGGTGGGTCACAGTCACCACATCTTCCACTTCATAGACATGGAACCGCGACCTTCCGGTTGCATGATGCCCCCCTCGGCATCCGTTCATGAACGGGGCCCCTCTCCCCGTTGAATCGAGCAACCGGTTTCCTGCCCCCCAACTGCCGCGTACTCGCGACAGTTTGAACAACCAGGGTTCTACGGCGTTCATCATGATCGCAAGATGCGAAACGCGGTGTTTACCGGTCATACGCGTTCATTGTGGCGCCTGTGGGGGAACTGTGTGCCCTTTGTGGGAAGACGGTCCGGATATGGCCACGTCGCCCGGATATGCGCGAAGCCCCCCGCATCGGCTGCGGAGGGCTTCCCGGTCTTGTGCGCCGCCAGGGACTCGAACCCCGGACCCGCTGATTAAGAGTCAGCTGCTCTAACCAACTGAGCTAGCGGCGCCTGCTGACGTCGTAACTCTACCGGACCCCGGAGGGTGCTCCGGACCACCGGTCGGACCGTCGGTTCGTGCTCCGGCCCCGGTCAGGGGGGTGCCGTACATCATTCGGACCGTCAGCATGCGCGCCCGGAAGACAGTTGAGAAACTGACGAATGTGTACAGACGCGAACATTTCCATCCGGAGTGTGAGGGGAATCGCATGGAGACTCCGGTATTCGAGGAGATCGAACCCGCGAGCGACTGCGACTGTCCCGGATGTGTGCACTGGCGGCGCGTCCTGCCGCACTCCGCGACCGGCCGCACCGGCGCCCACCCGGCCCACCGGACGGTGATCGTGGCGGCCGCCGCCGCGGCGGCGCTCGGCGCGGGGCATGCCGTACCGGCGCTGGCGGCCCCGCAGGCACCCGACCGGCCGAGTCTTGCGGCGGATCTTCCGGGGGCCGACGAACCCGACACCCCGCAGGGCAGCAAGGCCCCGCTGCACGGTCCCGGCGGAGTCCCCGCCAAGCCCGCCAAGGCGCCCACGACCACCCGCGCGGAGATCATCAAGCGGGCCAAGGTGTGGGTCGCGGCGAGGGTGCCGTACAGCATGTCCCGGTACTGGTCGGACGGCTACCGGCAGGACTGCTCGGGGTTCGTCTCGATGGCCTGGAGCCTGCCCGGCAACGAGTGGACCGGCTCGCTCGACCAGTACGGCGTGCGCATCCCGAAGGACGACCTCCAGCCCGGCGACATGCTGCTGTTCCACAACCCGGCGGACCCCGAGAAGGGCTCGCACGTCGTCATCTTCGGCGGCTGGACCGACTACACGCACACCTACTACATCGCCTACGAGCAGGCCCCTCCGAACGCCCGCAGACAGTCCACCCCGTACGCCTACTGGAGCAATTCCAGCCGCTACGTCGCCTACCGCTACAAGGGGCTCGTGGCCGGCGGTACAGGTGGCTCGACGCCGGAGGTGCCCGCCGAACCCGCCGAACCGGCCGGGTCGCCCTATCCGGGGCGGGCGTACTTCGGGGCCGGGGCCAACAACAAGTACGTCACCGAGCTGGGCCGCATGCTCGTCGCACGCGGCGCGGCACGCTACTACACCTCGGGCCCGGGACCGCACTGGTCGGACGCGGACCGGCGGGCCACCCGGGCCTTCCAGCAGGCGCAGGGCTGGCGGGGCTCGGAAGCGGACGGGCTGCCGGGGCCGCACACCTGGGCGCTGCTGATCACCGGCAAGGGCAAGGACATCGGCTCCGGAAATCCCGCGCCGCCCTCCTCGCACGGGGTGCCCGGGTATCCGGGGCGGGCGATGTTCCGGCCCGGGGCGAACAACAGCCACGTCACGCTGCTCGGGAAGCAACTCGTGAAGAAGGGGTTCGGCAAGTTCTACAAGACCGGCCCCGGCCCCCGCTGGAGCGAGGCCGACCGCCGCAACGTCGAGGCCTTCCAGCGGGCCCAGGGCTGGCGCGGCGGCGCGGCGGACGGCTACCCGGGCCCGGAGACCTGGCGGCGGCTGTTCTCGTAATCGATCCGCACGCCCTTCTTCTGTCCCCTTCTGTACCCCCCCGCAGTACCCCCTGTTGTGACGCATCTGGCGCGGAGGCTGGAGGCACGCATGAGCACGACCACTTCACCGACACCGGAGTCCGAGGGACCGTCCCGGTCCGCCCGGCTGATCCAGAACGAGGTCACCACCGAGATCCCCGTCCATCTCCTGTTCCGTGACGAGCCCGACCCGGTGTCGGTCCCGTTGAAGCCCGCGGTCGTCAGCCGCCGGCAGGGGACCGGGGAGCAGCCGAGGCTGCGTCGACCGGAACCGGCGAAGGCGCGGTCCCTGCCGGAGGTGGACCCGGAGCTGGCCGAGCGCCCCGCGCGGGTGCTGCCCGGCGCGGCGGGCGTCCTCGCCGGGACCTGCGGTCTCGCGGGCTGCGCCGTCACCTCCTGGTGGGCGGGCACCCTTCCGCCGCTCGCGCTGGAGGCGCTCCGGCTGCCCGTCTACGCCGGCGCGGGCCTCGGCCCCGCACAGTGGGCGGCCTACGCCGGGGCCGGCGCCCTCGGCCTGGTCGGCTTCGGCGGCCTCGCCCGGGGCCGGACCGGACGCGCCTGGGTGCTCGGTCTGTTCGGCCGCTACCGGGGCACGGTCCGGCGCACCGGCCTGATGTGGGTCAACCCGATGCTGCTGCGCCGCCGGGTGGACGTGCGGCTGCGGCACTGGCGCAGTGAGCCGATGCCCGCGTCCGACGCGAGCGGGGTCGCGCTGCGGGTGGTGGTGCTCGCGGTGTGGCGGGTGCGGGACACCGCGCGGGCCACCCTGGGCGTCGAGGACCACGAGGCGTACCTGCGCGAGTGCGTGGAGGCGGCGCTGGCCCGGGTGCCGGTGGAGGCGCCGGGGTCGGGGCGCGGGTCCGTGGAGGCGGCGGGGGAGGCGCTGACCCGGCTGGTCGCGGCCGACGCTGCGGCCATCGGCGTCGAGGTGTTCTCGGTGCAGCCGGTCCGGGTCGAGTACGCGCCCGAGGTCGCCGCCGCCATGCACCGGCGCCGGATCGCCGCGCTGGACGCCCAGCACCGGGCGTCGATGCTCACCTCGGTGGTGGACTCGGTGGAGGACACGGTGACCCGGCTGACCATGCGGGGTCTTGTCGAACTCGACGACTACGAACGCAAGGCGCTGGTGAAGGACTTGACGGTCGCCTTCTGTGCCGGGCGTGGGGAATCGGGTGGCTGATTGGTATGGACACGTCTTTTGATATGGACACAGCCAACTAACGGCAATACTCTCGAACTTGGTCTAGACCTACCTGCACAGCTCACAGAACCTCCCCCACGTTCCCAGGAGCGGCAGCATGCGCAGAAAGACCAAGTTGTCTGCCGCCGTGGTCGGTCTCGCCACTACCGGAGCCCTCGTGCTCTCGTCCGGCGGGGCCAGTGGCCACGGCTACACAGACCTCCCCATCAGCAGGCAGAAACTCTGTCAGAACGGCACCGTGACCAACTGCGGCTCCATCCAGTGGGAGCCGCAGAGCGTCGAGGGCCCCAAGGGCTTCCCGGGCTCCGGCCCGGCCGACGGGACGATATGCAACGCCGGGCTGGGCCAGTTCAGCCAGCTCAGCTCGCCGCGCACACCGTCGGGCGGAGCCTGGCCCGCGACCCGGGTGACGGGCGGTCAGAGCTACACGTTCCGCTGGCAGTTCACGGCCATGCACGCGACGACGGACTTCAAGTACTACGTCACCAAGCCGGGCTGGAACCAGAACCACAACCTGTCCCGGTCCGACCTCAACCTCACCCCGTTCCTGACGGTGCCGTACAACAACCAGCGGCCACCGCAGACCCTCTCGCACAGCGGCAGGCTGCCGTCCGGGCTCAGCGGACGGCACGTGATCCTCGCGGTATGGACGATCGCCGACACCGGAAACGCCTTCTACGCCTGCTCGGACGTCACGTTCTGAGCAGCGCTTGAGCAACTCCGGCTTCCCCCGCGGGTAGGTTCCCCGTACGCCGGCTCGGCCGGCCGGCGTGCGGGGAATCGCGCTCTCGTACCAGAGCATGGATATCTGACGCTTCGTCAATTATGGTGCACCGCCATGGAGTTCACGAGCGGCAGCATCGCGGAACTCGTAGCGGCGCGCTGGGGTGACCATCGCCCCGGACTGTGGTGCGAGGACCGGACCCTGACCCACCACCAGGTGGCCGCAGGCGCCGCGGCCCGCGCGGCACTCCTCACCGAACTGCTCCCGCCAGGTGCCGAGCCGCACCTCGGGGTCCTGCTCGACAACACCCCGGAGTACCCGCTCTGGCTCGGCGCCGCCGCCCTCGCCCGCGCGGCGGTGGCAGGCATCAACCCCACCCGCAGAGGCCCGGAACTGGCCCGCGACATCCTGCACACCGAATGCCGCGTCCTGATCACAGAGCCAGCCCACCTCCCGCTCCTCCAGGCCCTCGACCTGCCCGGCGTCCGCATCCTGCTGACCGGCTCCGACGAGTACGAGGCCCTCCTCGCGCCGTACGCCGAAGCCCGCCCCGACCCCTCCCGAGCCACCCCCGCCGACCGCCTCCTCCTCTACTTCACCTCCGGCTCGACCGGCGCCCCCAAGGCGGCGATCTGCACGCAGGGCCGCCTGGCCGCGGCCGGGAGATCGCTGGCCGCGCAATTCACGGTCCGCCCCGAGGACGTGCACTACATCTGCATGCCGATGTTCCACGGCAACGCCGTCATCGCCGACTGGGCCCCCGCCCTCGCGGCCGGAGCGGGCGTCGCGCTGCGGCGGCGGTTCTCGGCGTCGGGGTTCCTGGCGGACGTACGCGCGTTCCGGGCCACGTATTTCACCTACGTCGGCCGGGCCATTCAGTACGTCCTCGCCACCGAGCCCTGCCCCGACGACCGCGACAACCCGCTGCGGCTCGGTTTCGGCACCGAGGCGGGGACGGCGGACGCGGCGGCCTTCGAGCGGCGCTTCGGGGTGCGGCTGGTGGAGGGCTACGGCTCCTCCGAGGGCGGCGCGGCCGTGCAGTGGTCGCCCGGGACCCCGGCCGGGGCGGTGGGGCGGGCGGTGCCGGGTCTCGTCGTACTGGATCCGGAGACGGGGCGGGAGCGGCCGGCCGCGCGTTTCGACGACGGCGGGCGGCTGCTGAACGGGGACGAGGCGATCGGGGAGCTGGTGAACCGGGGGCCGAGCCCCTTCGAGGGGTACTGGCGCAATCCGGGGGCGGAGGCGGAGCGGCGGCGGGACGGGGCGTACTGGACCGGCGACCTCTTCTGCCGCGACGCCGACGGCTACCTCTACTTCGCCGGACGCGCCGACGACCGGTTACGGGTCGACGGGGAGAACCTGGCCGCCGCGATGATCGAGAACATCCTCACCCGCTACGAGGGCGCCCACGCCGTAGCCGTCTACGCGGTGCCGGACCCGGTGACCGGGGACCAGGTGATGGCGACGATCGCCGGGAGCTTCGACCCGGTGGCCTTCGCGGGGTTCCTGGCGGCCCAGCCGGACCTGGGGACGAAGATGGCGCCCAGGTTCGTGCGCGTGGTGGACCGAATGCCGGTCACCGCGACGAACAAGATCCACCGGGCGCTGCTGAGGCGGGAGGGCGTGCACTGTACCGACCCGGTGTGGTGGCGCCCGCCGGGAGAACCGACGTACCGCTGTATGACCCCCGAGGAAGCCGAAGGGCCCCTCGTCACGACGAGAGGCCCTTCACAAGTGCGCCGCCAGGGACTCGAACCCCGGACCCGCTGATGCTGCATTCTCTGGGGGATAACCCCCAGACCCCCAGCAGTTCCCGCGGCGATGCAGGGGAGCCTCGTATGAAAAGTGAAGGCCCTCCGCTCTCACGGAAGGCCTTCACTGCTGTGCGCCGCCAGGGACTCGAACCCCGGACCCGCTGATTAAGAGTCAGCTGCTCTAACCAACTGAGCTAGCGGCGCATGACTCACGCCAGCGGCAAGATTTGGTGTCTCGCGGCTGACGACAGAGAAAATACTACCTGGTCCGGAGGGGCGCTCCGAACCAGGGGCAAGGGGCCTAGATCGCCAAGGACAGAAGTACAGGCGCCGCATTCCGATTCAGCGCGTCCGCCGCCTGCCGCAGCCGATGCGCATGCTCCACCGGGAGGGACAGGGCCAGGCAGCCCACCGAGGACCCCGCAGTAATGGGCACCGCCGCACACACCGTCCCCACCGCATACTCCTGGAGGTCCAGCACAGGCACCGTCGCCGGCTGGGCCTCGAGCCGCGAGAGGAGCAGCTTGTCGCTGGTGATGGTGCGCGAGGTCAGCCTCGCCATCTTGTGCCGCGAGAGGTGATCACGTCGACCGTTGTGATCGAGCTGGGTCAGCAGGCTCTTCCCGACCGCCGTCGCATGCGCGGACACCCGGAAGTCCACCCACTCGTTCACCGCGGGCGTGTCCGGGCTGTCCGCGTACTGCGTGACCTTCACCTCGCCGTCGACATACCGGCTGATGTACACCGCCGCGCCGACCGAGTCGCGCAGCCGGTCCAGCGTGCGCTGGAGTTTCTCGCGCAGGGCCTCCTCCCGGTCCTGCGCCGAGCCCAGGCGGGTCAGCGCCTCGCCGGTGACATAGGCGCCGTCGGTGACCTGCTCGACGTACCCCTCGCGGCGCAGCATCCTCAGGAGGCTGGTCAGGCGCTCCGGGTTGAGGGCGGTGTGCCGGGCGAGTTCGGCGTCGGTGATTCCGGTGGTGTGCCGTGCCACGGTCTCCAGGACGCGCAGGGCGTCCTGGGCCGAGTGGTACGGCGCGGTCGGCTCGTGCTTCAGCGCCACGGTTCCCCCTGCGCTAGCTGTTCGGTGCCGGATTCCAGTCAGCCAATCGACTCAACGATAGCCGCCAAGAGGCTTGTAGTGAGCGGTTGTTGACAAGATTCCGACGCCGCAACCTGCGGTGATAACCCTCTGGCATATGACACGGCCATGACCTGGTGACCGGCGTCACAGCACCGCGCTGAGAAATTCCCGGGTCCGGTCGTGCTCGGGCTCGCTGAAGATCTTCTCCGGGGAGCCCGCCTCGATGACCCGGCCGGAGTCGAACATCAGGACCTGGTCGGAGATGTCCCGGGCGAAGTTCATCTCGTGGGTCACACAGAGCATCGTGATGTCGGTGGAGCGGGCGATGTCCCTGAGGACGTCGAGGACGCCCGCGACGAGTTCCGGGTCGAGTGCCGAGGTGACCTCGTCCAGCAGGAGCACCTGGGGACGCATCGCCAGGGCGCGCGCGATGGCCACCCGCTGCTGCTGGCCGCCGGAGAGCTGCGAGGGGTGCTTGTCGATGTGGTCGGTGAGGCCGACCAGCTCCAGCAGCTCCCGGGCCCGCTCCTCGGCGGCGTCCTTGGACAGGCCGAGCACGGTGACCGGGGCCTCGGTGATGTTTCTGAGGACCGTCATGTTCGGGAACAGGTTGAACTGCTGGAACACCATCCCGATCTTCTTGCGGACCTCGCGGACCTGCTTCTCCGGTGCCGGGAACAGTTGCCGGCCGTCGACGGTGATCGTGCCCTCGTCGGGCTTGGTCAGGGTCATCAGCAGCCGCAGGATCGTGGTCTTGCCCGAGCCGGACGGACCGATCAGGGTGACGTGCTTGCCGGCCTCGACGGAGAAGTCGAGGTGGTCCAGGACCGTGTGGTCGCCGAACCGCTTGGTGACCTGATCCAGCCGGATCAGCTTGCCGTCGGAGCGCTTGTCGGCGGGCTCGTTCATGTCGGGACTGGGCTTCATGTCAGTGGACAAGGCGTCGCTCCAGGGCTCGCAGAAGAAGGGAGGCCAGATAGGAAATGACGATGAAGGCCACGCCGATCACCGTCAGCGGCTCGGTGAACTGGAACTGCTCCTGGGCGAACAGCCGCGCCTCGCCGAGCATGTCGAGCACGGTGATCGCCATCAGCATCGGCGTGTCCTTGAGCATCGCGATCACGTAGTTGCCGAGCGCCGGTACGACGCGCCGGATCGCCTGCGGCAGGATCACCGCGGTCCAGGTCCGGGTGAGCGGCAGGTTGAGCGCCGTCGCGGCCTCCCACTGGCCGACCGGCACCGCCTCGATGCCGGCCCGGTAGACCTGCATCGTGTACGTCGAGTAGTGCAGCCCGATCGCGAAGACACCGGTGGTCAGCGCGGAGAAGGTGACACCCCACTCGGGCAGCACGTAGAAGAGGAAGAACAGCTGCACCAGCAGCGGGGTGTTGCGCACGAACTCGGTGACCACACCGACCGGCCAGGTCACCCAGCGGCTCGGCACCCGCATCAGCAGCGCCCACACCAGGCCCAGCGCGAAGGAGATCAACGAGCCGAGCGCCAGCGCCTGAAGGGTGACCAGCAGTCCGTCCCAGAACTGCGGCATGAAGTCCGAAACCGCTCCCCAGTCCCACTTCACGACACACCACCGCCCACCGGCTCGGCAACGACGACTTTCTTCTCCGGGCGCTTGCCGACCCCGGCCTTCAGCTGCTTCTCCAGGCCGCGCATCACCCGGGTCAGGGCGAAGGCGATCACGAAGTAGATCAGCAGGATGTACGTGTAGATCTCGGCGCTCTCCTGGAGGGCGAGGCGCACCAGGTTGCCGCTGAAGGCGAGGTCGCCCATGCCCATGACCGACACCAGCGCGGTGCCCTTGAGCAGCTCGATCAGCAGGTTGGAGAAGGGCGGGATCATCTCAGGCACCGCCTGCGGCAGCAGGATCAGCCGCATCCGCTGCCAGGGCGTGAAGCTGAGCGCGATGCCGCCCTCCTTCTGCGCCGGGTCGACCGCGTTCAGCGCGCCGCGCACGATCTCCGAGCCGTAGGCGCCGTAGGTGAGGCCGAGGGCGAGCGTGCCCGCCCACAGGGGGACGAGCTGCCAGCCGAAGGCGGGCGGCAGCACGAAGAACACCCAGAAGATCATCACCAGCGCCGAGGTCCCGCGGAACACCTCGGTGTAGAAGCCCGCGAGGAAGCGCACGATCCACAGCCGGTGGGTGCGGGCGATGCCGGCCACGAAGGAGACGGCCGTGGCCAGCAGCGCGCTGAGCACCAGGAGCTGGATCGTGACCCAGACGCCTTTGAGTACCAGTTCCCACAGTCCAGAAGTCATCCGCCGCACAGCTCCTTCGCGGTCAGATCCGTCATCTCGGCCTCGGTGAAGCCGAACGGCTTGAGAATGCGCAGGAGTTCGCCGCTCTGCTTCAGCTTGCGCAGCTCGACGTTGAAGGCGTCCCGGAGGTTCGTCTCGGTCGGCCGGAACGCGAAGGCGCCGCCGTCGACATGCGGTTCGCCCTCCACGAGTGGCTTGAACGGCTCGGTCGACTCGGTCCTGCCGGACTTCTTCACCACCTCGCGGACGGTCAGCGCGGTCCCCGCGAACACGTCGACCCGGCCCGCCTCCACGGCGTTCAGCCCCGCGACCTGGTCCGGCACGATGAGGATGTCGCCCTCGGCGTACCCGGCATCGACGGCGTACTGGATCTCCGCGTACCCGGTCCCGGTCGCGAACTTCGCCTTCTTCTCCACGACGTCCTGGTAGTTGCGCAGCCCCTTGGGGTTCCCCTTGCGCACGATGAACGCGTCGAGCATCTGGTAGTCGGGATCGGCGAAGATGACCTGCTCGCAGCGCTCGGGATTGACGTACATCCCGGCCGCTACGACGTCGAACTGCTGCGAGTTGAGCCCGGGGATCAGCGAGCCGAACTCGGTCGGCACCGGCTGGACCCTGTCCACCCCGAGCCGTTTGAAGATCACCTCTGCCAGCTCGGGCGCCTCGCCGGTCAGCTCGCCGTTCTTGTCGATGTAGCCGAACGGGATCTCGCCCGCGATCCCGAGCCGTACGACGCCCGCGGCCCGCAGCCGTTCCAGCAGGTCACCGCCGTCCTCGGTGGAGGCGGTGGCCACCCGCGAGCAGCCGGCCGCGCCCAGCGCGCCGAGCGCCGCCACCCCCGCGAGCAGCGATCGGCGGGTGGTTCCGGATGTGTGTTCGCCATGTTCCAGTGGTGGGGACATGGCGGCGCGGCTACCCGAGAGCATGCGATGTATGCACCCTGGATGGCATGACTGACCGGTTCATCGAGATCTCGCTCGTGAAGCGGGACATCCACTGCACGGCCAGGCTGCTTGCCGACCGCGCACCGCTGACCTGCGCGGCCGTCTGGGACGCCCTCCCGCTCGGCGGCGACGTCTACCACGCCAAATACGCCCGCAACGAGATCTACGCCCTCTTCCCGCCCTTCGCGGACACCGAGCCGCCCCTGGAGAACCCGACCGTCACCCCCATCCCCGGTGACCTGTGCTACTTCGCCTTCGCGGGTGCAGAGCTGGGCACCAGGGCCTACGGCTACGACCGCGAGGTCCGCCCCGGCACCACCCTGGTCGACCTCGCCCTGTTCTACGAGCGCAACAACCTGCTGCTCAACGGCGATGTCGGCTGGGTGCCGGGGACGGTCTGGGGCGAGGTCGTGGAGGGGCTCCCCCGGATGGCCGAAGCCTGTAACGACCTCTGGCGCACCGGGGCGGCGGGCGAGACGCTCAGCTTCCGTCGTTCGACATGAGCGCGTGCGCCGCCCTGAGCACCAGATCGTCCCGGTGCCGGGCGGCCACGATCTGAAGGCCCACCGGCAGTCCGTCGCCGTCCGTGCCGACGGGGACGGTGGCGGCGGGCTGCTGGGTCATGTTGAAGGGGTACGTGAAGGGCGTCCACCCCGTCCAGCGGCGGTGCCCGGAGCCCTTGGGCACCTCGGCGCCCGCCTCGAACGCCGTGATCGGCAGGGTGGGCGTGACGAGCAGGTCGTAGGAGTCGTGGAAGCGGCCCATCCGGCGCCCGAGTTCCATCCGGACGTCGACGGCGGCCAGATAGTCCAGGGCGCTGTACCGGGCGCCGAGCGCGCTGATCTCGCGCAGTCCGGGGTCGAGCAACTCCCGCTCGTGCGGCCCGAGATGCTGGGTCACCCGGGCCGCGCCGCTGAACCACAGGGTGTGGAAGGCGTCCACCGGGTCGGTGAGGTCGGGGTCGGTCTCCTCGACGTACGCGCCGAGCCCGGCGAGCCGCTCCACCGCCCGCCGTACCGCGGAGGCGACGGCCGGGCGCACCGCCACCTGGCCGCCGAGCGAGGGCGAGTACGCCACCCGCAGCCCGCGCACCCCGCCGTCGTGTGCGAGCGCGTCGACGAAGGACCCGGCGGCCGGGCCGAGCGCCGACCAGTCCCGGGAGTCGGGAACGCCGATCACCTCCAGCATCAGGGCCGCGTCCGCCGCGTCCCGGGTCATCGGGCCGACATGCGACAGCGTCCCGAACGCGCTCGCCGGATACAGCGGCACCCGTCCGTACGTCGGCTTCAGCGCGAAGATCCCGCAGAAGGCGGCCGGGATACGGACGCTGCCGCCGCCGTCCGTGCCGAGCGCGAGCGGGCCCGCGCCGAGCGCCACGGCCGCGGCGGCGCCCCCGCTGGAACCGCCCGCCGTGCGCGTCGGGTCCAGCGGGTGCCGGGTGACACCGGTCAGGGGCGAGTCGGTGACGCCCTTCCAGCCGAACTCCGGGGTGGTGGTCTTGCCGAGGAAGACGGCACCGTGCGCACGCAGCCGGGCGACGGAGGGTGCGTCCTCCTGCCAACTTCCCTTCTCCGACAGGGTCCTGGACCCCTTGAGGGTGGGCGCCCCGCGCATCAGCAGGATGTCCTTCACGGTGACCGGCACCCCGTCGACCAACCCCGCCGGCTCCCCGCGCCGCCACCGCTCGGCCGACTCCCGGGCCTGCGCCAGCGCCTGCTCCGCGGTGATCCGCACGAAGGCGTTCACCTCCGGCTGGATCAACTCGGCCCGCTCCAGCGCCGCGCGGGTGGCCTCCACCGGGCTGAAGGCGCCCGTGCGGTAGCCGTCGAGGAGTTGTACGGCGGTCAGTCCGGTCAGGTCGGTCATACGCCCTCCAGCCATGGGAAGTTCAGCGTCCTGGGACATACCCGCGTTGCTTGTCGACCACGTTCGGCAGCGCTCTGCCCGCTTCCCAGCGCTCGTACAACTCCACGAACTGCGCGCCGAGTTCATCCCGCCAGCCGACGGTGTCCCCGCTCATGTGCGGTGACACGATCAGCCCCGGAAGCTCCCACAGCGGGCTGTCGGGGCCGAGGGGTTCGTGCGCGAACACGTCCAGCGCCGCACCGGCGATCCACCGCTTGGTGAGCGCCTCGACCAGCGCCTCCTCCACCACGAGCGGCCCGCGCCCGACGTTGATGAACCGCGCCGAGGGCTGCATCACCCCGAACCGGCGGGCGTCGAACATGCCGTACGTCTGCTCGGTGAGCGGCGCGGCGGCGATCACCCAGTCCGCGCGGGAGATCAACCGGTCCAGGTCCGAGGGGCCGTGGATGCCGGTACGGGGCACCCGCCCGACCAGGGCGCAGATCACGCCGAGCGCCTTCAGTGTCCGCACGATCGCCCGCCCGATCGGCCCGGACCCCACGACACAGGCCCGGGTCCCCTTCAGCCGCCGTGTCTCGCGGTGCTGCCAGGTCCGCTGCCCCTGGAGTTCGAGCGTGTGCGGCAGTTCCTTGGCCATGGCCAGGACGAGGGCGGCGACGTACTCGGCGATCGGCTCGTCGAAGATGCCGCGCGCGTTGGTGACCGTGGTGTCGGAGGCGGCGAGTTCAGGACACATCAGGTGATCGACCCCGGCGCTGGCGGTGTGCACCCAGCGCGGCCGGGGCCCCTCGCCGGGCCAGGCGTCCCGTACCGCGTGCGAGGTGAAGTCCCACACGAGCAGGACATCGGCGTACGGCAGCTTCGCCGCCAGCGTCGCCTCGTCCGTGTGCTCGATCCGCGCCCGTCCGGTGAGCCTGCCGAGCCGGGGGAGGGGCTCGGCGTCCAGGACGAGGAGGGTGGGGAGGGTCATGCCGTCCCTTCCGGGTGGCCCGGAACACCGCGAATCCGGGCGCCTGACATGCACGGATTGACCACGCTCGCACCCGAACCTACCTTCGTCAACACGGACGCCTGCACCGTCCGCAGTTCCCGTATCTCCTCGCGAGGGCGGTGCCTGCAATGGACGTCTCCTTTCTCGGCGGGCCGTGCCCGCAGCGCGGCGTCGGAGTCGTCGCGCCCTTCGACTTCGCGCTCGACCGGGAGCTGTGGCGCTGGGTCCCGGACGAGGTGTCGCTGCATCTGACGCGGACGCCGTACGTCCCCGTCGAGGTGAGCCTGGACCTGGCCCGGCTGGTGAGCGAGCACGAGACCCTCTGCGAGGGAGTCCGGGCCCTCATCGCGGTGAGCCCCGAGGTGGTGGCCTACGCCTGTACCTCGGGCAGCTTCGTCGGCGGGATCGCGGGCGAGCGGGCGATGTGCGAGGCGATGACGAGGGCGGGCGCGGTGCCTTCGGTGACCACCTCCGGGGCGCTGCTGGAGGCGCTGACCGACCTCGGCGCGCGCCGGGTGGCGCTGGTGACGCCGTACACGGTCTCGGTGACCCGGTCGCTTCAGGAGTACGTGGCCGAGGCGGGCGTCAGGGTGACGGGGTGTGCGTTCATGGGGCTGACGCGGCACATATGGAAGGTGCCGTACCGCGATGTGGCGGACATGGCGCGCAGGGCGGTGCGGCGCGGCACGGACTGCCTGTTCATCAGCTGCACCAACCTGCCGACGTACGACGTGATCCCGCAACTGGAGGCGGAGCTGCGGATACCGGTGATCTCGGCCAACCAGGTGACGATGTGGGCGGCGCTGCGCCGGCTGGGTACCCGGGCGGTGGGACCGTATCAGGCGCTGATCGACCCGGCGGCCCGCTCCGGTCCCGCACTTCCGGACGTGGAACAGCAGCAGGAAGGCTCGACATGACAGCACTCGGACTCCTCTACCCGGGCCACTCCGCCGAGGACGACTATCCACGCATCGAGCAGCTCCTGGGCAGCGACATCCGGGTGGACGTGGTGCACACGGACATCGGCGAGGACGCGCACCGGGTGGACGCGCTGAAGGAGATGGGCTCCCCCGAGCGCCTGGCGGCGGGCGTCGAACAACTCCGCCTGACCGGCGCCGAGTCCGTGGTCTGGGCCTGCACCAGCGGCAGCTTCGTGTACGGCTGGGAGGGCGCCCACGACCAGGTACGCGCCCTGGCCCGCACGGCAGGCATGCCGGCCTCCTCGACGTCCTTCGCCTTCGTCCACGCGGCGGCAGAACTGGGCGTACGCCGAGTGGCGGTGGGCGCGACCTACCCCGACGACGTGGCGGACCTGTTCGCGTCCTTCCTGGGCGCGGGCGGCGTGGAGGTGGTCTCGGTGCGGGGCTCCGGCGTCATCACGGCGGCGGAGGTGGGGGAGTGGACCGAGGAGGACGTCCTGACCCTGGCCCGCCAGGCGGACACCCCGACGGCTGAGGCGCTCCTCCTCCCGGACACAGCCCTGCACACGGCGGCCCTGATCCCCACCCTGGAGAAGGAGCTCTCAAAGCCGGTCCTCACGGCAAACCAGGTAACGGTCTGGGAGGCCCTACGCCTGACGGACCGCAGGGTGAACGCTCCGGCACTGGGGGCACTGTTCACGAGGGAGCCGATCGTGCAGGTGTAACGGCAGCCGGGCATCTTCAGCCCGTTGGGGGTGCCCCCTTTGGGGGAGTTCGAGGCCGAGGCCGCAGCCATTCCGATCCCCCACCCACCCGCTGGGGACTACGCACCTCAGCCCTTTGCAGCCCGTCCGGCGTTTTTGACGCCGAGGCCATCGCCATCCCGACCCCCACCCACCCGCCGGCGACAACGCAGCCCGCTCCCTCCAGCCCGTCCGGCGTTTGAGGACGAGGCCTGTTCAGGGCCGACAGCGGGGGTCTGGGGGCGCAGCCCCCAGTGGGGGTCCCCCCTCTGGGGGAGGGACGGGTAGGGGCGGCGGGGGCGGGAATAAACCGGAGCCACCCTCCTGTTACCGCCTCCGAGAACCACGCCGGCGCGAAGCAGGAGGCACCCACCGATGGCGGCAGATGAGATCCGGGGCGCGATAAACGGTACCGCCCCTGTCCCGCTCTCCGTACTCGATCTGGTCACCGTCGGATCCGGCAGTACCGCCAGTGACGCCCTGCGGACCAGTGTCGAGCTCGCGCGGCTGACGGAGGCCCGAGGGTTCCACCGGTACTGGGTCGCCGAGCACCACTCCATGCCAGGCGTGGCCTCGTCCTCCCCGGCCGTGATCCTCGCCCACCTCGCCGCCCACACCGACCGCATCCGCCTCGGCTCGGGCGGAGTGATGCTCCCCAACCACGCCCCGCTGGTCATCGCGGAGCAGTTCGGCACCCTGGAGGCCCTCGCCCCAGGACGGGTCGACCTCGGCCTCGGCCGGGCGCCCGGCACGGACGGTGCCACCGCCGCCGCGCTGCGCCGCACCGAGAGCCTCAACGAGGGCGCCGACGACTTCCCCCAGCAGCTCGCGGAGCTCACCCGCTTCCTCGACGACGACTTCCCCGACGGCCACCCCTACCGCCGGATTCACGCCGTACCGGGCCCGGTCCAGGCGACAGCCCCCGGCGGCGTCCAGTCACCGCACCGCCCGCCCATCTGGCTCCTCGGCTCCTCCGGCTTCAGCGCCCGCCTGGCCGGCGCGCTGGGCCTGCCCTTCGCCTTCGCGCACCACTTCTCCGCGCAGAACACCATCCCGGCGCTCGACCTGTACCGCGAGTCCTTCCAGCCCTCCGAGGTGCTGGCCGCGCCGTACGCCCTCATCGGCGTCTCCGCCCTGGCCACCGACGACGAGAAGGAAGCCGCGCGCCAGGTCCGGGCCACCGGCCTGAACATGGTGCGGCTGCGCACCGGCCGCCCCGGACTCTTCCCCACCCCCGAAGAGGCCGAGGCCCATCCGCTCAGCGCCATGGAGGAGGAGTTCATCGCCTCCTGGGGCGCCAACATCGTCCACGGCACCGCCGACGAGGTCCGCTCCGGCCTCGACGACCTCCAAAAGCGCACCGGCGCCGACGAGTTGATGCTCACATCCCATGCCCACCGGGGCGAACTGCGGCTGCGTTCCTACGAACTCATCGCCAACGCCTACGACTTGCCGACCGCCGCCTGACCTCTCGGCGACCGCAGCAGCTCGGAGATACGATCCGCCGTCACCGGCCGGGAGTACAGCCACCCCTGGCCGGTGTCGCAGCCGATCCGCCGCAGCCGGGACGCCTGCGCCGAGGTCTCCACGCACTCCGCGGTCACGGTGAGCCCCAGCCGGTGCGCGAGCTGGATCATGGCCTCCACGACGACCTCGTCGGCCGGATTCGGCGCGATGCCCTCACCGTCGTACTGGAAACCCTTCACGAAGGAGCCGTCCAGCTTCAGTACGGACACCGGCAGCCGGCTGAGGTACGCCAGGTTCGAGTACCCCGTGCCGAAGTCGTCGATGGCGATCCGTACGCCCATGTCGCTCAGCGCCTGGAGCGCCTGCTGCGGTCGCCCGCCGGAGCCCATCACCGCCGACTCGGTCAGCTCCAGCTGGAGCAGATGGGGGGCGAGCCCGGTCTCCGCGAGGGTCTGCGCCACATCCGCCACCAGGTCGGAGTCCCAGACCTGACGCACCGCCACATTGACGCTGACGAAGAGCGGCGGCTCGTCCGGATGGGCCAACTGCCAGCCCCGCGCCTGACGACAGGCGGTGGCCAGTACCCAACGCCCCAGCGGCACGATCGACCCGTCCTCCTCGGCCAGTCCGATGAACCGATTCGGCGTCAGCAGTCCGAACTGCGGGTGATCCCAGCGCACCAGCGCCTCCACCCCGCGCAGCCGCCCGTCCTCCATCCCCACCAGCGGCTGGTACTCCAGCACGAACTCCCCGCGCTCGATGGCCGGTCGGAGCGTGGAGGCCAGCGCCTGACGGGTCATCCGGTGCGCGTTGCGCTCGGGGTCGAAGAGGGTCCAGCGGTCCTTGCCGTCGGCCTTCGCCCAGTACAGCGTGGTGTCGGCGGCCTGCATCAGCGCGGTGGGGCTGGTCCCGGCCGCGTGCCGCTCAACCACCCCGATCGACGCCGACACCGACAGCCGCCGCCCGGAGATGTCGAACGGCGCCTGGAGCGCCCCGAGTACCGACTCGGCGAGATCGGCGACCTGTTCGGTGCCCGTGGAGTCCTCCACCAGCAGCGCGAACTCGTCCCCGCCGAGCCGCGCCACCAACGGGGTGCTCGCGCGGGCGTACCCCGCCTCGTCCGCGCACCGCGTCAGCCGTTCCGCGACGGCCGCCAACAGGCGGT
The DNA here is from genome assembly GCF_000349325.1 of Streptomyces davaonensis JCM 4913. Lineage (GTDB taxonomy): Bacteria > Actinomycetota > Actinomycetes > Streptomycetales > Streptomycetaceae > Streptomyces > Streptomyces davaonensis. The sequence continues at coordinate 6,073,139 of NC_020504.1, forward strand.
CGCCCACCCGGTGTCCGAGCGTGTCGTTGATCGCCTTGAAGCCGTCGAGGTCGAGGTAGCACAGCCCGATCCGCCCGGTGCCCTCCTCGTACGCCTCCGCCTCCAGCGCGGCCGAGAGCCGCTCGAAGAACAGGGTGCGGTTGGGCAGCCGGGTCACCGGATCGTGGTTCTGCAAGTGCCGCAAGCGGGCCTGGAGTTCACGCCGGGCGCTGATGTCGGCGACCGACAGCAGCACCCCGCCCCGCTCCGCGGCGGGCAGTGGCGCGATGGCGACCTGCACCCACAGGCAGTGCCCGTCGGGGTGCTTCAGCCGACGCGTGCAGCGCAGCCGCGCCTGCCGACCGCGCAGGACCTCGCGGTAGGCGTGCCAGGTCCGGGCATCCGACGTCAGGTCCACCAGATCGGCGGCGACCGCCCCGGCCAGCGCCTGGGGCGAGCTGCCGAGCAGGTCGCCGAGGGCCGGGTTGGCGCCGGTGACCAGGCCCTCACGGTCCACGACGGCCATCGCCAACGGGGCGGCGTCGAAGGCGGACCGGAAGGAGGAGGGCGTGGCGTCGGGGTCGGATACCGGCCGATCGTGCGGACCGGTACGTGAAGACGAGCCTTCATTACTCTCTGTGACGGCCGGCCCGATGAGATCTGCCGCGGGCGCCGGCCCTTCGGACGTTCCGCTCACCGCTCGCTCCCGCAGTGCACTCGTGCAAGAAGGGATCAGGACAGTACAGGAAAGGGTCAGGAAAGTGTGCCGATCATAGAGGCTGGGTTCGGGCCCTTCCAGCCACTGTCCAGTGTCCCGGACCCAGCCGCAGATCTGACAATTCGTTTCTGCCCGCCACTGGACGGGTTCAGCGGCCTCCCGACCACATGTGACGGACCGTGAGCGATTCGGGGGTGTCGGCGCCCGTACTTTCTCGGCCCTCTCACTCTTCCGGTGCAGACAAACAGGGCGTAGTGCGACAAATTCACACAGGCTGGGTGCGGTGTCCCGCGAACCGCTCCCGGAGGTCCACGTGCCGCGTCAGCTCCCGCTCGGGGAAGTCACCCGTGCGACGTTCCGGGGGCTCGGCGGCCGACTGCGGGAGTGGCCCCGACTGCGCACCACCGCCGCCCTGTTCACCACGATGTCCGCGCTCGCCGCAACCTCCCTGGTCTCCGCCCCCTCGGTCGCCGAGCCCTTCGCGGCGGCGCCCTGCGCCCTGAAGCGCACCGACGCCCACCACTCGGAGGGCCTGGACACCTGGAACGCCGCCTATCCGCGCCCGTCCACCTCGCTGGACGCGGTGATGGTCTTCCTGTCCTTCCCCGACTCGCTCCCGCTGACCAGCCCCGCCGAGCTGACCGCGGACCACTTCCCGACCACGAGCCGTTTCTTCGAACGCGCCTCCTACGGCCGTTTCGCCTTGCGCCCGCACCCGCTCCGGGACTGGATCCGGATGCCCCGCCCTTCCACGGCGTACGCCATACAGCGCGACTGGAACCCGGCGCACCGGACCGCCTATCTGCGCGACGCCCTCTCGGCGGCCGACAGCCGGGTGGACTTCTCGCGCTATGACGTCGTCTACTTCGTCGCCGACCCGGACGCGCCCGGGGTGGACTCCGACGCCACGAAAGTCGTCAACCTGGACGCCCCGCTGAGCGCCGACGGTGCCGAGATCCGCCGGGTGGTCACGGTCTTCGAGCAGCATCCCCCGGACCGTCTCGTCCTCGCCCACGAGACGGGCCATGTCTTCGACCTGCCGGACCTCTACCACCGCCCGGTGGACGGTCAGGGCGACTGGGACACCCACGTGGGCGACTGGGACCTGATGGGCAGCCAGTTCGGGCTCGCCCCCGACCTGTTCGCCTGGCACAAGTGGAAGCTCGGCTGGCTGAATCCCCGCCAGGTGACCTGTGTCCGGGAACGGGGCGGCAGGCGGCTCACCCTGGAGCCCCTCGGGGCCGGGCCCGGTGTCGCGGTGGCCGGCTTGGCGGGGGCGCCCGCCTTCGGCCTCGGCGGCGGCACCAAGCTCGCGGTGGTGCGCACCGGCGCGGACAGCGCGCTCGCCTTCGAGGCGCGCGGCCGGGTCGGCAACGACGCGGAGGCCTGCCGGGACGGCGTCCTCGTCTACCGCGTGAGCAGCGGCGCCGAGTCCGGCCGCGGCCCGGTCGAGGTCATCGACGCCCACCCCCGCACCGAGGCCTGCTGGGAGGACTCCGTCTACCCGGCCCTGGCAGACGCCCCCGTCGGCCTGGGCGAGAGCTTCACGGTGCCGGGGGAGGGGGTCCGGGTGGAGGTGGAGGGGAGGACGGCTTCGGGGGCCTGGACGGTGCGGATCGTTACGGGGTAGGCGGCGGCTTCTGCACGTACGTGAAAGGCCCCTCGCTCTCGCGAGGGGCCTTTCAGTGTCGTGCGCCGCCAGGGACTCGAACCCCGGACCCGCTGATTAAGAGTCAGCTGCTCTAACCAACTGAGCTAGCGGCGCCTGCTGACGTCGTAGACCTTAGCATCATGGTCGGCGGGAGGAAAAATCGATATCCGCACGGCCGCGCGGGCCGCCCGGACGGCCGCCCAGAGCAGGATCTCGGGGCCCGGCAGCCAGGGGTGGCGGGTGTCCGGGGCCACTAACCAGCGGGAGCCGGAGGGGGCGGGCGCGGGGGCGCCGGACGGGGCCGGGACGGTCACCGCGTCGCCGTTGCCGTGGCACAGCAGGGGCGGGATGTTCTCGGTGCGGCCGAACTCCTCCCAGCCGAGCAGCGAGGGCAGCCGCTGGGCCGTGCCGGGGCCGGCGAACAGCAGCATCCGGCCCCGGAACACCGCCACCGGGCTGGAACCCGGGCCGTCGTCCCAGAGCCGGTCGAGCATCCGGCGCCCGAACATCGCGGGGGTGCTCACCACGTCGAACACGGTTCCGCAGGGCAGGACGACGGGGGCGTCCGGCCGTTCCTCCCAGAACGCCAGGGTGGTGCGCGGATACGTTCCTGCCGAGGCCAGCCAGGCGGCTCCGTCCGGGGTGACGCCCGTGGCGTCGAGGCAACTGCTCATGACCACCAGATGTACCGGCTGTGAGCGTTCCCTCTCGGAGGGTTGCCGGAATCCGGGACAGGGGCGGGTGGGAGGGAGTATCTTGCCCGTTTCTTGCCCGTCTGGCATATGCCGCGGCCGCGGCTGCCGCCGTGCCTCACACGGGGTCGACGTGCTCCCGGCCCTCGACCGCCCCGCGCAGCAGGTCTCTGCCGAACTCGACCATCTTCTTGGCGTAGTCCTCGGTCCACTCCGCCCGCTCGGCGATGTCCGCGGTGGTCAGCCGGTCGAAGCGCCGTGGGTCGGCGAGCTGGGCCGCCGCGACGGCCTGGAACTCCACGGCACGGTCGGCCGCCGCCCGGAACGCGAGCGTCAGCTCGGTGGCCCGCGCCAGCAGCTCCCGGGGGTCGTCCATCGACTCCAGGTCGAAGAAGTGCTCCGGGTCGGCCGCCGCCTGCGTGGGCTCGAAGAGCAGGGGCGCGGGGCGTAGCCGCGGTTCGTTCCGACGCGGCGTGGGCTCCGCCATGTCTTCTCCTCCTCGTACGTCAGTGATGACCCCGGTGAATCGGGCCACCGTCCATTGTCTCGCGCCCACGCAAGAGGGCCTCGAACCCCAGGTCAGCCCCTCCAGGCCACCTTGTGTTCCGCCAACTGCACACATTGGCTGCCTCCGGCGGCGTGCCGGACTCCGTCCGGCGGGCGGGGCGGCGTCGGGCCGGCCGCCCGTTGCCGGACGCGCGGTGCCACACGGTCACGGCCGCCAGGGCACCCGGTGCTCGGCCAGTCGCGCCAGCACCGCATGGTTCGCCTCCCAGCCGTCAGGGAACTTCACCACCGTTCCGAGCTGGACCGGTTCCGTCGACGGATAGTCGTCCAGGAGGTCGCTCACGCCTGCTCGGCAGATCATGATGCAGGCGTGGCGGTGGCGGGAGGCCAGGACGCAGAGGCGGCCCGTCTCCAGGTGGAAGGCGGTGGCGTCGGGGCGACCGGACAGGGGGTGCAGGACCACCGTGACGTCGTACTCGCGGCCCTGGAGGCGGTTCGCCGTGTCGACGGTGACGTCGTGGACGCCCAGGTCCGCCAGCGCCGCCCGGACCGCCGCCGCCTGGTCGCGGTGCGCGGTGCCGACGGCGACCCGCTCCGCGGTCAGCGGCGCCGGGTCCGGCGAGCGCTCCGACGTGGCCGCGCCACCCCGGTCGAGCAGCCGCCGTACGACCGCCGCCACCGCGCTCACCGCCTCCGGGTCCGTGCGCGGGGTGTGCCGGGCGGGCAGCTCCAGCAGGCCCCAGCCGGACTCGGCCGCCTCGTCGATCACACGATCCGGCCCTGAACCGTCGGAGGGGACGGCGAAGGTGAGGCGGCGGTCGTCGTGGCCGGTGCCGCTGCGGAAGGGCGTGTACGGGTAGAACGCGTCCGAGACCAGTGGCGCCGCCGATGCCGGCAGCCGCCAGGACACCGGCAGCCTGTGCTGGGGCAGCTCGGGATTGTGTGCGAGCAGGGTCGTCACCGCGGAGCCCGAGGGGTCGTACGACAGGCCCGCCCACTGGTCGCTGCCGACGATCGCGAACGGGTCCAGCTGGCCCGGGTCGCCCACGAACAGCGCCCGCTCGAACAGCCCGGCCACGGCCAGCAGCGCGTCCGAGCGCATCTGGTACGCCTCGTCCACGATCGCGTGCCGCCACGGCTCGTCGACCTTCACATGCGCCCACTTCGCGGCCGTGGAGAGGGTGACCGGGAGGCCGGTCAGGTCGGCCGCCTTCGCGGACTTGCGGACGTTCGGCAGGCCGTCCAGCGCCTTGTCGTACGGGTCGGCGTCGCTGCTGTGCAGGCGGCCCACCGGCAGGTCCGGGTTCTTCTCGGCGAGGCGCAGCACCAGGTCGTCGACCTGGGCGTTGGTCTGCGCCACCACCATCAGCGGGCGCCCCGCCTCGGCCAGTTCCAGCGCCGCGCGCACCACCAGCGTGGACTTCCCGGCACCGGGCGGGGAGTCCACGACGACGCCGCGATGGGTGCCGTGCAGGGTGTCGGCGAGGATCGCGTCGGTGGCCTGCGCGGCGGCCGCGCCCGGATCGAACACGGCGGTCACAGCACGTCCTCCTCGGTGAGCTGATCGGCGGCCTCCGGTACGGCCTCACCGGGCGGTCCGCCGTGCGTCCACGGGGTCTGCTCAGGGTCGGGCAGCTTCGCCCCGCCCCGCTGCTCGTGTTCGAACAGCGTGAAGCAGATCCGGTCGCCCTTCTCCGGCACGGACCCCTCCTCGGGCTCCTTGCCGCGGCCCATCTTGTCCAGGACCCGCAGGGTCAGCTGATCGCCGTCGGCCTCGACGAGCTCCGCGGACTGCGGCTTTCCGCCCAGCGAGCGGTACACCTTGACCCGCTCGGCGAGCTGCGGCCGGTCCTCGGTGTGCACGGTGACCAGCGGGCGCGGGCTCGGCCGTTTGCCCTCGCCGTACGCCATGACGACATCCGTGACCTCACCCACGAACGCCTCCCCGGCCAGCCGCCGTCCGGCCATCACCAGCGGGTCGTCGAGGGCCTCCTGGGCGTCGAGGCGGGCCTGCTCGCGCTCGCGCGAGGCGAGCTTGTTCGCCGCCGTCACCGCGTCGTCGCGGCGCGGCTGCGGGGGCTCGCCGGCGGTGATCCTGTCGCGGTGGGCGGTGAACGACCAGCGGTCGCGCGTCCACCGCTCCTCGACATGGGCACCAGGAGGCAGCTCCCGCAGCAGGTCGAGGCCCTGCCACACCGCGTCCCAGGTGGGGCGCATGCACTTCTCGACCATCGCGCGGATCTCCTGCTCGGTCGCCGTGAGCCCGGCGAGCCGGTCGTCGGCCTCCAGGCCGTCCTCGGCGGCGGCGAGCGCGGTGCGGGCGCGGTCGTAGCGCTCCAGGGCGGGGGCGAGCAGCTTGTTGTCGAACGCAGGGTCGGTGGCCGGTCCCGCGGGCGGGCACAGCAACTGGCCCCGGTCGTCGCGCGCCAGCTCCGCGCGCAGGGCGGCCTCGGCGCCGGTCCCGCCCTGCGGCGGGTCGATCCAGGACAGCAGCGCCCCGAGGTGCTGGTCCTCCAGGGTGGACTGCCCGGTTGCCCAGTGCCTCGCCAGTACGTCCGTCATGGCCAGCAGCAGCGAGGAGCCGGGCACCCGGGACCGCTCGCCGTACTGCGTCAGCCAGCGCCCCAGCAGCGGGACCCGGGGCGGCGCCGGGTACGGGGTCTCCGGGTCCTGTTCCGCCGTACGCCTGAAGCGCATCGAGCGGCCGAGCAGCCGGACGTACTCCAGGCCCGCGCGGCTCGGGACGATCAGCTGGGCCGCGTCCGCGCACAGGTCGACCTCGACCTTGACCCGCTTGCCGGTCTCCGGGTCGGTGTCGGTGCGCTCGGCCGCCTCGACGACCTCCGCGTGCGCCTCGATGTGCGGCAGGACGACATCGGCGAGGTCGGCCAGGAACGCGAACCGCAGATCACGGTCGCGCGGCTGCGGCACGACCAGCAGCCGGGGCGCGTCCCGCTCGGTCCCGACCAGCGCACCGAGCGGCGCACCGGCCTCACCGGCAGTGGTGAGCGGCACGAACACCAGCGGCCGCTCGGACAGATGCCGATGCCGCACGGTGGCCGACGGCTGCGCCCGGCCGGTGCTGATGGCTTCGAGGCGGGCGAGAGTGGTGATCAGCGACACGGGACGGCCTCCCGGGTGGCGAGGGCGGCCTTGGCTCGCGGGTGTGCGGACTCGTGCGGTTCCGCTACGGCAGGGGCGGCGGGGCCGTGGGCTGCTGCCGGGACGGCGCCGGTGGTGATCAGGGACACGCGACCGCCTCCCGGGTACCGAGGGCCTCGGCGCGGAGGTGGGCCGCTCTGCGCAGGGCCGCCACGGCCGGGTCGGCGGGGTCGCCCGATGTGCCGTGGGCCGCCGACAGGACGTCCTCGACCGTGGCCAGGTCGCCCAGGTCGGCGCGGGCCGAGCGGCCGAGGGAGGTGACCGCGCCTGCCTCGCGGGAGCGGTCGCGGCAGTGGAAGGCCAGTTCGCAGGCGGACAGGCACTCGGGGGCATAGGTCGCCGGGACCGATTCCACCGCGGCCGTCAGCTCGGTGGCGGGCAGGGCGGGGTCGAAGCAGGTGCCCTCGGGGAGCGCGTCGGCGATGTCCTCGATCCGGGTGAGCCGGACCAGCTGACGGGCGGTCACCGCGCGCTGCTTGCGGATGTCGACGGCGGAGGCGGTGGGCTGGTTGGAGAAGTCCTTGGGGCAGACGAGGAGGATGCGGTGGCGTACGCGCGGGGGCGGGTCGTTTTCGGCGAGGCGGGCGGCCACCTGCTCCAGTGCCAGCACGTACACCGCCGCCTGGCGGGCCGCCGCGCCCACCTTCGCCGGGTCCGCCGAGCCGTCCAGCATCGGGAAGGACTTGATCTCCACGACCGTCCAGCTGCCGTCGGGGTGCACCACCACCGCGTCCGGCTCCAGGAACGCGGGCGAACCCGCGACGTCCAGCGCCAGCATCGGGTGGTCCAGCAGCGTCCAGGAGCCCGGCGCCTCGACCGCCTCGCGCAGCGCGAGCGCCGTACGGGCCGTGCGGCCCTCCGGGCCCGTCGCGGCGAGGTCGGGCACACGCGCGCGGGTGGGCGGTTCCGCCGCACGGTCCAGCCTGGCGTGCACCAGCCGCAGCAGTTCGGCGCCGCCGTCCGCCTTGACCTTCGCCTCGAAAGCGTTGCCCCGTGTGAGGGCGAACTGGGACTGCCCGAAGGCCGAGGGCGCGCCCAGCGCGCTCGCCAGCGCCGTCTTGTTCACCCCGGCGCCGTCCAGGATCGCGCGCCGTCTGCACCCGGGGTTGGCGGCGAGGGCGGCCAGGGCGCGGGCGTCCAGCGCCTTGGCCGCTACCTCGGGACCGCGCAGCTCAGCGAGCCGTTGCCGGAGCGCCGTCCCCCGCGTCCGTGGGGGAGGCACCCGGTTCGGCTCCGGGCTCGAACCGTGACTCGCGCTGCCGTGGAAATCGCTCACCCGCGGAAGTCTGGCATCCGCCACTGACAATCGAGGCTTCTGCGGCGGGAGATGCGGCCGAGGACGCCGTGCCGGTCGCCTCGGAGGACGCCCGTGCCGAGCTCGCCGCGACCAGCGAGCCGCGGCCCTCGAAGCGCGCCCGGACCCGGTCGGCGCAGCGCAGGACGTAAGGCGTGAGCAGCAGTCCGGCGCCCATCACGGCCACGCCCGCGACCGCGTCGAGGAAGTAGTGGTTCGCGGTGCCCATGACCACGATCACCGTCACCGTCGGATAGACGACCGCGGCGATTTTCGTGAGGCGGTTCCCGCCGTACCGCCACAGCATCACCCCGCACCACAGCGCCCAGCCGCAGTGCAGGCTCGGCATCGCCGCGTACTGGTTGGTCAGTCCGCCGAGGCCCTTCGGGGCGCTGGCGTCGCCGCCCCACCAGCCGTACGAGCTGTAGTAGGCCATCGTGTCCACGAAGCCGTAGGTCGGGGAGAGCAGCCGGGGCGGGCAGGTCGGCAGCAGGGTGAAGCCGATCAGGCCGATGAAGGTGGACGTCATCAGCCAGGTGCGGGCGACGCGGTAGTGCACGGCGCGGGACCGGAAGACCCAGACCAGGATCACCGGGGTGACCAGATAGTGCAGCGAGGCGTACCAGAAGTCCGCCGGCACGCCCAGCCAGGGCTCGCGGGTGAAGAGACGGTTCAGCGGGTTCTCGGCGTTGAGGAACAGCAGCTTCTCGACACGCAGGATCGCCAGGCCGTGGTCCACGGCCGAGGTGACGTCGCCGCGAGCCAGGAGCCGGCCCGCCGAGTAACACGCGTACACCAGAAGGATCAGCGGCAGCTCCGTCCACCAGCGCAGGCGGTTTCGTGGTGCCGCCAAAAGGCCTGGTGTCTCGGCGTGCGGCATCCGATCGCCTCCCCCTTCTCGTTGTGGCGCCGGTTGCCCGGACAGGCCACCTTACGGTGCTCGTGCACGCCTCCGCAGGGCGCCCTGGCCCTGATAGACGCAGAGATCGCCCCTCGGGTTGCCCCCTCACAGGGTGCGGGATGATGGATGGGCTCCGCCTCGCATATTCCTGGAAAGGCTCTGGACCTCATGGCACCGCGCATTCTGCTGGCCCGGCACGGACAGACCGAGTGGTCGCTGTCCGGCAAGCACACGGGGCGAACGGATGTGCCACTGCTGGAGGAGGGGCGCCGCGGGGCCAAGTTGCTCGGCGAGCGGCTGCACCGGGCGCCGCTGGACGGGCTGCCCGGGGTGGAGGTGCGGACCAGCCCGCTCGTACGCGCGCGTGAGACGTGCGAGCTGGCCGGGTTCGGGGAGCGGGCCGCCGAGTGGGACACGCTGATGGAGTGGGACTACGGCGCCTACGAGGGCCTGACCCCGGACGAGATCCAGTCCCTGCGCCCCGGCTGGCTGATCTGGCGGGACGGCGTCCCCGAGGGCGAGAGCCTCTCCGACGTCACCACGCGGGCGGACGAGGTGGTGTCCTGGGCGCGCTCCGCCGACCGCGACGTCCTGATCTTCGCCCATGGCCACATCCTGCGCTCCATAGGCGCCCGCTGGCTGGGCCTGCCCCTGGACTTCGCGGCCCGCATCCGCCTGAACCCGACCTCCCTGTCGGTTCTGGGCTGGGCCTACGGGGAGCCCGCGCTGGAGAACTGGAACGACGTGGGGCATCTGGCGGGCTGACTTTTTCGCCCCCGCCGCCCCTACCCGTCCCATCCCTGGGGGCTGCGCCTTCAGACCCCCGCTGTCGGCCCTGAACGGGCCTCGTCCTCAAACGCCGGACAGGCTGGAGAGAGCGGGCTGCGTAGCTCCCAGCGGGTGGGTGGGGGATCGGGACGGCTCTGGCCTCGCGGCTGGGGTGCGTGATTGCCGGCGGGGCGGGCTGAACACCCCGAGCCTCGCTCGTCACACCGCTCGCGGCAGGCTCGCGTGTTGGTCCAGGAACGTTGATACGCCGGTCGCCCGGCGGTGGGGGAGCAGGACTCGGGCCGTGCCTGCCAGCATGGTCTGGATTCGGGAGGACTGGACCTCGGTCAGCAGGGCCAGGACGCGCAGGCCGGCTGCCGCCGCCTCGTCGGGGCGGCCGCCGCGTGCCAGGTCGTCGGCCAGTTCCGCCGTGTACAGGGCGATGTTGCGGCTGAAGTGCGGGTCCTGGAGGTCGGCCGCGCGGCCCGCGTGGCGTGCGGCCCGGCGCCAGTCGCCCAGCGTCGACCAGACCTGCGCCTCCAGGCCCTCCAGCTCGGCCTCGCCGTAGAAGCTCATCCACTCGGGGTCGGCGTCCGAGCGGCCCCGCGCGTACAGCGCCTGCGCCCGCGCCAGTGCCTGGGCGCAGCCCGTGCGGTCGGCGAGGCCCGCCCAGCCGCCCGCCTCGCGCAGCGCGAGCAGGGACATCAGGCGCGCGGAGCCCAGCGGGCGCGCGACGCGCTGCGCGGCCTGCGCGGCGCGCACCGCCTCACGCGGGCGCCCCGCGTCCCGCGCGAGGAACGACGTGTTGCAGAAGGCGTGCGCCTCAAGACCCGGATCCCCGGCCATCCGGGCGGTCGCCAGCGCCTCCGCGTAGTGCGAGCGCGCGTCGTCGAACCGCCCCGAGTCGTGCGCCAGCCAGCCGACCGAGATGGCCAGCTCACCGGCGCCCGAGTGCAGCCGTTCCTCCGCCGCGTGCCGAGTCGTACCGGCGTCCAGCAGCGCGTACGCGGCGCGCAGCGGGGCCGCCGCGCGCCGGTACAGTCCGTCCGCGCCGTGCCGGTCGTCCAGCAGCCGGATCCTGCGGACCGCTTCCTCCAGCGCCGTCACCTCGCTGGTACCGACGCGCCGCACGGGGCGTTCCGCGGCCGTCGCGTCGATGGCGAGCCCGAAAGGGCTGAGCGAGGCGGCGGCCACCGTGGCCCCTGAGCCGGTCATGAATGCGCGACGCAGCACGTCGCTCTCCTCGGGTTTCTCGTGCGTGTCGTACGGGTCTTGCGTCTTATACGGTTCGGGCGCCCCCCATGTCTCACCCACGAGGTACGGGAGTCTCGCGGAGTGAGACACCGGCGCGTCCTCCGCCTCGCGCGCCCGGCGGCCGCGTACGGCTGCCCGGGGCGCGAAGCCCAGGTCGGTGAGCGTGCGACCGGGGAACATGTGCAGGAACACCCGTTCGTACGCGTAGTTGGGGCAACGGATCTCGCCCGCCTCGACCCGGCCGACGTAACGCGCGTCACAGCTGACCCGCTCCCCGATCTCGCGCGCGGCCCGGCGCACCGCCGCGGCGAACTCGGCCGGCGAGCGCTTGCCGCGCAACTGCCGGAACGCGAGGTTCGGTCGGGGTGGTCTGGGAGGCTGGGACGAGCTCAGCTCTGACGACGTCATGGCCGGGTCCTCTCGTGCGAACCGTCGAACCATGCCGAACTGGTGGCGAGTTGAACGATTTGTTCGCTTCGTACCCCCGGTGTCCGGCGGGCAAGAACGTACCTGCTGCGCCGGACCCGGCATGCGGTGTTTGGCTACAAACCGGATATCTCATCCAGCATCTGCCATGAACTGCCATCCTTTGCGGCGGACTTGTGCCGTAGCCGTTGACGCGGTGACACGTTGAACCGCCTGGAACGGGAGCCGCCCGACTCCCGACCCGCTCGTTTCGAGGAGGGGTTCCGTGGTGGAGGCCGGGATGGAGATCAATCAGAACTGCGATCTGGTGACGGTGCCCGCGCGGCAGGGTCTTGAGGCGGTCGACATCCTGCGCCGCGGGGCGGGGGACTCGGTAGGGCCCGTCCTGCACGACGACGGCTGCGACACCCTCGGCTTCGTGGTGCCGCCCGGAACGGCCGCCGGCTGGGACGTACCGGGCAGCACCTGCACCCGGACCGACGGCCGGGGTCTGAGCCTGCCCCCCGAGCCCCCGGTGGAGGGCTCCGACTGGCTGCTCCCGCCCGGTGAAGCGGACCTCGCGACGGACCCGGCGGTGCTGCGGGCGGCGCTCGGCGAGGCGGCCCGGCTGATCGAGGCGGCGGACAACTGCCAGTGACCCCTGCCGGTGACCCCTGTCTGTGACCCAGGTACCCCTGCTTGTGACCCCGGCCACCGCTGCCTGCGTGATCAGGTCCCGCTCCGCATAATGGGCGAATGGGCAAGTCCAGAAACTCCCGGCGCCAGGACACTGCCGCCGCCGTCGTCGAGGCCGTCGACGGAGGGCTCGCCGAGCTGATACCCGACCGGGACCGGGCGCGCGCCTGGACCCTGCTCATCGACGGGGCGCCGCAGTCGCACGTCGACCTGGACGACCCGGCCTTCCTCTCCTTCGAGTACCAGCGGCGGCTCGGGCACGTCATCGATCTCGTCGCCCCGCCCGGCCGCCCGATCCAGGCCGTGCACCTCGGCGGGGGTGCCCTCACCCTGGCCCGCTACGTCGCCGCCACCCGCCCCCGCTCCACCCAGCAGGTCGTCGAGCGGGACGCGCCCCTTGTCCAACTGGTCCGCCGTGAGCTGCCGCTGGACCGCAACGCGCGGATCCGGGTGCGTTCGGCGGACGCGCGCGAAGGGCTGGCCAAGGTGCCCGACGGCTGGGCCGACCTCGTCATCGCCGATGTCTTCAGCGGCGCCCGCACCCCGGCCCATCTGACCTCGACCGAGTTCCTCGACGACGTCCGCCGCGCCCTGCGCCCCGGCGGCTGGTACGCCGCCAACCTCGCCGACGGACCCCCGCTCGCGCATCTGCGCGGCCAGATCGCCACCGCTGCCGTCCGCTTCGCCGCGCTGGCCCTGGTCGCCGATCCGACGGTGCTGCGCGGCAAACGCTTCGGCAACGCCGTACTGGTGGCAGCCGACCACCCGCTCCCGGTCGCGGAACTCACCCGCCGCGCCGCCTCCGACCCGCACCCGGCGCGGGTCGAGCACGGCAGATCGCTCATCGACTTCACGGGCGGCGCCACCCCGGTCACGGACGCGGCGGCCGTGGCCTCGCCCGCCCCGCCGGCTTCGGTGTTCCGCTAGGTCAGTAGTCCTCGATCTGCACCCGCGGCGCGCTGTCGTGCCAGGTGCAGAACACCGACACCCGGTCCGCGCCCTGCGCGAACTCCACCCGGATCCAGGACTCCGTCTTCCACACCTGCATCGACCAGCCCGTGCCCGGCGTCGCCGACACCAGCGTCGCGTAGGTGTCGCGCAGGTCGAACACCACCCGGCCGCCGTCCGTGTCGTAGCTCTTGACCTGGCCGGAGGCGGTGGGGGACGGGGCGGCCGGGGTGCGGGTGGGCGTGCTGGAGGGGTTGGGCTTCTTCGTCGAAGGCGGCTCGGACGACGGGCTCTTCGTGGGGGTGCCCGACGGAGTCCCGCGGTGCGTCGACGAGGCCAGCGGCTTCGACTCCTGCGTGGTCGCGTCCGCCGCGATGGGCAGGGCGCGCGGCGGGTCGTACGCCGTGCCCGCCATGACCGTGTGGACACCCCACCACGACAGCGTGACCGCCGCGCCCGTGGCGAGCGACCAAGCCAGTACGTGTATGAGTCCTCTGCGCATCGCGGGCCATACTGCCTCACGCGTCCCACAGGTGTCGCCCGTTGTCCACAGCGCGGCAGTTGTCCACAGGTCCGGACCGGGCTCCCCCGCATGGCGTACGGTGCGGCGCATGGCAAGTGTGCTCGTGGTCGAGGACGACCAGTTCGTACGCTCGGCCCTCATCCGGCATCTGACCGACGCCGCACACACCGTGCGCAGCGTCGGCACCGCCCTTGAGGCGCTGCGCGAGGTCGCCCATTTCCGTTTCGACGTGGTCATCCTGGACCTCGGACTGCCCGATCTGGACGGGTCCGAGGCCCTGAAGATGCTGCGCGGGATCACCGACGTCCCGGTGATCATCGCCACCGCCCGCGACGACGAGACGGAGATCGTCCGGCTGCTGAACGCCGGCGCGGACGACTACCTCACCAAGCCGTTCTCCGTCGAGCACCTCTCCGCGCGCATGGCCGCCGTCCTACGACGGTCCCGGGCCGCCGCGGGGGAGGCGCCACCGGAGTCCGTGCTCCGCGTCGGCGGCCTCACCGTCGACCCGCTGCGCCGCCAGGCCGAACTGGACGGCGTACGCCTCGACCTGACCCGGCGCGAGTTCGACCTGCTCGCCTTCCTGGCCGGCCGCCCCGGCGTCGTCGTCCCCCGCAAGGAACTGCTCGCCGAGGTGTGGCAGCAGTCCTACGGCGACGACCAGACCATCGACGTGCACCTGTCCTGGCTGCGCCGCAAGCTCGGCGAGACCGCCGCGCGCCCGCGCTATCTGCACACCCTGCGCGGGGTCGGCGTGAAGCTGGAGCCACCGGTGCCAGGGGGGCCGCCGCGATGAGATGGGCCCTGGTCAAGGTCTCGCTTGCGGTCACCACCATGGTGGTGCTGGCCTTCGCCGTGCCGCTCGGCCTGGTCATCAAGGAGATGGCCCGCGACCGCGCCTTCTCCAACGCCGAGCGGGAGGCCGCCGCGGTCGCCCCCGCGCTGTCCATCACCACCGACCGCGACCAGCTCGAACGGGTCGTGGCCTCCGCCGGGTCCGAGGCGGAGATGGCCGTGCACATACCCGCGTCCGACGGCACCGGAGCCGTCGACATCGGCCGGCAGCGCGCCGCCCGCCACGACGTCGCGACCGTACGCAAGCTCGGCCGTGCCTCCACCACCGAGGTGCCCGGCGGCTCCACTCTCCTCCAGCCCGTCGCGATCAGCTCCGGCGAGATCGCCGTCGTGGAGGTGTACGTCCCCGAGTCCGAGGTCAGCAACGGCGTCTCGACGGCCTGGGCGGTCCTCGCCGCCGTCGGTGTCGCCCTGATCGTCGGCTCGGTCGCGGTCGCCGACCGGCTCGGTGTCCGGATGGTGCAGCCCGCGCAGCGCCTGGTCGAGGGCGCGCACGAGCTGGGGGAGGGCAAGCTGGGCGCCCGGGTGCCGGAGGAGGGACCGAAGGAACTGCGGCTGGCCGCGACCGCGTTCAACTCCATGGCCGACCAGGTCGTCCAACTGCTCGCCAACGAACGGGAGCTGGCCGCCGATCTCTCGCACCGGCTGCGCACGCCGCTGACCGTGCTGCGCCTGAACGCCGCCTCGCTGGGGGACGGACCGGCCGCCGAGCAGACCCGGGCCGCCGTCGCCCAGTTGGAGCGGGAGGTCGACACCATCATCCGTACGGCGCGGGAGGCCAAGCCGCAGACGGCGGCGATCGGTCCGGGCGCCGGCTGCGACGCGGCCGAAGTCGTGCGCGAGCGGATGGGGTTCTGGTCGGCGCTGGCCGAGGACGAGGGCCGCAAGGTGCGGGTGGCCGGGGTGGACCGGCCGGTGCGCGTACCCGTGGCGCGGGCCGACCTGGCCGCAGCCCTGGACGCCCTGCTCGGCAATGTCTTCCGGCACACCTCGGAGGGCACCGCCTTCGCGGTCGACGTGCACAACGGCGAGGACGCGGTGATCGTGCTCGTGTCGGACGCCGGGTCCGGCATACCCGACCCCGAGGCGGCGATGGCCCGCGGCCGGGGCTCGGGCAGTGCCGGTTCCACCGGTCTCGGCCTGGACATCGTGCGCCGGCTCGCCGAGTCCACGGGCGGTGATGTCCGTATCGGCTCGTCCGTGCTCGGCGGCACCGAGGTGCGGATCTGGATCCAGCTCGACGGGCGGGCGCCCGAGCGGCGCGGGCACCGGGTGCGCAGACGCCGTAGCGGCCGACTGGTCTCGACCTTTAACCGGCCCCGATCCCTTCCTTAAGCGCACCCTAAGATCCTCAACCCCCGTCCCGATCAGGCCATTTGCCCGTTTCGGTCTCGCTAGCGTGCTGCCGCACCCCCACTCGTGAGCACCCCGTGAGCAGCGAAAGCAGGCAGGCGATGAGCATCCACCGGCGCAAGGTCAGCGGCAGGAACAAGGCGATAGGCGGGCTCGTCGCCGCGGCCGTGGTCGGTGGCGGCGCCGTCTTCCTCACCGGGACCGCGCAGGCGGCCGGGGTGGGCGCCGCGTACACCAAGACCAGTGACTGGACGACCGGTTACACCGCCCAGTACGTCGTCACCAACGACACCGACGCGACGAAGGCCGACTGGACCCTCAGCTTCGATCTGCCGTCGGGCGCGAAGCTGAGCTCGCTGTGGAACGCCGAGTCCAGTGTGAGCGGTTCGCGGGTCACCGTGAAGCCCGCGGCCTGGGACAAGGACGGCCTCAAGGCCGGGGAGTCGGTCACCGTCGGCTTCGTCGTCAACGGCTCCGGCGACCCGACCGGCTGTGTCGTCGACGGCGTCAAGTGCTCGACGGACGGAGGCGCGACCCCCGAGCCGTCCGGCCGCCCGACCGAGACGGCGACCCCGACCCCGACGCCGACCCCCACCGAGACCAGCACCCCCACTCCCACCCCCACCCCGACGGCCACGGAGTCGACCGGCAGCGGCAACACCACCAACGCCGGATTCGCCCCGTACGTCGACACCTCCCTCTACCCGGCCTTCGACCTGGTCGGCACCGCCGAGGCCACCGGCGTGAAGAACTACAACCTGGCCTTCATCACCGACGGCGGCGGCTGTACGCCCAAGTGGGGCGGGGTGAGCGACCTGGCGAGCGACGCGGTCGCCGGGCAGATCGGCGCGCTGCGCGCCAAGGGCGGCGACGTCCGGGTCTCCTTCGGCGGCGCGGCCGGCAGTGAGCTGGCCACCACCTGCTCCTCGGCGGACGCGCTGGCGGCGGCGTACAACAAGGTCGTGGAGGCCTACGACCTCACCAAGGTCGACTTCGACGTCGAGGGCGGCGCGCTGCCCGACGCCGCCGCCAACACCCGCCGTGCCCAGGCCATCGCCAAGCTCCAGAAGCAGCACCCGGACCTGAACGTCTCCTACACCCTCCCGGTGATGCCGGAGGGCCTGACCCAGCCCGGCGTGGACCTGCTGGCCGACGCCAAGAAGAACGGTGTGAAGATCGACGCCGTCAACATCATGGCGATGGACTACGGCCCGGCGTACAGCGGCGACATGGGCACCTACGCCGAGCAGGCGGCCACCGCCACGCAGGCCCAGATCAAGGGTGTTCTCGGCCTGAGCGACAGCGCCGCCTGGAAGACCGTCGCGGTCACCCCGATGATCGGCGTCAACGACGTGGTGACGGAGATCTTCAAGGTCGAGGACGCCACCCAGCTGGTGAACTTCGCCAAGTCCAAGGGGCTCGGCTGGCTGTCGATGTGGTCCGGCACCCGCGACAAGGCCTGCCCCGGCGGCCCGAAGCCCGCGGCCGACGCCACGTGCAGCTCCATCGACCAGGACAAGAACGCCTTCAGCAAGGCCTTCGCGGCCTACAAGTAGGCCCGCTGAGTCCGTTCGAGCCCACGGGGGGCGCGCCCCGGCCGGTCTTCCCCCCATCCGGCCGGGGCGCGGCACGTCCCCTCCACGTGCCGCGCCCGGCCATCGCCCCCGTCAGTCCGACTCCACCGCCGGCAGCGCCCCCGACCGGGCTGCCCGTCCGTACCACAGGGCGCTGGACTTCGGCGTCCGCTCCAGCGTGGTGTAGTCGACGTACACCGCGCCGAACCGCTTGTCGTAGCCGTAGGACCACTCGAAGTTGTCCATCAGGGACCACAGGTAGTAGCCGCGGACATCGGCGCCGTCCTCGATGGCGCGGCGCACCGCCGAGAGATGGCCGTGGAGGTAGGCGATCCGCTCCGGGTCGTGGACCCGGCCGTCGGGGTCGGGCTTGTCGTCGTAGGCCGCGCCGTTCTCCGTGATGTACAGCGGCAGCCCCGGGGCCTCGCGGGTGTAGCGCATGATCAGGTCGTGCAGTCCGGTCGGGTCGATCGTCCAGCCCATCTCGGTGCGCTCGCCCGGGGTCTGGTGGAAGGCCACGTCGTCCGCGCCCGGCCAGGGCGAGTGGGCGCTCTCCCCGTGGCCGTCCGCGCGCGGGCCCGCCGGGGCCGACTCGGCGGCCGAAACCAGCGTGGGCGTGTAGTAGTTGAGGCCCAGCGCGTCGAGCGGCTGGTTGATCAGGGCCAGATCGCCGTCCTGGACGTAGTCCCAGTCCGTCAGCGGCGCCGTCGCCGTGAGCAGCGACTGCGGGTAGGCGCCGTGCAATATCGGGCCGTGGAAGATGCCGTTGGCCAGGTCGTCGATGCGCTGCCGGGCCGCCAGGTCCTCCGGGTCGTCGGAAACCGGCCTGACCACCGAGGAGTTGAGGCTGACCGCCACCCCGTTACGGGCCGGCATCACCGAGCGCAGGGCCGAAGCGCCGAGGCCGTGCGCCAGGTTGAGGTGGTGCGCGGCCTTCAGCGAGGCCGCCGGGTCCGTCCGGCCCGGGGCGTGCACCCCGGACGCGTACCCCAGGAAGGCGCTGCACCAGGGCTCGTTGAGCGTGATCCACTGCTCCACCCGGTCGCCGAGCGCCTCACCGACGATCTGCGCGTACTCCGCGAACCGGTACGCCGTGTCCCGCTCCGGCCAGCCGCCCGCGTCCTCCAGCTCCTGCGGCAGATCCCAGTGGTAGAGCGTGACAGCCGGCTTGATGCCGTGCGCGAGCAGCTCGTCCACGAGATTGCGGTAGAAGTCCAGGCCCCGCTGGACCGCGGGCCCCCGGCCCGTGGGCTGCACCCGGGACCAGGAGATGGAAAAGCGGTACGCCGTCAGGCCCAGCTCGGCCATCAGCGCCACGTCGTCCCGGAAGCGGTGGTAGTGGTCGACAGCGATGTCACCGGTCTCGCCGCCGACCGTCTTGCCCGGCGTATGGCTGAAGGTGTCCCAGATCGACGGGGTACGGCCGTCCTCCCGCACCGCCCCCTCGATCTGGTACGCGGAGGTGGCGGCGCCCCAGAGGAAGGCGGGAGGAAAGGTCACCGGGGTCACCGGCTGTGCGGAGTCAGGCATGGAAGCGCTCCCATAGGAGGTCGGACAGGCCGACGGACAGGGGGGATGGGGAGGAGGAAGAAGGGGCCGGAGCGGCGGTGACCCGGCCCCTGAAGAGATGCGGGGGATACGAGAGAGGCGATGGATGCGGGGGCTCAGCCCTTCACCGCGCCCTGCATGATGCCGCCCACGATCTGCTTGCCGAAGATCGCGAACACGATCAGCAGCGGCAGCGTGCCCAGCAGCGCGCCCGCCATGATCAGGGACTGGTCCGGCGTATAGCCGCGGCCCAGGCCCGCGACCGCCACCTGCACGGTCGGATTGCCGTTCTGGGTGAGCACCAGGAACGGCCACAGGAAGTCGTTCCAGGTCTGCACGAACATCAGCATCCCCAGCACCGCCATCGCGGGACGGGCCGCGGGGAACACCACATGCCAGATCACGCGCCAGCTGCTCGCGCCGTCCACCCGCGCCGCCTCGATGATCTCGTCGGGCAGCGCCTGGAGCAGGTACTGCCGCATGAAGAACACACCGAACGCGCTCACCAATGACGGGAAGATCACCGCCTGGAGCTGGTCGGCCCAGTCGAGCTCGGCGACCATCATGTACAGCGGGATCACGCTGAGCTGCGGCGGCACCATCATCGTGCCGATCACGATCAGCATCATCGCGTTACGGCCCTTGAAGCGCAGCTTGGCGAAGGCGAACCCGGCGATCGTCGACAGGAACACGATGGTCGCCGCCGACACCCCCGCCACGAACGTGGTGTTGAGGAACGCCTCGCCCAGGTTGGCGTCGTTCCAGGCGAGATCGAGATTGTCGAAGAGGTTCGAGCCGAACCAGAACGGCGGCGGTGTCTCGGCCAGCCGCTGGTTGTCACGGGAGGCGGCGATCGCCGTCCACACCAGGGGGAACAGCGAGCCGATGGTGAACAGCGCGAGGATCACGTACGCGATCGGTCCCGCGTGCAGGGTCCCGCCGGCCCGGGCCGCCTTCGGCCGCCGTACCCGCCGGGTCTTCTCCGGAGGTGTCTCGGAGGCTGGAGTCAGTGTCGTCGTCACGGCCGGTCTCCTAACTACTGGCGCGCAGCCGGCGCGAGATGACGTAGTTGACGATCCCGACCACGATGAGGATCAGGAACAGCGTCCAGGCGATGGCGGAGGCACGGCCCAGATGCTGGTTCACCCAGCCCTGCTCGTACAGGTAGAGGCCGAGCGTCTGGAACTGGTGCTGGGATCCGCCGGAGGCGCCCTTGTTCGCGTCGAACAGCAGCGGCTCACCGAACAGTTGGGATGCGCCGATGGTCGACACGACGACCGTGAACAGGATCGTCGGGCGCAGCGAGGGCAGCGTGACATGGAAGAACTGCTGCCAGCGGCTGGCCCCGTCCAGCGCGGCCGACTCGTACAGGTCCTGTGGGATCGCCTGCATCGCGGCCAGGTAGATCAGCGCGTTGTAGCCGGTCCAGCGCCATATGACGATGGTCGACACGGCGATCTGGGAGGCCCACTGGTCGTTCTGCCAGTCGATGTTGTCGATCCCGACCGCGCCCAGCGCCCAGTTGATCATGCCGTAGTCGCGGCCGAAGAGCAGCACGAAGACCAGCGAGGCGGCTGCGATCGAGGTCGCGTAGGGCGCGAGCATGACGACCCGGTAGAAGGTCGAGGCGCGCAGCTTGTAGTTGAGGATGTGGGCGATGCCCATCGCCATCAGCAGCTGCGGAACGGTCGAGATGATGCCGATGGTCAGCGTGTTCTCGGCCGCGTTCCAGAAGAACTCGTCGTCGAAGATCCGGGTGTAGTTGCGCAGGCCGACCCACTCCATGTCGGTCGGCGCGGTCAGCTCCACCTGGTGCAGCGAGGCCCAGCCCGTGTAGACCAGCGGGAACAGGCCGAAGGCCAGGAACAGCAGGAAGAACGGGGAGACGAAGGCGTACGGGCTCCAGCGCATGTCCCGCTGCCAGCGGCGGGACAGCTTGGACCGGCGCCGCAGCTCCTGCTCGGTGACCGGGCCCTCGCCGGACGGGCGGCCCGGGGCCGCGCCCCCCTTGGTGGGGGACGCGGCGGCGGTGTCGTGCCCAGTGCTCATCCGGGTCACTGGTCCAGGGCGTTGTCGATGGTCTTGACGGCGTTGTCCCAGGCTTCCTTGGCGGACTTGCCCTGGGTCACCAGGACCACGCCGTTGTCGGTCAGACCCTGCTGGATGATCTGGTCCTTCGGGCCGATCGTCTGGACCGGGATGTTGGCGGCCGCCTCGGCGAAGATCGTGCCGATCGGCGCGTCACCGGTCATGTCGTTCTTCGCGCCGGTCACCTCGGACGACTCGTACGCGGCCGGGGTGCTCGGGAAGCTGCCCTGCACGCCGAACAGCTTGGCCTGCTGCTCGGGCGCGGTCAGCCAGGCGGCGAGCTTGGCCGCCTCCTCCGCGTTCTTGCCGGACTTCGGGACGGTCAGGAAGGAACCGCCCCAGTTGCCGGACTTCGGCGCCTGGGCGACGTCCCACTTGCCGGCCGACTCGGGCTTGGACTTGCCCTTGATGTAGCCGAGCATCCACGGCGGGCAGGACATCGCGGCGAACTTGCTGTTGGCGATGGTGGTGTCCCAGGCGGGCTGGAACTGCGTCTGGTTGCCGATCAGACCGGCCTCGGCGGCCTCCGCGGTGAGGTCGAAGGCGGACTTCACGGCCGGGTTCGTCTTGTAGATGACCTCGCCGGAGGAGTCGTAGAAGCGGTCCTTCTCACTGCTCAGGATCGCCTGGAGCATGCCGCCGGGGGAGTCCAGGAAGGTGGTGCCCTTGGCGCCCTTGGCCTTGTAGTCCTTGCCGACCTCGACGAACTTGTCCCAGCTGCCCGCCCACAGCTTGCCGACCTCCTCGCGGTCGGTGGGCAGTCCGGCCTCCTTGAAGAGGTCGGTGCGGTAGCAGATCGCCATCGGGCCGACGTCGGTGCCGACACCGATGGTCTGGCCCTCGGCGGTGGTGGCCTGCTGCCACTTCCACTCCAGGTAGTCGCTCTTCTTGCCGTACTTCGACAGGTCGAGCAGCTTGTCGGACTGGGTCTGGACGATCTCGGCGATGTTGCCGACCTCGACCATCTGGATGTCCTGGAGGCCGCTGTTGGTGGTGAGGTGGTTGAGCAGCGCCGGGTAGTAGACCTCGTTGCGCTCGACGACCGTCTGCTGGATGTCGATGTCGGGGTGGAGCTTCTCGTACTCCTTGTAGAGTCCGGACTCCTCGAATCCGGCCGTGCCGAACAGACCAAGGGTGATCTTGGTCTTGCCGCCACCGCCCTCGGTCGACGAGCTGTCGTCGTCGTTGCCGTCGTCGGCACAGCCGGCCAGCAGCCCGGTGCCCAGCGACGCCACCGCCGCGAGGACAACCGCCTTGCGGCGGATTCGGGTACGTGCTCGCATTGCGTCCTCCTGTTGCCCTGACGTGCCGACCCCCCGGCCAACTGCAATGTTGGGCCCGTTAGTTCTCGCTGCGGCTCGGGCGGGGAACGTGCGGGATGTGTATGTGTCAGGTACTGTGGGAGCGCTCCCACAGGTGATGTGTTGAAGAGTCGTCGGTCCGGGCGGGGGTGTCAAGGGCATGGGGGCGGAGAGATGCGTTCAGTTATCGGGACGTTAACTGGATCCGAGCGCGGCCCCCGCGGTGCGGTCGGCCGTGCTCGTGAACAGTCACAGTGCGGGACGGGGCTGTTAAATTCCAGGCCAGCGACAGGACAACGGCGAAAGGCGGAGCCCATGGCAAGCCACGGAGCGCGGGGGCGGAGTGGCGGGCGTCCCACGCTCGAAGAGGTCGCCGCGCGCGCCGGTGTCGGACGGGGCACCGTCTCCCGGGTGATCAACGGCTCGCCGCGGGTCAGCGACGCCACCCGGGCCGCGGTGGAGGCGGCGGTCGCCGAGCTCGGCTACGTCCCGAACACGGCCGCCCGGGCCCTGGCCGCCAACCGCACCGACGCCATCGCCCTCGTCGTGCCCGAGCCGGAGACCCGGTTCTTCTCGGAGCCGTACTTCTCCGACATGCTGAAGGGCGTCGGGGCCGAACTCTCCGACACCGAGATGCAGTTGCTGCTGATCTTCGCGGGCAGCGACCGGGAGCGGCGCCGGCTGGCGCAGTACCTCGCCGCGCACCGGGTGGACGGGGTGCTGCTGGTCTCGGTGCACGCCGACGACCCGCTGCCCGATCTGCTGGCCCAGCTGGAGATCCCGGCCGTGATCAGCGGCCCGAGGTCCGCCGCGGAGACGCTCACCTCGGTGGACTCCGACAACTACGGCGGCGCCCGCCAGGCCGTGGAGCATCTGCTCTCCCGGGGCCGCCGCGAGATAGCCCACATCACCGGCCGCCTCGACGTCTACGGCGCCCAGCGCCGCGTCGACGGCTACCGCGAGGCCCTCAGGGACGCGGGGCAGGCGGCGGATGAGTTGCTCATCGAGCCGGGCGACTTCACCGAGGAGGGTGGCCGGCGAGCGATGGCCGCGCTGCTGGAGCGCCGCCCCGGTCTGGATGCCGTCTTCGCGGGGTCCGATGTGATGGCCGCGGGTGCTCGGCAGGTGCTGCGGGAGGCCGGCCGCCGTATCCCGGACGATGTGGCGCTGGTCGGCTACGACGACTCCGCCATAGCCCGCCACATGGAGCCGCCCCTCACCAGCGTCCGGCAGCCGATCGAGGAGATGGGCCGCCGGATGATCGACCTCCTGCTGGAGGAGATCGCCGACCGGCGCCCCGCGGTGTCCCGGGGCCTGGAGCGGCGACAGGTGGTGCTGGCCACGGAGCTGGCGGAGCGGGCGTCGTCCTGAGTTCTCGAGTCCCTGAGTTCTTGAGTGTCGGTGGGTGTCAGCGGTGCCAGCCCCGGCGGGGACGGCGGCCCGGGTGTTCGGTGTGGTGGGTGATCAGCCAGGCGGCGCCGAGCAGGGCGATGCCGGTCAGCCAGACCAGGACCACCAGCCAGGTGCCGATCGAGCTGCCCGGGTCATTGGCGCCCTGGCAGAGGTCGCCGACGCAGGTGTTCTCGTCCTCGGCAGCGTCCAGCGCGACCACGAGCCAGAGCAGCATCACCAGGTTGAACCCCAGGATCAGCCACGTCAGCAGCCGCCACTTGTGAACACGCCGCGACCGCATGACGAGCCTCCCGGGTCCAAGACCGGCCCATAAGCCGACGATACGCCCCCACCTGCGGTTACGGCCCGAGCAGCCAGCGGATTTCGCCGTCCTGGTACTCGTCGGTCGGCGTCAGTCCGGCGGCCCGTGCGACCGCGGCGGAGGCGGTGTGGTCGGGGTGGATGTGGGCGATGACCGACTTCAGGGCCGTCTGATCGCTGAGCCCGGCCGCCGTCTGTTCGCGGAACCGGTCCACGAGGGCCCGTGCCGCCTCCGTGGCCAGTCCGCGGCCCTGCCACGCGGTGCCCACGACCCAGGCGATCTCGGCGGAGCGGGCGGTGACCGTGGCCTGGACGGTGCCCACCAGACAGTTCTCGGCGCGCAGCCGCAGCACCCAGTTGTGCCAGGCGACGTCCGGGTCCGGGGAACCGGCGACCAGCCGTTCGTAGCGGGCGCGCAGGGCGTCGGGGGTGGCGGGGGAGCCGCCGATGAAGGTGTGCAGCGCCGGGTCGGCCAGGACGGCGGCCATCTCCTCGGCGTGCTCGACGCGCAGGGGGACGAGGTCCAGGCGGGGAGTACGCAGTGGCTCGGTCATTTGAGGGAGAGTACGTGGGGCCCCGAAAACGCGTTCAGCCGGTGACCTTGACGAGAAGGTCACCGGCTGAACAGCCAGGGTGAGTGACGGGACTCGAACCCGCGGCATCCTGGACCACAACCAGGTGCTCTACCAGCTGAGCTACACCCACCATGACCGGCTCTGGGTTTTTCCCCGACCGGCCGAGAAAAAGTGTACAGGGTCCGAAGGGGTGCTCGCGCCCGGCTTTTACGGGGCCCGGATCCGGGCCCCGTTCCGTGCCGCCGAGCAGCCCCCGATCCGCTACTGAGCAGGGACGACGTGCTTCGCGGCGATGGTCTTGGCGGTCTCGGAGTCCGGTCCCGGCTGCGGGACGAAGACGGCCTCGCGGTAGTAGCGCAGTTCCGCGATGGACTCGCGGATGTCGGCGAGGGCGCGGTGGTTGCCGTTCTTCTCCGGGCTGTTGAAGTACGCGCGCGGGTACCAGCGGCGGGCGAGCTCCTTGATGCTCGACACGTCGACGATGCGGTAGTGCAGGTGGTTCTCCAGGGCCGGCATGTCCCGCAGCAGGAATCCGCGGTCGGTGCCGACGGAGTTGCCGCACAGGGGCGCCTTGCCGGGTTCCTTCACGTGCTCGCGCACATACGCCAGGACCTGGGCCTCGGCGTCCGCCAGCGTGGTGCCGCCGGCGAGTTCGTCGAGCAGTCCGGACGCGGTGTGCATCTGACGCACCACTTCCGGCATCGTCTCCAGCGCCGAGTCCGGCGGCCGGATGACGATGTCCACACCGTCGCCGAGGATGTTCAGCTCGGAGTCGGTGACGAGGGCGGCAACCTCGATGAGCGCGTCGTCGGACAGCGAGAGGCCGGTCATCTCGCAGTCGATCCACACCATGCGATCGTTCATGCGACCACCCTAAAGCTGACGTCCGCTTTTGTGTCGCCCCCTGTCACGAACCCGGTCGCCCTGAACCGTTCCGCACGCCGAACGCCGGACAGGCTCGGGGCCTGTCCGGCGTCTGTCGTCCTGCGTCAGCTCAGGTGCCGCTGCGCTGTCCCGGGAGGGTGGCGCGGGTGACGTAGGTCTCCCGGCCGTTGTCCGCGGCGGCCGCGGCCAGGGCCTGGCCCACCGTGGTCGCCGCCGGGGTGCGGCGGGTCTGGAGCGGGACCGGGCCGGGCTCCGAGTGGAGCGTGGGCGTCGGACCGGGGGCGGCGTCGGCGTCCGCCGTCGGCCGCTCGCCCTGCGGGCGCCGGGCCCGGTACGCCGCCCGGTACGCGGCCGGGGACGAGCCCAGCTGGCGCCGGAAGTGCCCGCGCAGCGCCACCGGCGAGCGGAAGCCGCAGCGGCCCGCGACCTCGTCCACCGAGTAGTCCGACGTCTCCAGCAGGCGCTGCGCCTGAAGGACCCGCTGGGTGATCAGCCACTGGAGCGGGGCCGAACCGGTCAGCGAGCGGAAGCGGCGGTCGAACGTACGGCGTGACATGTACGCCCGTGCCGCCAGCGTCTCCACGTCGAACTGTTCGTGGAGATGCTCCAGCGCCCAGGCGACGACCTCGGCGAGCGGGTCGGCGCCGATCTCCTCTGGTAAAGAGCGGTCCAGGTAGCGCTCCTGGCCTCCTGTCCGGCGCGGCGGGACGACCAGTCGGCGGGCCAGCGCGCCGGCCGCCTCGTTGCCGTGGTCGGTCCGCACGATGTGGAGACAGAGGTCGATGCCCGCGGCCGTACCGGCCGAGGTCAGTACGTCTCCGTCGTCCACGAAGAGTTCTCTTGGATCCACGTGCACCGACGGATAGCGCTTGGCCAGCGTCGGTGCGTACATCCAGTGTGTCGTCGCGGGGCGGCCGTCCAGCAGGCCCGCCGCCGCCAGCACGAAGGCGCCGGTGCACAGCCCTACGATGCGGGCACCCTCTTCGTGCGCCCGGCGCAATGCGTCGAGCGCTTCCTCCGGCGGCGGTGAGGTGATCGAACGCCAGGCCGGCACGACGACCGTGCCCGCCCGTGCGATCGCCTCCAGGCCATGTGGCGCGGTGAGTTCCAGGCCCCCTGTGGTCCGCAGCGGGCCCTCCTCGCCGCCGCACACCAGCAAGCGGTAGCGCGGCACGCCGGCGTCCTGGCGGTCGATTCCGAACACCGACAGCGGTATGGAACTCTCGAAGATGGGGCCGCCGCTGAACAGCAGCACCGCGACGATCTCCTTGCGGCGTCGCCCGGAGAGTTTCCGGGCCGCGGCTTCCGGCGCGGCAGTGGAGTCGTGGCTCATACTGCTAAGCCCCCCTCGGTGGTCGCGGCTCCTCGGTTGTGTCGCTCCTGCACGTTTCCCCTCGGTCCTGCACGAGTCCCCCGCCGTAGACAGTCAAGATCGAATCTACTGTGTCGCGTCGTGCCTCAGTGGCCGGTTCGTCACTCGGCACATTGTCGACTTGGCAACTTGGCGTGAAGCATTCGATCACGAAGCGTTGCACTCACGGGCCGTGCAGGGAAGTGCGCCTTGTCGCTGTGGCCAATCCACGTAGGGTGCGCGGCACCCCCGAGGCCCTTTCCGTGCAGGTCAAACGGGGGTTGGGGGGTGGTTGGGGGCGGGGTTACACGTTCGCCGGAAGTTGGCTGAAAAGAGCCGTCCGAGGGCATGGAAACCGGTCAGCCGCCCGGTGTATTTCCCCTCCGGTGCCGACGCCCGCGCTGGGGGGCCGGTCCCGCGTGTTCCTCGGCGAGCAACCGGGCTGCGCCGCGCTCGGACTGGCGCAGCAGAACCCGGCAGACCGCGGTGACGGCGGCGAGGCCGAGGGCGGTGCCGGTGGCGCCGGCCAGTGAAGTGCCGTACCAGAGGAGGACGACGGGGACGAGGACGCACGAGAAGGCCGCCCAGCGGACCACATCGGTGGTGGAGTCCTGGGGCTGCTGTCCGGACATTGCGTGCTCCCGGTGTCGGTGGCTCACGGGGATCAACGCGTGCCCGAGCGGTCGGTCACTGTGCGCCCGCGCGCGGGCGCCGGGAGCCGTCCGCGACCCTGTGCAAACCGCCTGTACAGCGCAGCAACCATTGCGTTACGGGCGCACCCTCGTGCATGCTCCCTGGAACCCCCGCGGGAGCACGCCGCGGGATCTGGGCTAAGGAGGCGTGCCGCCGTACCCTTGGGGGTATGGGGTTGGGAAGATGATTCCCGGACACAGCTCCGACCGCACCCTGTCGTCCCCCACACAAGGATCACAACGCCGAGACAGCCATGGCCGGTCACGAATTCTTCGAACCCGCGGACCGCAAGCGGCCCGTCGCCGATCCCACGGCGGCCGAGCCCCTGGCGGCCGAAGAGCCACGTCATTCCTGCGACCCCGCCTTCAAGCACGGGGTCGTGGTCGGTTTCGACGGCTCCACCTCCAGTGAGCGCGCCCTCGCCTACGCCATCGGCATGGCCCACCGCTCCGGCTCCGGCCTGATCATCGTGCATGTCGCCAACCGGCTCCCCACCACCGTGTGGGCCGGCTGCGAGCCGCCGGTCTTCGTCGATGTGCCGGACCACCGCACCGAGGTGCTGGGTCTGGAGCTCGCCTGCGCGGAGTATCTCTCCGAGGTCCCGTGGATCCTCGTCGAGCGCGGCGGTGACATCTGCCATGAACTCGAAGAGGTCGGGCGGGAGTACGAAGCGGACGCGATCGTCGTCGGGTCCACCCACGGCATCGTCGGGCGGATCTTCGGCTCCGTCGCCGGGCGGCTCGCCAAGCGGGCGCAGCGGCCCGTCGTTGTCATTCCGTAACTCGCCGTTGTCCCAGGTGAGATGCGCCGTTGGCGCTCCCTGACGACTTCCCTCAACGCATAAATCTACTGGCGCGTAGAGGTGTTTGTGCCTTTGTGAAGGGCATATATCGCTCACCGCGCAACTGCACATGCATGAAGGGAGCCCGCCGTGGACAACGACGTCTCTGCGGGAAGCGGAATCACCACCGTGGTCGGCCGACTCGCCCTCGGTATCACCCTGTTGGCCTTCGGGCTCGGGTACACCGAAGTGATCGACGGCGTGTCGGCCGCTGACGCCGTATCAATCGCTCAGTACGTGGGCGGAGTCGCTCTGTTCGTCGCCGGTCTCATGGCCTTCCGGGACGGGGACTCCGCCGGTGGCACCGGGTTCACGGTGCTGGGCGCGCTCTGGTTCACGTGGGCCGTATCTGCCGACGTGGCCGTCTCCGCGAACGCGGCCGGGCTGTTCCTGCTGCTGTTCGCCCTCGTGGCGCTGTCGTTGACCCTCGCGGGTGGGGATCAACTGACCCAGGGCACCCATGGGTTGTTCTTCGTCGGGCTGCTTCTGCTGTCCATCTCGATGTTCGCCGAGAACGACGGGCTGGCGAAGGCCGGTGGCTGGTTCGCCGTCGCGGCGGGGGCGGTTGCCTGGTACGCGGCTACCGCGGCGCTGGCTCACTGGCCGACGGTGCTGCCGAGGCGTGCGGCCGGTCGGGGCGTGACGGCCCCGGGCTGATCGGCCGCCGATACCGGGGTATTGGGCGACCCCGGTGAACTGAACGGCCCCCCGCGTGAATGGTGGCATCACGTGGGGGGCCGTCCCGTCTCTGAAAACAGCCTTCTACTCGACCGTCACCGACTTTGCGAGGTTCCTCGGCTTGTCGATGTCCCGGCCCAGCGCCAGTGCCGTGTGGTAGGCGAGGAGTTGGAGGGGGATGCCCATCAGGATGGGGTCCAGTTCGTCCTCGTTCTTCGGGACCACGATCGTCTGGTCGGCCTTCTCCTGGGGCTGGTGGGCCACCGCGAGGATCTTGCCGCTGCGGGCCTTGATCTCCTCCATGGCCGCGCGGTTCTTCTCCAGGAGGTCGTCGTCGGGGACGATCGCGACCGTGGGGAGGGCGGGCTCGATGAGGGCCAGCGGGCCGTGCTTGAGCTCGGAGGCGGGGTAGGCCTCCGCGTGGATGTAGGAGACCTCCTTGAGCTTCAGGGACGCCTCACGGGCCACCGGGTAGCCACGGACGCGGCCGATGAAGAGCATCGAGCGGGCCTGGGCGTACTCCTCGGCCAGCTTCTTGATCTCGTCCTCCTGCTCCAGCATCTCGGCGATCTGGGCCGGGAGCTTGCGCAGGCCCTCGATGATCCGCTTGCCGTCGCGGACCGAGAGGTCGCGGGTGCGGCCGAGGTGCAGGGCGAGGAGGCCG
Organism: Streptomyces davaonensis JCM 4913; assembly: GCF_000349325.1. Lineage (GTDB taxonomy): Bacteria > Actinomycetota > Actinomycetes > Streptomycetales > Streptomycetaceae > Streptomyces > Streptomyces davaonensis. Next base: position 6,102,756 of record NC_020504.1, read on the forward strand.
AAGGCGACCGTGGTGTTGGTGAAGCACTTGGTCGAGACGACGCAGACCTCGGGGCCCGCGTGCACGTAGATGCCGCCGTCCGCCTCGCGGGCGATGGCCGAGCCGACCACGTTGACGATGCCGAGGACGCGCGCGCCCTTGCGCTTCAGCTCCTGGACGGCCGCGAGGACGTCGTAGGTCTCACCGGACTGGGAGACCGCGATGTAGAGGGTGTCCGGGTCCACGACCGCGTTGCGGTAGCGGAACTCCGAGGCGGGCTCGGCGTCCGAGGGGATCCGGGCCAGCTCCTCGATCATCTGGGCGCCGATCATGCCCGCGTGGTACGAGGTGCCGCAGCCGAGGATCTTCACGCGGCGGATCCTGCGCGCCTCACGGGCGTCCAGGTTGAGGCCGCCGAGGTGCACGGTGGAGAAGCGGTCGTCGATCCGGCCGCGCAGCACGCGGTCCACGGCGTCGGCCTGCTCGTGGATCTCCTTGTGCATGTAGGTGTCGTGGCCGCCCATGTCGTAGGAGGCGGCCTCCCACTCCACGGTGGTGGGCTCGGACGTCGTCCGGGTGCCCTCCGTGGTGTAGGTGCGGAAGTCGTCGGCCTTGAGGGTGGCCATCTCGCCGTCGTCGAGGGTCACTATCTGCCGGGTGTGGGTGACCAGCGCGGCGATGTCCGAGGCGACGAACATCTCCTTCTCGCCGATGCCGAGGACGACCGGGGAGCCGTTGCGGGCGACCACGATGCGGTCCGGGAAGTCGGCGTGCATGACGGCGATGCCGTACGTGCCCTCGATGACCCGGAGGGTCTCGCGGACCTTGTCCTCCAGCTTCTCCGCCTGCGAGCGGGAGATCAGGTGGACCAGGACCTCGGTGTCGGTCTCCGAGAGGAACTCGACGCCGTCCGCCTCCAGCTTGCGGCGCAGGTCGGAGGCGTTGTCGATGATGCCGTTGTGGACGACGGCGACCTTGCCCTCGGCGTCCAGGTGCGGGTGGGCGTTGACGTCGGAGGGGGCGCCGTGGGTGGCCCAGCGGGTGTGCGCGATGCCGGTGGTGCCCTTGAAGCGCGCCGGGACCTTGGCCTCCAGGTCACGGACCCGGCCCTTGGCCTTGACCATCTTCAGAGCGGGCGTCTTCGGGGAGGAGACGACCACGCCGGCCGAGTCGTAGCCGCGGTACTCCAGGCGCTGGAGGCCCTCCAGCAGGAGGGGGGCCACATCACGCTTCCCGATGTATCCGACGATTCCGCACATATATGTAGGTATCCCTAGCCGTAGACGATGCGGCGCAGTTGCCGGAGGGTCAGCTCCGGCGGTGCGACCGCCCGGTATTTCAGGTCCGCTTCGATCCGTTCGAAGATCGTCGCGTTCACCAGGCCCTGGGCCTGGAGCTCGCGGTGGCGGCGACGGACGAACTCCTCGGTCGTCTCGTCGAAGTAGGCGAGCACGTCCTGGATCACCCGCAGCGCCTCGCCCCGGTTGAGGGGCGTGGACCGCGTCAGATGATCAACAAGTTCGTCGTGCACCCGGTAGATCCTGGGGTACCGGCGACTCTTTCGCAAGAATCCTGCCCGATTTCGGGCAGAGACGTGTCGGAGGGCTGTGCAGGCGCTATGGGGCAGGTCACATCCGCTTCAGGATCGCCTGCTTGGCGAGGGTGAACTCCTCCTCCGTCAGGACGCCCGTGCGGTGCAGTTCGCCCAGCTCGCGCAGCCGGCGCAGCAGCGCGTCATGGCCGTCCTCGGCGGGGGCCGCGGACGGCAGCGCGGGGGCGGCGGGGTCCGGCTGCGGCTGTCGTACGTCGTCGGCGGGCGCCGTGGGGTGCGGGAGGCGGGCCTGGACGGCCGCCGCGATCAGGGCCATCAGCGGGTCCTTCTTGAAGCCCCACAGCTCCACGGCGTTGGGGTCGTACTTCGGCGGAGCCTTGGTCGGGGCGTTGCGCACGGTGAAGCGGAGGTGGCCATTCTCCAGTCCGGCCGCCGGATGCCACTCGACGGCGGTGATGTCCGCGAGGCCGAGCGTGCGGGACCCGGCGGCGGCCTTGGCGTCCTCCGTCTTCCAGTTCCACTCCAGGCGGATCCGCTCCCCGTCGAAGCTCGCGGTGCCGTCCCCGGCGGAGACCGACAGCGGGACCGCCGGGCCCGGCAGGAGGTACTCGCTCACCGGGTCGGCCGGGACCTGGTCCAGCAGCAGGGCGTTGCGGACCTCGTCGGTGAAGTACTCGGCGACGCCGTAGCGGCCGGGTTCGACGAGCAGTTGATACGGGTCGTGGGGCTCGGTGAGCCGTCCGCCGGTGGCGTTCAGCAACGGGTCGGCGCCGTCCCGCAGTCGAAGCCTGAGCCGCCCCGCCTTCTTGCCCTGCTCGAACGAGACCCCCGCCAACGCGCCCAGCGGGACGACGAGTTCACCGAGGGTCTTCCGCAGGAGACTGACGTTCTTGTCCCGGCCGGGTGTCAGCCGCAGCGCGTCCCCGTCGAAAGCCCAAGTGCCGTCCTTCTGGATGATTTCCGCCATGGGGGTGATTGTTCCACCGACTCGCGGGAGAGTGGTCTGTACCTATCGGAGCTCACCGAAGGGACCGACTGTGAGACAGCGCCACAGAACGCTTCGCCTTCTCGGTTCGCTGCTGCTCATCGCGGCGGCCGGCGTCTCCACCACCGGTGCGGTGCCCGCGGGCCACGGGCCGGCCGCGACCCCGCTCGACCGGGTGGTCCCCGCCCCGTCCTCCGTCGCACCGGGCGGATCCCCCTACCGCATCACCGACGGCACCCGTATCCGCGTGGACGGCTCGCGCGAGGTCGGGCGGGTCGGGCATTACCTCGCGGACCTCCTGCGGCCCTCCACCGGCTACCGGCTGCCCGTCACCACGCACGGCGGCGGCATCCGACTGAAGCTCGCGAAGGGCCCGTTCGGCGCCGAGGGCTACCGCCTCGACAGCGGTGCGCGGGGCGTCACCATCACCGCCGCCGAGCCCGCGGGCCTCTTCCACGGTGTCCAGACCCTGCGCCAGCTCCTTCCCGCGGCCGTCGAGAAGGACTCCGTGCAGCCCGGGCCCTGGCTGGTCGCGGGCGGCACGATCGAGGACAGCCCGCGCTACGGCTGGCGGGGCGCGATGCTCGACGTCTCCCGGCACTTCTTCGACGTCGACGAAGTCAAGCGGTACGTCGACCAGTTGGCGCTGTACAAGTTCAACAAGCTGCATCTGCACCTCAGCGACGACCAGGGCTGGCGCATCGCCGTCGACTCCTGGCCGCGGCTGGCCGACTACGGCGGCTCGACCGAGGTCGGCGGCGGCCCCGGCGGCCACTACACCAAGGACGACTACCGGGAGATCGTCCGCTACGCCGCCTCCCGGCACCTGGAGGTCGTGCCCGAGATCGACATGCCGGGCCACACCAACGCGGCGCTCGCCTCGTACGCCGAGCTGAACTGCGACGGGGTGGCGCCGCCGCTGTACACCGGCACGGAGGTCGGCTTCAGCTCGCTGTGCGTGCGCAAGGATGTCACGTACGACTTCGTGGACGACGTGGTGCGGGAGCTGGCCGCGCTCACGCCGGGGCGGTATCTGCACATAGGCGGGGACGAGGCGCATTCCACTCCGCACGCGGACTATGTGAAGTTCATGGACCGGGTGCAGCCTGTGGTCGCCAAGTACGGCAAGACGGTGATCGGTTGGCACCAGCTGACCGGGGCGAACCCCTCGCGGGGGGCTCTTGCGCAGTACTGGGGGCTCGATGACACCAGTGCGGAGGAGAAGGCGCAGGTCGCCGCGGCGGCGCGGGGCGGGACGGGGCTGATCCTGTCGCCCGCGGATCGGATCTACCTCGACATGAAGTACGACGCGAGCACGCCGCTGGGGTTGTCGTGGGCGGGGTACGTCGAGGTGCGGCGGGCCTACGACTGGGATCCCGGGGACTATCTGGACGGGGTGCCCGCGGTGGCTGTGCGAGGAGTTGAGGCGCCGTTGTGGAGTGAGACGCTTCAGACTTCGGCGGACATCGAGTTCATGGCGTTCCCGCGGGTCGCGGGGGTGGCCGAGTTGGGGTGGTCACCGGCGGCCACGCATGACTGGGACGGCTACAAGGCGCGGCTCGCTGCGCAAGGGCCCCGCTGGGAGGCGATGGGAATCGGGTTCTACCGATCGCCGCAGGTTCCCTGGCCGACGGCCTGAGAACATTGACGGGCGCCCCGGAGGACCGTACTCCGGGGCGCCCATCGGTCTGTTGGGGCTACAGCCCCGCTATCGGGTTCTTCAGCGTCCCGATCAGCTGTAGTGCCCCCGCCGGGTCCGTCAGGTCGACCATCTGCTGGTTGTTGCGGAGTTGGAGGCGGTTGAGGCAGGACAGGGCGAACTCGGGGGCGAACATGTCGTACTGGCGGAATTTGTCGGCCAGTTCCGGCAGCTCGGCCTGGTAGGCCCGGGTGACCTCGGCGACCGTACGCCAGAAGTCGTCCTCGGAGAGGATGCCCTCCGTGGCGAGGTTCGCCGCGAGGAAGCGGAAGAAGCAGTCGAAGACGTCCGTGAAGATGGACAGGAGCTTCGTGTCCTCGGGGACGTCCACGCGGACGCGTTCGACCGTCGGCGGCAGTACCGCGTCCGGGTCCATCACCGCGATCTCCTCGGCGATGTCCTTGTAGATCGCGCGCTCCACGACGCCGTCCTTCAGGACCAGGATCACGTTCTCGCCGTGCGGCATGAACACCAGGTCGTAGGCGTAGAAGCTGTGCAGGAGCGGGGTGAAGTACGCCGTGAGGTAGCGGCGCAGCCACTCCGTCGGCGCCAGGCCCGACTGCTCGATCAGCGCGCCCGCGAAGGACGCGCCCTCGTGGTCGACATGGACGAGGGACGCCATCGTGGCCAGGGACTCGCCCTCGCGCAGGGACGCCACCGGGCTCTCCCGCCACAGCGCGGCCAGCATCTTGCGGTACGGCGAGTAGCGGTCCGTCGCCGCCTCGTACTCCAGGTGCCGGTAACCGACCGCCGCCCGCTCGCGGATGATCGACAGGCCCGTGCCCTTGAGCACCGGGTCACCCTCGATGAGCTGGGCGAGCCAGTCGTTGATGGCCGGTGTGGCCTCCATGTACGCCGCCGAAAGACCGCGCATGAAGCCCATGTTGAGGACGGACAGAGCCGTCTTCACGTAGTGCTTCTCGGGGGCGGAGGTGTTGAAGAAGGTCCGGATGGACTGCTGGGCCAGGTACTCGTCGTCCCCCTCGCCCAGGCACACCAGGTGGCCCCGGGCGACCTCGGCGGCGAAGGTGACCGTCAGCTTGTTCCACCACTGCCAGGGATGGACCGGGATGAGGAGGTAGTCGGCGGGGTTCAGGTCCCGCTCCCGCAGTACGGCGTGGAAGCGCTCCACCGTGTCCTCGCCCAGCTCGTCCCGTACGAAGGACTCGTACTCCAGGCCCACTCCCGCCGTGAACGCGGCCCGCGAACGGTGCGCCGCCAGCCACACCAGGCGGACGGGGTTCGCGGTCTCGGGGGCGTAGGAGAGGTACTCGTGGACGCCGAAGCCGAGCCGGCCGTTGTTGGCGACGAAGCAGGGGTGGCCCTCGGTCATGCCGGTCTCGATGGCCTGGAAGCCGCTCCGTGCCAACTCCGCGACCGGGATCTGCGGCTTGGTGAGCTTGTAGCAGGTGCCGGAGAGGGTGGAGGAGACCTCCTCCAGGTAGACCGGCAGGATCGCGTCGCTCAGGCCGAGGGACTGCTTCAGCTCGATGAAGAAGTCCAGGGCGGCGAGGGGGAGGTCGACGCCGTCTCGTTGACGGGTGATCGAGTCGGCGTCGACCTGCCAGTGGTCGAGGGCGCGGCGGACGGCCGTGAACCCGTAGCGGGTCAGACCGTCGTCGCCGCGGACCTCGAAGCGGCCGTCGGCGGTGGCCTCCGGCGTGATCAGCCGCTCGTGCGCGAACTCGGCGAGCGCCTTGCGGACGAGGAGGCGGTTGGCCTGCTCCCAGCGCTCGGGGGAGAGATGGGCGACGGATTCGGCGAGGCTCATGCGGTCACCGCCGTGGCGGCGAGGCTGTGTTGAACTTCGAAGAACTGTTCCCGGGTGCAGAAGCTCAGCAGCGCCGCCTTCTCCGGCTTCTGGATCTCCCGCTCGGGGACAAATCCGACGGCCTCGTTCAGCGCGTGCACGGCCTTGTTGGAGACGTCCGGCTCCACGACGACCCGTGCGACGGCCGGGTCCTCGAAGAGGTGCGCCATGACGGCGGTGATGACCGAGCGCGTGAAGCCGTGCACGGGCGTGTCGGTGGCCGGAGTGAGGAAGTGCATGCCGATGTCGCCCGGCTGCGGCTCGTAGAGGCCGACCAGTTCGCGGTGCGCGGGGTCGTACTTCTCCATCAGGAAGGCGGGTTCACCGTCCTGAAGTCCCAGCAGCGCGTGGTGGTGCTCGTCGGCCGCGATCTCCATGTAGGCGCGCTCGACGTCCTCCAGCTTGGCGTCCTGCATCATCCAGAAGGCCGCCTTGGGGTGGGTGACCCAGGTGTGCAGCAGCTCGGCGTCCTTCAGGGGGTCGAGCGGGCGGAAGGTGAACGTCGTCATATGGCGAACTCCTGGAACGCGATGGTCTTCTCGACCGGGTAGTACTCGCTGCCGAGCAGCTCGCGGATGATGTAGCTGTTGCGGTAGGGGCCCATGCCCAGGTCGGGGCTGGTGACGCTGTGGGTGTGCACACCGGCGTTCTGGAGGAACACGCCTCGGCCCGTCACATCGATCGCGTAGTTGCGGGCGACGTCGAAGTTGCCCTGCGCGTCACGGACCAGACGGTCGCGCACGGGCGCGAGGAACTCCGGCTCGGCGTACGCGTATCCGGTGGCGAGCACCAGACCCTGCGACTCGATGTCGTAGTCCTTCTCCTGCTCCTCCTGGCGGAAGGAGAGCGTGTACGTCCCGTTCTCGTACCGCGCGCTGTTCAGGGAGGAGTTGGTGAGCAGACGGGTGGGGACCGGGCCGCCGAGGTTCTTCTGGTAGAGCAGATCGAAGATCTCGTTGATGAGTTCGCCGTCGATGCCCTTGAACAGGCCCTTCTGCGCGGCGGCGAGGCGGTATCGGGTCGCCTCGGGCAGCGCGCGGAAGTAGTCGATGTACTCCGGGGAGGTCATCTCCAGCGTGAGCTTGGTGTACTCCAGCGGGAAGAAGCGCGGGGAGCGGGTCACCCAGTTCAGCCGGTAGCCGTGGACGTCGATCTCGGCGAGGAGGTCGTAGTAGATCTCGGCGGCGGACTGGCCGGAGCCGACGATCGTGATCGACTCCTTCTTCTGGAGCTCCGCCTTGTGCTGCACGTAGCGGGAGTTGTGGAAGAAGTCGCCGCCCAGGCCCTCGACGGCCGCCGGGTAGTGCGGGGAGGTGCCGGTGCCCAGCACCAGGTGCCGGGCGCGGAAGACCTCACCGGCCTCGGTGCGCACGACGTAGACCTCGGCGTCCTCGTCGAACGTCACCTCGGTGACCGTCGTACGGAACCTGATGCTGCTGAGCTGGTTCGCGGCCCAGCGGCAGTAGTCGTCGTACTCCACCCGCAGCGGGTAGAAGTTCTCGCGGATGTAGAACGAGTACAGCCGGCCCTTCTCCTTCAGGTAGTTGAGGAAGGAGTACGGCGAGGTCGGGTCGGCGAGGGTGACCAGGTCCGACATGAACGGCGTCTGGAGGTGGGCGCCCTCCAGGAACATGCCGGCGTGCCATTCGAAGTCGGGCTTCGACTCCAGGAAGACACCCTCGAGTTCGACGATCGGCTCGGTGAGGCAGGCGAGGCCGAGGTTGAAGGGGCCGAGTCCGATGCCGACGAAGTCGTAGGTCTTGGTCGTGGACTCGGTGGCTTCAGGAAGCGCGGTCAAGGGACTCTCCCAGGTACTGCTCGGCGTGGCCGGCGATCAGGTCGAGGACGGCGGTGATGTCGGCCGTCGTGGTCTCGGGGTTGAGCAGGGTGAACTTCAGGTAGTGGCGGCCGCCGACCTTGGTGCCCGCCACGACGGCGTCACCGGAGGCGAACAGGGCCTTGCGGGCGTAGAGGTTGGCGCGGTCGATCTCGGCCGGGTCGGTCACGGCGGCCGGGATGTAGCGGAAGACCAGGGTGGACAGGGACGGCTCGACCACGACGTCGTAGCGCGGGTCCGCGGCCAGCACCTTCCAGCCCTCGGCGGCCAGTTCGACGACCTCGTCGAAGAGCTGCCCGATGCCGTCGGCGCCCATCACGCGCAGGGTCATCCACAGCTTCAGCGCGTCGAAGCGCCGGGTGGTCTGGAGGGACTTGTCGACCTGGTTGGGGATACGTTCCTGCACCATCCGGCGCGGGTTGAGGTACTCCGCGTGGTAGGTGGCGTGGCGCAGCGTGGCCGCGTCCCTGACCAGCACGGCGGAGGAACTCACCGGCTGGAAGAAGGACTTGTGGTAGTCGACGGTGACCGAGTCGGCGCGCTCGATGCCGTCGATCCGGTCCCGGAACTTCACCGAGGCGAGCAGACCGCAGCCGTAGGCGGCGTCCACGTGCATCCAGGTGCCGTACTGGGCGCACAGCTCGGCGATCTCGGGCAGCGGGTCGATGGAGCCGAAGTCGGTGGTGCCGGCGGTGGCGACGACGGCCATGGGGACGAGCCCGTCCTTGGCGCAGCGCTCCAGCTCGCGGGCGAGGGCGACGGTCTGCATCCGCTTGTCGTGGTCGACCGGGATGGAGACCACCGAATCGGCGCTCAGGCCGAGGAGTTTGGCCGACTTCTTGACGCTGAAGTGGCTGACCTCGGAGGCGAAGATGCGCAGTTTCGCGAAGGAGTCGGTTTTGGCCTCCTCGCGGGCCAGCAGCAGCGCCTGGAGGTTGGACTGGGTGCCGCCGGAGGTGAACACGCCGTCGGCGGCGGGGCCGAGGCCGATCCGGGCGGTCGTCCAGTCGATGAGTTTGCGCTCGATCAGGGTGCCGCCGGCCGACTGGTCCCAGGTGTCGAGGGAGGAGTTGACGGCGGAGAGGATCGCCTCGCCGAGCACCGCCGGTATGACGACCGGGCAGTTGAGGTGGGCGAGGTAACGCGGGTGGTGGAAGTAGATCGCGTCCCGGAGGTAGACGTCCTCCAGCTCGTCGAGCACGGCCGCGGTGTCGTACAGAGGCTGATCGAGGTCGATCGCGTCGATGGTGGGGGCGAGGGCGTCGACGGTGACACCGGTGAACGGCCGCTCGGTGGTGGCGAGTTTGCCGGCCACCCGCTCGATTCCTTCGGTCACGGAGCGGCGGTACTGCTCCGCGGTCGTGTCATTGAGCAGGTGCGAGCGCATTGGGGGGTCCTCCGAGGGAAGTCCGTGCGGGACGAAGGCGATGCGGAGTGGGAGAGCGAGCAGGGTCGCGAACGACGTCGATCAACTTAGGTAAGCCTAACCTAATCTGGCCATCCGTCACGCATACGAAACCCAGCCCCACCCGTGACGGTGGTCACTTCTGACGCGTCACTCGCCGGACTCGCGCAACTGCTCCTCGGTCAGCCCGCGCCGCCAGTAGCCGACGAAGGTGACCAGGCGCCGGTCGATCCCGCGCTCGCCCACGAAATGCCGTCGCAGCGCCTTCACGCACCCCGACTCGCCCGCGATCCAGACGTACGGGGCCTGCGCCGCCGGGAGTTGGGCGCCCCGAAGGGCGTCGAGGGCCATGGGGGACCCCTCGGCGCCCTCGTCCGCCCGGACCAGCCAGTTGATCTCGGCGTCCGCCTCGGTGCGCAGGTCCTGGATGTCACCGGCGTGGTGGACTTCGAGCCAGACCCGGGCCCGAGTGCCCGCAGGCAGCGACTCGACGATGGCGGAGACGGCCGGTACGGCGGTCTCGTCGCCCCAGATCACCAGGAGATCGGTGTCCGCGGGCGGCCGGAACCGGATGGCCCGGTTGTCCGCGACGGCGGGCCCGATGAGCAGCACCCGGTCCCCGGCGGACGCCCGCGAGGCCCACCGGGAGGCGGGCCCGGCAGGCTCGTGCAGCACGAAGTCGATGTCGATCTCGTCCGGATCCCGGCGCAGCGCCCGCAGCGTGTACGACCGCATCACCGCCCGCACGTCGTCCGGCAGTTCACGCCAGCCCTGCCACCACCCGTCCCCGAGTTCGACAGGCACGACGGGCGCGTCCTGCCCCGGCTGCGGCAGGAAGAGCGACAGCGACTGGTCGCACCCGTCGGAGTGGAAGTCACGCAGCTCTTCGCCGCCGAAGGTGACCCGAACCAAGGACGGACCGAGCCGCCTCGTTCGTACCACTCGCAGAGAGAAGAAACGGAACGCGACGGCGACGGTCGTGGTCATGAGGTATCAGGCGACCTTCTTGGCGTTCTCGATCGCCTCGGCCAGGTTGTCCAGCAGCGGCGTGCACTTGTCGTAGGACAGGATCGGCTCGGGCGAACGCGAGATGACCTGACCGGCCTTGACGGCGGGCAGCTTCTTCCAGGTCGCCTCGGTGATGTCTGCGGGCTGGATCGTCGAGGAGCGGTCGTCCATCACGATGATGTCCGCGTCGTACTTGTCGACGTTCTCCCAGCTCAGCGACTCGAACCAGCCGGCGTTCTTCTCCTTCGCCTTCTCCGAGGGCTCGACGAAGTTGACGCCGAGGGACTTGAAGTACTCGAGGTCGATGGAGAAGTTGGTGCCCGAGACGTAGAAGATCGTCTCCGCGGCGGAACCGGCCAGCACCTTGATCTCCGGCTTGGCCTTGGCCGCGGCGCGCAGCCGGGCCGCGGCGGCCTCGAACTTCTTCTTGGAGTCGGCGATCGCGGCGGACTTCATGTCCGCGCCGAGCGACTCGGCCAGCTCCCACATGCGCTGGAGCGGCTCGGTCAGCTGACGGTCGTAGACGGAGACCGCGACGTCCGGGGCGAGCTTGGCGACCTTGTCCGCGGACTCGACGGGCACCGACCACAGGGTGCCGGCGTCGTCGAACGTCGTGGTGATGAGCACCTCGGGGGAGAGCGCCGCGTACTTCTCGATGTTGAGCTTGCCCCACTCGTTGCCGAGCACGGTGACCTTGCTGACGTCGAGGTCGCCGGCCTGCACATCGGGCTTGCCGTCGGCGGTCGTGGTCGGGCCGAAGACGCCCTTGACCTGGATGCCGTAGTCGAAGAGGGCGGCGGCGACACCGGTGAACGCGACGATGTTCGTCGGCACCTTGTCGAGCTTCACCGTGGTGCCGCGGTCGTCCTTGAACGTCCACGGGCCGGACTTCGCGGCGGTCGTCTCCTCGCCGGAGCCACCGCTTTTCGCGTCGTCGTCGCCACAGGCTGCGAGCACGGCACCGAGGCCGAGGGCGCCGCCCGCGGCGAGGATGCCACGGCGGGTGAGGTGGGTGGCTCTGGCGTTGGACATGGGTACGCTGCTTTCGAACAGGGCGATCTTGCGCCGGACAATTCGAAGGTAGGTTAGCCTAACCTCAGCAGTTGTCCAGGGGCGGGCCCCTGCGAAGTGCAGCCTGTGAGCCCCCTATGGGGTCGACTTGAGCGGCGGGCGGGGCCCAACTCCCTCGCTGTGAAAGGTCGTTGGGCCCCACCGGTGTCTCGACTAGGCGGCGGCCTTCTGTTCGCGGGCCAGCGCCTTGGCCGCGTCACGGCGCTTGCCGGACAGCACGTCCACCGGGGCGCCGGCACCCTTGCCGGGCTCCTTCTCCCAGCCGCGCAGCTTGGCGACGATCTTGGCCAGCAGCGGGCTGTCCGGCTTCACGTCGATGTAGAACAGCGACTCGTCGGGCTTCCTGTCGTCGCCGCCCCAGCGGACGACACCCTCCAACTCGGCGAGGATGTCGCGGATCACCAGCTGCTGCGGGGCGAAGAAGCCGCCCTTGACGCCGCTCGGGTAGTGACCCGGACGGATCTGCACCGCGGTCCCGGAGGCCTGGTTGGCCTCGGGCAGCCTGCGGCCCACCGAGCTCGGGCTGCGCCAGCCGACCACGTCGCCCTTGCGCAACTCCTCGACCTCGTAGTGGAACCGGCGGATCACATGGACCAGGACCGTCTCCACCTCTCCGATCCGTACGGTGACGCCCTCGATGGGCGTGCCGGGGACCGGCCGGGTCCACACCTTTCCGCCCTTGTCGGTGGTCAGCTCCATCTCCCAGCCGTTGGGGCTCGGCTTGCCGGACCGGGTGCGCTTCTCGCGGGCCAGCGCACGGCGGGCCGCGTCCCGGACATCCTTCGGCTCGGCGTACCGGCCCGCCGCGTACGCGGGGGAGGCGAGGTATTCGGAGAAGGGCAGCGTTGCCACTGCCGCGGCGGCAGTGACCACGGAGGCCCGGGCGAGGAAGGAGCGGCGGGACAGGGGTTGGCGGGGGGAAGTCATACGCCTCGTCTCTCTCTTGAAGCTCATGAAGCCCTTGAAGTCCAGGGGCAGTTGGTGGCGCTGGGCACAGGGACTACCGCCGGGACAGTCCGTTGTACTTCTCGAAGAGCTGGTAGAGCGCCATGCGCTTGCTCGCGTGCTCCTCGGCCTCGTCGCCCCAGCCCTGGTAGCGGCGCAGCACCTCGAAGATCTCGTTCTGGGTGTAGTCCAGGCTCATCGCGCGCAGCGTGCTCTCGCCGTCCGGCGGGTTCTGGCCGCCGACCTTGCCGGCCGCGTCCCACAGATGGATGAGCGAGACGGTCTTGACCGAGTAGGCGTTGTCCTGGTTGACCTTGTGCCACATCGTCCAGATGTCGGCGTCCTTGGCCGGGTCGAGGATGGTGCCCTCGACGAGATCGACCTGGATGCAGTGGTTCCAGGCCCGGATGCCCACCTCGCCGCTGATCTGCGCGATACCGGTGGAGGAGTCCCGCTTGGGCACGACGCCCCCGCCGACGCCGGTGTGGTAGTAGGTGACCGCCGCGTCCACGCCCAGGTCGACCACGTCGTAGTGGCGCATCTCCCAGTAGGCCGAGGTCTGGATCAGCGCCTTGCGCATGTTGTACGTGTTCGACAGCTGAGTGATCAGCGCGTCGTGCGACATGATCGTCTCAAGGCACTCGGTGTGCGTGAAGATGCGGCTGGCGTCCGAGTCCGGGAAGCCGATCTGCTCCATGTAGGTGCTGACATCGGCGTTCAGGGCGTTGTAGTACGACGTGAAGTCGAACGCGGTGTCGGGGTCGTTGTCGAGGTACGACGCGTTGAAGGAGCCCTCGCCGATGTCGCGCCCCGAGGCGATGTTGTGGTCGACCTCGATGGCGCCGTCACCGGTGCCGAGCCAGCGCGTGACGACCTGGTCGTAGGCCCAGTTGGCGGGCAGCGGATAGCCGTAGTTGCCGGAGAAGCCGCTGGACATGTCGGAGACGAAGCTCGCCGTGGCGTGGCCCGCGTCGGACACCCGGATGCAGACGTTGCGCGGCCCGTAGACGCCGACCCGGTAGGGGTTGCCGGACATCGCCAGGGCGTCCTGGACACCCTTGAAGTAGGGCAGGACGTTGTCGGTGACCTCGTAGTCGTAGGCGTCGAAGTCGACCGCGAAGAAGATCCGGGCACCGCTCTTGAAGCCGTGGCGCTGGGCGGCGGCGATGGCGGCGAGACCGTCCGCGCTCCCGGAGGGGTAGCTGTAGCCCTTGGCGTCGCGGCCGTAGGTCTGCCAGATCGGGAAACAGCGCAGCCCGTTCTCGGCGATGGTCTGGAGCTCGCCGGCCTGGATCTCCTTCTCGTAGGGCTTTCCGCCGGTCGCGTTGATCAGATAGCGGCCGATGTACTTGACGCCCTCGGCCTTGAGGGTCGCCGCACGGGCCGCGGTGATCTTCGTGACGCCGTCGCAGGCCTCGCCCCTGCGGTTCTGGTCGCCGTAGGAGACCAGGAGCGACGCCCAGGTGGAGAAGTCGCCCTTGCCGGTGACCGGGAGCTTCACGAACTCCTGGAACGCCGCCGTCTCACTGGCGACCGTGCTGTTGAAGAGGGAGGAGAACGGCGTCCCCGAACGCCCGTTGAGGATCAGTGCGGCGCTGTACAGCTGCGCCCAGGTGCCGGCGGACCCCTCGGAGAGCGTGTGGTTGGCCAGGCCCGTCTTGGTGCCCGGGCCGAAGTTGCCGTTGGCGACGCCGTCGGCCATGCCGAGCTCGTACTGGATGGCGTACAGCATCGACGAGGCCACGGTCCGCGAGTGGTGGCCGTCGCACGGCACGATGAAGAAGTCCTGGCGGCCGATGTAACGGCCGTTCAGCCACTGCTGGATCTCCCGGATCTTCGAACTGCCCCCGCTCACCACGACATAGGGGTCCATGTTGAGCAGCGCCTTGACGACCTTGGGGTAGAGGCTGCCCTCCTCCGGGAACGACGGAAGCACACCCATGTCGCTCTTCAGCTTGCTGACCGAGGCAGCGACGCGGTCGTTGTACTTCCCGTCTATCTCGCCGCCGTCGTAGCCCTTGCAGTAGAGCGCGGACTGGATGATGCGGGCGAAATTCGCCGACGGGACGGTCCCGTCCTTCAGCACCGGGTACTTCGAGGCCAGCGTGTTCAGCGTCGTCGGACCGAAGTTGTTGGAGAGCGAGCTGATGCCGAGTTCGAGCTGGAGGGCGCGGGTGAGCGCGTACATCACGGTCCAGCTGGTCTGGCCGTTCTCCTCCAGCGGGCTCATGCCGAGCATGTTGGGATACGTCGTATTGATGAACCGTTGAGCGCGGAGCACCATCTCGTCGGCCATGCCGAAGCTCGCTTTCGCTGAGAGGGAATGCCAGGCGGCGGCTGTTGATTCTTTGTCAGATCGGCTGGAGGTGGGAAGGTTCTGGCGCAATTGCGCCAGGATGCAGGTCACTTGGGGCGCGGACTTGGCGTAATGACGCCAGATCCATTGGCAGTCGCACCCCGCGATGCCACGATCTACGCTCGCCGACCCCTGAGGAGATGTTTATGCGCACTCTTGCGAAGGCCCTGACCGTTGCTTCCGCCGCCGGACTGCTGATGTTCTCGGGAACGCCCGCGAACGCGACGCAACAGGACGAGGACAATTACTGGCTGGGCTGCCAGAGCTACAACGACTTCAAGTTCCGCCTCTACTACAACTCCAACTCCGGTGGCGCCTGGCGTGATTTCGGCTATTCGGTCGGAAACTTCGGAGCCGTGGAGATCTACGGCTCGGGCACCGTCGCCTACAAGTTCTGCGGCGGGACGGGCAATGGAGCGCTCCAGGGCGTGAAGAACAATGCCGCGTCCGCCCGGAACGAGCACACGTCCTACGGCGCCTGCGTGTATTACAACAGCTGGTTCAACGGGGCCAAGGACGGTCTCCAGCCCGCGACTCCGACGCCGGTGAGCAAGAACCTGGTGAACACCTACAACGAGAACGCTTCCTTCCAGTGGTGCTGAGAACGATGAGAGCAAGGGGCGCGCTCCGTCGGGTGCGCCCCGTGCTGGCCCTCGCGCTGGCCCTGCCGCTCGTGGCGGGGTGCGGCGGACAGAGCGCGTCGGACGGCTCCGGCTCGGCAGCGGGCCGCGCCGCCGACCCCGCGAACCCGGCCACCTGGGTGCTGCCGCTCCAGGCCTACCTGCCGGACCCGGAGCAGGAGGACCTGCTCTTCGACGCCATCGAGCAGGCCAAGTCCGCCTGCATGAAGAAGTACGGCTTCGACTACCGACCCGCCGAGCCACTGCCGGACATGGGCCCGGACACGCTCACCGATCTCCGGTACGGCATCCACGACCGGGATGTCGCCGCCACCTACGGCTACAAGCCCGCCGGGGACATGCGCGCCTACCAGGAGGAGACACGGCGGCTGATGGAGGCCTCCGCACTCACCCCGGAGGAGGAGGCCGCGATGACCGGGCAGAAGGCCGGGTCGGTCGCCGGCGGAAAGCTTCCCGAAGGCGGCTGCGGCGGCGAGGCCTACCGCCGGATCTACGGCTCCATGAAGCCCGTCTCGACGCTCGCCAACGACCTGAGCAACGAGGCGTACACGAAGGCGCAGCAGGCCGAGCCGGTGCGGAAGGTCTTCCGTTCCTGGGCCGACTGCATGGCGGACAGCGGCTACACCTACGACGAGCCCATGGACGCCCCGAACGACCCCGCGTTCGGCGCTCCGACCGCCGGTCCCGAAGAGGTGGCCACCGCGCTGGCCGATCTGAAGTGCCGGGACCGGAACAAGGTGGCCGAGGTCTGGTTCGACGAGGAGTCCCGGCTTCAGGAGCAACTGGCCGAGGAGCACGTCCAGGAGCTCAAGGGCGCGGGTCAGGTGCTGGACAAGGCGCTGAAGGCCGCGGCCCGCACCACCGGATCCGGTTCTTGACGAGTACGACCGGGATGTTCCCGAGGAGTTGGGCGCGATGAACGACAACACCGGCACCGAACCGCTGCCGGCCGAAGAACTGACCGCGGAGGAGCTGTCCGCCGGCCCCGAGCCTTGCCGCGCCGCGCTGACCCGGCGTCGGCGCTGGCTGGCCGGAATGGCGGCCGCCTCGGTGCTGCTCACCGGCGCGGGTGTCGCCGCGGCCCAGCTGATCCGCTCGCCGGCCCAGGCCGCGGCGGAGACCGCGCCGCCCGAGGCCGATGTCCTCACCGCCCCGGTGGAGCACCGGGTGCTGAAGGACACCGTCGTACTGCGCGGCACGGTACGGGCCGGTCAGACGGTCGAGGTGGCGCCGCAGAGTTCCGGCGCGGACGGATCCGGCGCCCCGGTGGTGACCCGGGTCCCGGTCAAGGCGGGGCAGCGCGTCAAGGCCGGACAGGTGGTGCTGGAGGTCTCGGGGCGGCCCGTGTTCGTCCTGCCCGGGGACATCCCCGTGTACCGGGATCTCAGGCCCGGGGCCGGGGGGCGGGACGTGGCGCAGTTGCAGTCCGCGCTGCGCGGACTCGGCCATGACACGGGAGCGGACGCGAAGGACGTCTTCGGCGCGGGCACCAAGGCCGCGCTGGCCGCCTACTACGCCTCGATCGGCTACGAGCCCCGGCAGGCCGAGTCGGACGGCGCGGACCGGGTCGACGCCGCGGAGGACGCCGTACGGGTGGCCGAGCGCGCCGTGCAGGACGCGGGTGGCTCCGACGGCGACAAGGACGGTCTCACCCGGGAGCGCGCCGAGCAGGATCTGGCCGACGCCCGCGCCGAACTCGCCGAGGCGGAGGCGGTGTCGGGGCCGATGCTGCCGATGGACGAAGTCGTCTTCGTCGGGGGATTCCCGGCGTACGTCGACTCGGTCACCGGCGCGGTCGGCTCGCGGGTGTCGGGCTCCGTGCTGCGGCTCTCGGCCGGTGAACTGGTCGTCCACGGCTATCTCCAGGAACACCAGCGGCAGTTGGCCGGTGCCGGGCAGCGGGTGGAGATCCTGTCGGAGCTCTCCGGCGAGCAGACCGGGGCGAAGGTGGCCTCCGTGGCCGACACTCCCGAGTCGGGCAAGGCCGCGCAGAGCGAGGAGGCCACGAGCGGCGACGCGCCGCCCGCGGGTTCCTACCGGCTGGTGGTCGAGCCGGACAAGGCGCTCAAGGCGGGCTCGGCCGGGCAGGGCGTGCGGTTGACCATCGAGTCGGCCTCGACCGAGGGCCGCGCCCTGGTGGTGCCGATCACGGCCGTGTCGGCCGGCGCCGACAGCAGAACGTCCGTCACGGTCCTCGAAGCGAACGGCGACCGCAGGCGGGTCGAGGTCCGGGCGGGCACCCAGGGCGACGGCTTCGTCGCCGTGGTGCCCGTCGGCGGCCGGGCTGCGCTGCGGCCGGGAGAGCAAGTGATCGTCGGCATGCGCGGCTCCGGCGGCCTGCGATGAGGTGGCTCGGCCGCCCGGCACGGCCGGCACCGCAACCCGCCGACGGCGACACGGTGCTGGAGTTCGACGGCGTCGGACGCACCTACCCGGGGCCGCCTCCGGTGACGGCCCTGCGCCCGGTGAACCTGTCCGTGCGCCGCGGGGACTTCGTCACCGTGTCCGGCCCCTCCGGCTCCGGCAAGTCGACCTTCCTCAATATCGCCGGGCTCCTGGACACCCCCACCGAGGGCCGCTACGTCCTCGGCGGCGTCGACGTCAGCAGCCTGAACGACGCCGAGCGCACCGCCGTACGCGGCCGCCGGATCGGCTTCGTCTTCCAGTCCTTCCACCTCATGCCCCACCGCACCGCGCTGGAGAACGTCGAACTGGGCATGGTGTACGGCGGTGTCCCGCGCCGGAAGCGCACCGAGCGGGCGCGTCGGGCGCTGTGCGGCGTGGGCCTCGGCCACCGGCTCGACTCCCTGCCCAGCAGGCTCTCCGGCGGCGAACGCCAGCGCGTCGCCATCGCCCGCGCCCTGGCGGTCCGGCCGACGCTGCTGCTGTGCGACGAGCCGACCGGAAACCTCGACAGCGCCACGGCCGACGCCGTGCTCGCACTGCTGGACGAACTGAACGAACAGGGAATGACCCTAGTGGTGATCACTCACGATGCGGCGGTCGCCGCCCGTGGCACCCGCCGCGTGACGATCCGGGACGGCGTGCTCAGCGAGCCCGTGCCCGCCACGGCCCGATGAGGGGCGCGATGACCAGGGCGGGGGTGACTCCCTCCGTGCTGCGGCTGCGCGATCTGTGTGCCGAGGCGGCGGCGGGGGTCCTACAGCGGCCCGCGAGGTCGCTGCTGACCGCCTTCGGCACCGTGCTGGGCGTCGGCAGCTTCGTGGCCGTACTCGGTCTCACCGCCACGGCGTCCTCGCAGATCGACAACCGGTTCACCGAACTGAGCGCCACCGAGGTGACGGTCGAGGACAACGCCCGGCAGCAGAACGAGTTCGTGGACATCGGGTTCCCGAAGGACGCGGACACCCGGGTCGGCAGGCTCAACGGCGTCGAGCACGCGGGCGTCTACTACACGGTCCGGCTGCCTGCGGACGTCACGGTGAGCGCCTCGCCCCAGGCGGACGCCCTCGACTCCACCGCGCGCACCAAGGTGGTGGCCGCCTCGCCGGGAGCCCTCGCGGCGGCGGTGCCCAGTCTCGAACAGGGGCGCCTCTACGACGACTTCGCCGAGCGTACGGCCGCGCCGGTGGCCGTGATCGGCGAGGGGGTGGCCCGTCGGCTCGGCATCACCACCCTGGAGAACGCGCCCGCGGTGTTCATCGGCGGCGAGGCCTTCTCCGTGGTCGGCATCGTCGGTGACGTGGAACGCAAGGCCGATCTGCTGCTCTCGGTGGTCGTGCCGAGGCAGACGGCGGACCGCGTCTGGGGGCCGGAGAACGTCTCGGAGCCCAAGATGCTGATCGCCACCCGCGTCGGGGCCGCACAGCAGGTCGCTGACGAGGCCGCCCTGGCTCTGCGGCCCGAACACCCGGAGTACTTCCGGGCGATCGCCCCGCCCGACCCCGAGACGCTGCGCTCGTCGGTCGGCTCCGACCTCGATCAGCTCTTCCTGCTGCTCGCCTCGGTCTGTCTGGTCATCGGCGCGGTCGGGATCGCCAACACCACGCTGGTGGCGGTGCTCGAACGGACCGGGGAGATCGGGCTGCGCCGGGCGCTGGGGGCGCGCGGACGGCACATCGCCGGACAGTTCCTCGCCGAGTCGGGGGCGCTCGGGGCGCTCGGCGGTCTGCTGGGCACCGCCGTCGGCACGGTCACCGTGGTCGCCGTGGCCGTGGTCCGGGAGTGGACGCCCGTGATCCATCCGGCGACGGTGGCGGCGGCCCCGCTGGTCGGCCTTGCCACCGGTCTGCTGGCCGGGCTCTATCCGGCGGTCAGGGCGTCACGAGTGCAGCCGGTGGAGGCATTGCGGCGCTGACGCGTTCCAACGTGTTGGAGTGTGGCGTATATACGCCAGGCCCTTGTTGGGCGTTAGGCGGGTTTTGCGTGATTGTTAATTCAAGCGTGAAGAGAGCGGAGTGCTTAGGGTGAACTAAGAGGTAGTTGTGATTCCGTTCTGTGGGGGGATTGTTACCTTGAGTGGTTCTCCGAGACTCGACCAGCTCGAAGAAACTGACTTGGTGATCGTGCGCATGCTGCATCAGGGACTCGGTGACGCCGCAATCGGCCGGAGACTCGGCATCGGGCACCGTACGGTCCAGCGCAGGGTGCATCGTCTGATGGAGCGTTGGAACGTTCCAGGGCGCGTGGCGTTGGGGGCGCGGGCGCAGGAACTCGGGCTGCTGGACCGGTCCGAGGCCGACGACGGGGCCGAGGGAGGCACCCGGCTCGCCGCGTCGGCCTGAACCGGCGGTAGAAAAGCCCTGGTTGCTAGCCCAGCAGCCCCAACTCCCGGGCGATCAGCATCCGCTGGACCTCGCTCGTGCCCTCGCCGATCTCCAGGATCTTGGAGTCCCGCCACATCCGGGCCACCGGGTACTCGTTCATGAAGCCGTAGCCGCCGTGGATCTGCGTGGCGTCGCGGGCGTTGTCCACCGCGATCGTGGAGGAGTACAGCTTGGCCATCGCCGCCTCCTTCTTGAAGGGCTCGCCGGAGACGAGGCGGCTGGCCGCGTCGCGCCAGGCGAGGCGGGCGGTGTGGGCGCGCATCTCCATGTCGGCGAGCTTGAACTGGATGGCCTGGTTGGCGCCGATGGGGCGGCCGAAGGCATGCCGTTCCTTCGCGTACTTCACCGACTCGTCCACACAGCCCTGCGCAAGTCCCGTCGCCAGGGCCGCGATGGCGATCCGGCCCTCGTCGAGGATGCGCAGGAACTGGGCGTAGCCGCGGCCCTCGGTGCCGAGCAGGTTGGCCCGAGGGACCCGGACGTCGGCGAAGGACAACTCCCGGGTGTCGGAGGCGTTCCAGCCGACCTTCGAGTAGGCCGGGGCCACGGTGAAGCCCGGGGTGCCGGAGGGGACGATGATCGAGGAGATCAGGGGGCGGCCGTCGGGCGTGCGGTCGGTGACCGCGGTGACCGTGACCAGGCCGGTGATGTCGGTGCCCGAGTTGGTGATGAAGCACTTGGTGCCGTTGATCACCCACTCGTCGGTGTCGGGGTCGAGCCGGGCCGTCGTCCGGGTCGCGCCCGCGTCGGAGCCGCCGTCGGGCTCGGTCAGTCCGAAGGCGCCGAGCAGCTCGCCGGAGCACAGCCGGGGCAGCCACTGGCGCTTCTGCTCCTCGGTGCCGAACAGGTGGAGCGGCATGGCGCCCAGCGAGACCCCGGCCTCCAGGGTGATGGCCACCGAGGAGTCGACCCGGGCCAGTTCCTCCAGGGCGATGCCGAGCGCCAGGTAGTCACCGCCCATGCCGCCGTACTCCTCGGGGAAGGGCAGCCCGAACAGGCCCATGCGGCCCATCTCGCGGACGATCTCGTAAGGGAACTCATGCCGTTCGTAGAGGTCACCGATCTTGGGCGCCACGACGTCGTGCGCGAACTCCTCCACCGTGCGGCGCAGTTCTTCGAGCTCCGGGGAGAGCTTGTGGTCCATGGGGTTCACTCCTTGTGGGAGAGGGCTCGTACGGTGCGGGACGGGCTGGGGCGGCCCAGTCGGCCGGCCATCCACTCGCTCGTGGCGACGAGACGGCCGAGGTCGACCCCGGTCTCGATGCCGAGGCCGTGCAGCATCCACACGAGGTCTTCGGTGGCGAGGTTTCCGGTGGCGGACTTGGCGTACGGGCAGCCGCCCAGGCCGCCCGCGGAGGCGTCGACGGTGGTGACGCCGTACTGGAGCGCGGCGAGGGTGTTCGCCAGCGCCTGTCCGTAGGTGTCGTGGAAGTGCACGGCCAGCGCCTCGGTGGGCACGCCTGCCGCGCCGAGCGCGGTGAGCAGCGCGCTCACCTGGCCCGGGGTGGCGACGCCGATGGTGTCGCCGAGGCTCAGCTCGTCGCAGCCCATGTCGAGCAGCGCCCGGCAGACGTGGACCACCTGGGACGCGGGCACCGGGCCCTCCCAGGGGTCGCCGAAGCACATCGACAGATAGCCGCGGACCTGTTCGGCGCCCTCCGCCTTCGCGCGGGCCACCACCGGCTCGAACATGGCGAGCGCCTCGTCGACCGTGCGGTTGAGGTTGGCCTTGGCGAAGGACTCGGTGGCGCTGGCGAAGACGGCCACCCGGGTGGCGCCCAGCGCGAGCGCGCGGTCCAGGCCGCGTTCGTTGGGCACCAGTACCGGCAGTGCCACCGGCAGATCGGCGACGAGCGGGAACAACTGCTCGGCGTCGGCCAGTTGGGGCACCCACTTGGGGTGGACGAAGCTGGTCGCCTCGACGGTGGTCAGGCCCGCGTCGGCCAGGCGGCGGATGAACTCCGCCTTCACCTCGGTGGGCACGGTCGCCTTCTCGTTCTGGAGCCCGTCGCGGGCGCCCACCTCATGGATCCGGACGCGGGCGGGCAGGCCCGGGGCCGGTACGGGCATGGGGAGCCCCAGTTCCAGGGTGCTCATGCCGACACCTCCTCCTCCACGGTCTGCTCGGCCGGGGCGATCACGGCGAGCACCTGGTCCATGGCGACCGTCGTGCCGGGTACGACATCCAGCTCGGCGACGGTCCCGGCGTGCGGGGCGGAGATGACGTGCTCCATCTTCATCGCCTCGACCACCAGCAGGCTCTGACCGGCGCTCACCTCGTCCCCGACGGCGACCTTCACCACCGTCACGGTCCCGGGCATGGGCGCGGTCAGCGAATCGGCACCGGAGTGCGCGGACCGGGTCAGGGAGGCGGCGACCGGGTCGTGGTCGCGCACATGCCAGGCGTCGCCGTCCCGGCCCAGCCAGTCGGCGGCCCGGTGGAAGGTGTGCCGGACGCCGTCGAGGGTGACGGACACCCGGTCCTCGGTGACGGTGTGGGCGCCGTCCGCCTCATGAGTGACGGGTTCGAGTCCCGGCACCCGCAGATCGAAGGCGAGCGGCTTGGCCATACCGCCGAGACGCCAGCCGCTGGGCACCGAGAACGGATCGGTCCAGCCCTCGTCGGCGGGCCGCAGCCCCTGAAGCCGTACGGCCGCTGCCGCCGCGTACACCTCCTCGGGCACCTCCGCCGACACCAGGGCGTCGACCTCGCGCTCGACCAGGCCGGTGTCCAACTCCCCGGCCACCACCGCCGGATGGGCCAGCAGGCGGCGCAGGAACCCCGCGTTGGTCTGCACGCCCAGCGTCACCGTCCCGGCGAGCGCCGCGCGGAGCTTGCGCAGGGCAGTGGCGCGGTCGGGGCCGTAGGCGATGACCTTGGAGAGCATCGGGTCGTACAGGCTGCCGACCTCGGTGCCCTCGGTGAGCCCGGAGTCGGTGCGCACACCGTCACCGGAAGGCTCGCGCAGCCGCAGCACGCTACCGCCGGACGGGAGGAACCCGCGGGCCGGGTCCTCGGCACAGATCCGGGCCTCGATCGCATGCCCCGTCAGCCGGATGTCGTCCTGGGCGAAGGTGAGCTTCTCCCCGGCCGCGACCCGGAGCTGCCACTCCACCAGGTCCAGGCCGGTGATCAGCTCGGTGACCGGGTGCTCCACCTGGAGACGGGTGTTCATCTCCATGAAGTAGTACGCGTCCGGGTCGCCGCCGGGCACGATGAACTCCACCGTGCCCGCGCCCCGGTAGCCGCACGAGCGGGCCGCCTGGACGGCCGCCTCGCCCATCGCCGCCCGCGTCTTGTCGTCGAGGAGCACGCTGGGCGCCTCCTCGATGATCTTCTGGTGGCGCCGCTGGAGGGAGCACTCGCGCTCGCCGAGGTGGACGACGTTGCCGTGACCGTCGGCCAGCACCTGGATCTCGATGTGCCGGGGCCGGTCGATCCACCGCTCGACCAGGAGCGTGTCGTCGCCGAAGGAGGCCGCCGCCTCACGCCGGGCCGCCGCGATCTCCTCGTCCAGCACGGCCAGGTCCCGGACCAGCCGCATGCCCTTGCCGCCGCCGCCCGCGCTGGGCTTGAGCAGCACCGGAGCGCCCAACTCATGGGCTGCCGCGGCGAGTTCGGGGTCCCGCCCGCCGGGGACGACGGGGACCCCGGCCTCCCGCACGGTCTCCTTGGCGCGGATCTTGTCGCCCATCAGGGAGATCGCCTCGGCCGGCGGCCCGATGAAGGCCAGGCCCGCCTCGGCGCAGGCGCGCGCGAAGTCGGCGTTCTCGGCGAGGAATCCGTACCCCGGGTGGACGGCCTGGGCGCCGGTGCGGGCGGCGGCTTCGAGGATCCGCTGCACGGACAGATAGCTCTGTGACGCGGGCGCCGGACCGATCCGTACCGCCGTGTCGGCCTCCCGGACGTGCCGGGCGTCGGCGTCGGCGTCGGAGAAGACGGCGACCGAGCGGATGCCGAGGGCACGCAGGGTGCGGATGACGCGGACCGCGATCTCACCCCGGTTGGCGACGAGCACTGTGTCAAACATGGGTCCTCACATCCGGAAGACGCCGAACTGGGGGTCACCCAGCGGGGCGTTCGCGCAGGCGGTCAGTGCCAGGCCCAGCACCTGACGGGTCTCCAGCGGGTCGATGACACCGTCGTCCCAGAGGCGGGCCGTCGCGTAATAGGCATTCCCCTGGCGCTCGTACTGCGCTCGAATCGGCGCCTTGAAGGCCTCTTCCTCCTCGGCGGGCCACTGTTCGCCGCGGGCTTCGAGCTGGTCGCGCTTGACCGTGGCGAGGACCGAGGAGGCCTGCTCGCCGCCCATGACGGAGATCTTGGCGCCCGGCCACATCCACAGGAAGCGGGGCGAGTAGGCCCGCCCGCACATGGAGTAGTTCCCGGCGCCGTAGGAACCGCCGACGACGACCGTCAGTTTCGGTACCCGCGTGGTGGCCACCGCGGTCACCATCTTGGCGCCGTGCTTGGCGATGCCGCCCGCCTCGTAGTCCCGGCCGACCATGAACCCGGAGATGTTCTGGAGGAACACCAGCGGGATGCCGCGCTGGTCGCACAGCTCGATGAAGTGGGCGCCCTTCTGGGCGGACTCGGAGAAGAGGATGCCGTTGTTGGCGACGATGCCGACCGGGTGGCCGTGGATCCGGGCGAAGCCGGTGACCAGGGTCTGCCCGAACTCGGACTTGAACTCCGCGAACCGGGAGCCGTCGACCACGCGCGCGATGATCTCCCGGACGTCGTAGGGGGTGCGGGGGTCGGCCGGTACGGCGCCGTAGAGGCCGTGGGGGTCGACCTTGGGCTCGGCGGCGGGCTCCACCTGCCAGGGGAGCGGCCCGCGCGCGGGGAGCGTGGCGACGATGTTGCGGACGATCCTGAGGGCGTGCGCGTCGTCCTCGGCGAGATGGTCGGTCACGCCCGAGACCCGGGAGTGGACCTCGCCGCCGCCCAGCTCCTCGGCGGTGACGACCTCGCCGGTGGCGGCCTTCACCAGCGGAGGCCCGCCCAGGAAGATCGTGCCCTGGTTGCGGACGATGACGGCCTCGTCGCTCATCGCGGGAACGTACGCCCCGCCCGCCGTGCAGGACCCGAGGACGGCCGCGATCTGCGGGATCCCCGCGCCGGACATCCGGGCCTGGTTGAAGAAGATCCGCCCGAAGTGCTCACGGTCGGGGAAGACCTCGTCCTGCATGGGCAGGAAGGCGCCGCCGGAGTCGACGAGATAGAGACAGGGCAGCCGGTTCTCCAGGGCCACTTCCTGGGCCCTCAGGTGCTTCTTCACCGTCATCGGGTAGTACGTGCCGCCCTTGACGGTGGCGTCATTGGCGACGATCACACACTCACGTCCGCTGACCCGGCCGATCCCGGCGATGACACCGGCCGCGGGGGCCTGTCCGTCGTACATGCCGTCGGCGGCCAGCGGCGCCAGTTCCAGGAAGGGCGAGCCGGGGTCGAGCAGGGTGTCCACCCGGTCCCGGGGCAGCAGCTTGCCGCGCGCGGTGTGCCGTGCGCGCGCCTTCTCCCCGCCGCCCAGACGGGCCGCGGCGAGCTTGCCGCGCAGCTCCTCGACCAGCGCGAGCTGCGCTTCCTCCTGGGCCTTCCAGGCCTCCGACGCGGGATCTGCCGCACTCGTCAGCTCGGGTGCCTCGTGCATCCTGCGGTCCCCTCACCCTTGTTAATGAGCGTTAACGCATTTCCTTCAGGTTAACGACCGCTAACCTCCCTGTCTAGAATTGCTCGCATGGGCACCAGAACCGACGCACCCACCCGTCGTGAGCAGATCCTCAAGGAGGCCGCGCGGCTGTTCGCCGAGCGCGGGTTCCATGGCGTGGGGGTCGACGAGATAGGCGCAGCCGTCGGTATCAGCGGCCCCGGCCTCTACCGGCACTTCCCGGGCAAGGACGCGATGCTGGCGGAGCTGCTGGTCGGCATCAGCGGCCAGCTGCTGACGGGCGCCAAGCGGCGCCTGGCGGAGGCCGACGGCGAGGGGCCCGGCGCGATCCTGGACTCCCTCATCGAGGGTCATATCGACTTCGCGCTCGACGACCGCCCGCTGATCACCCTGCACGACCGCGAGCTGGACCGGCTGCGCGACAGCGACCGCAAGCTGGTCCGCCAGCTCCAGCGGCAGTACGTCGAGCTGTGGGTGGACGTGGTCCGCAAGGTCTACCCGGCGCTCACCGAACCCAGCGCCCGCTCCGCGGTCCACTCGGTCTTCGGCCTGCTGAACTCCACCCCGCACCTCGGCCGCCCGGGCGCCCTGCCGGGCCGCGGGGCCACGTCGGAGCTGTTGCACCGGATGGCCAGGGGGGCCTTCGCGGCGGCGGGGGAGTGATGAGCGTTACGGGGCCGATCCCCTGGACGGCGCTTCATACTCGCCGGTACGGTTGAGTGAGCAAGCGCTTAGACATAGCCAGGTGGAGGTGGCGGCCGTGCGCCGTACTGTGTTCAACGAGGACCATGAGGCGTTCCGGGAGACCATCCGCGCCTTCATCGAGGCCGAGGTCGTGCCGGTCTACGACGAGTGGTTCGCGGCGGGCCAGGCGCCCCGCGACTTCTACTACAAGCTCGCCGAGCTGGGCGTCTTCGGTATCCGCGTGGACGAGGAGTTCGGCGGCGCCGGCATCGACTCGTACAAGTTCGAAGCG